>OMIZ01000109.1 GCA_900299235.1 Actinomycetota bacterium
AGCCCCGAAGCGTCCGTGACTTGCGCCTTCAACGCCAAGCCTGGATGGATCTCCTCGGGCGGCTCGATGCCGTAGCCCTGCTGGCGCGCAACGAGGTCAGCAAGCCGGGCGACCGCACCGATCCGTGTTGAAGGGATCGGCAGATCGTGCTCTGCGATCACCTCGATGAGCGGCTGGGGGAAGCCCCACTTGGACGCGAGCGCTGCGCCTGCCTCAGCGTGCGTCGTTCCGAACGCCTCGTACTCGCGCTCGTAGAAGAGCGTGTCGGAGTAGTCGGCAAACGTCAGGCGCTTCAGCCCAACCGGTGCGGCGAACGCGAAGAGATAGAGCCCCGTGTTCTGGAGCAGTCCGGCCGCAAGAGCTTCGTCGCGCGAGAGTCCGCCATCGGCAAACGCGTAGGCCATCACACCCGTCCGCACCGAGTGCTGGTGAATTCGCTGGGCGAGCTCAGGGTCTGGGCAGCCGCGCAGCAGGCCGGACGCCGAAAACGCGCGGGCGAGGCTTTCGACAAGGCTCATGCCGAGCCGCGTGATCGCAACCGGCAGCGACACGATCGGTTCGCGTGGCGCCGAGAACGCCGAGTTCGCGAGCCGCAGCAGCTCCGCGGCGAAGCGAACGTCACGCCCTGCGCTCCCCGCGATCGTGTCGGCCGACGCCTCGCGCCCAGCACAAAGATTCGCGACCTTCAACACCGCAGCCGCATCGCCTGTAGGTAGACGATCCGCTCGCGTCAGCATCTCCGTCAGATTTCGAGCATCAAGCACGAACACACTCCCTTTCTTCCAGTTCAGAATTCCGGGAGCGAGCGGGCGCCGTGGTGACGGCGACCGGAGAGCTTGGCCCGGTAGCTAGAGATCACGAGGTGGGCGAGCGTCGCGCGCTCCCTCGTGCTGTCTTCAGAGATCCCGAAGGCGACAACCCCGCCACCCGCGCGCAGGACAGTCGCCTGCGGGCGAAGGGTGATGTCGAGCTCAGCCAGATCAACTTCGATCTGGACTCGGTCTCCCACGTCAAAGTCCTCGGCGGTGTCGACGAGGATCACATACGGGCTGATGCTGATCGTCTCTCCCTCGATCGGCGAGCCCGGCGGTGTGCGGGTGATCTTGACCGGGAACGCCGCAAGGATCTTCGTCGCCTGGTCAGGATCGGAGACACCCTCATCGACAACGAAGCGCAGGTCCCCGACCGGCTCCGCAAGGACGAGAGTTCCCTTGAACGCGTACAGCAGTGCTTCGCTTTCGGCGGTAGTCAGATAACACCCCGGATACTGGTAGTGCTCTTTCAAACGAAGGACGTCGGACTTCTCGATCGCCTCAAGCGCAATCGTGCGCACGCCGACCGCGAGCACGTGGGCACGAACCTGGCTGCGGGTGGCAACACCCGATGGCAGGTTGACCGTGACCTCGTCGAGCGCGCTGACGCTAAGCATGAGTCCGGCTGTCCATGTCGCATGCGGAATCGGCCTCTTCGGGCATGTGTTGACGTCGTGGGCCGAAGTTCACTCGACAGAGTGAGGGGCGTGTTGGCACCCCTGTTCGGCTTGAGCGAGAAGTGGTTGGGGCGGCGCGACTCGGGTAAGGGACGCGCCGCCCCAACGCTCACCGGGGCTCTAGAGGAGCTCGGCGAGAGGGAATGACCGGTGCGCCTTCGGTGGAACGAGGAAGTTCTGCCGATGCGTGGTCGTGAGCACCTTGTTGAACGGCCCCTTCACGGCAGCGTTGCCGAGGTTGCCGTCTGCGTACTGGCCATCCATCGCCCGCCGCATCCGGTGGAACATGTCGGAGGTCGGCATGTAGACGACGAAGTGGAGGCCGGTGGCCGGCGTCGAGCTGTAGCCATCGACCGACGGGTACGCGCTGTACGAGAACGGGTTATCGAGCGTGTTGAAATCAGCTCGAAGCGGGATCGGTGTGCCTCGGTGCCATGGCACGCCGTAGTTGTCGACGAGGTCGTCACTGAGTCGCGAAACGGGCTGCATTGAGCTCGAATGACCGATGTAGCCGCTCTGGCGCAACTCGTTCTTGACGTCGTCTTCGCGTTCGGGCCGCACAGGCACCGTGACCGGGTTGCGAGGATCGATCGGGTGTCGTGCGCTGAACGCGGCTCCGACGCGTGATGCGTACGTCGTCCCGTACCAGCCGGTGAGATCCTCCTTGAGGTGCGACAGATGCATCGTCGTTCCTCGTGCGAAGTACCCGTTCGGGAACTGGTCGGTAATGCCAGGCACGGTTTCGAGGCTCGCCATGTTCGAGGGGGCAAGCGCGTCACGCTGCGTGGAGGTGAATCCCAGGAAGAGCTGCGCCTGGTCCGGGATCGACGAGGCTCCCGGCACGCCCGCTGCCACTGCAAGCTGCTTGGTGAGGCTCTGCTGGCTGGTGCCGAGCCGTGACGCGTCGACGAAGCCGCGGCGGATGCTCGTCACATGGAACAGGCTTGCAGCTGCGCCATTGAAGATCGCCGTGATGATCGAGTTGACGTGATCGAGCGAATCAGACGCGACGACGACGGCAAGGTCATTTGCCTCGAGAATCACATTCGACGGGTCCGACGCGAACGCAACAGCGTCGAGGAGCGCCGGAACCGTCGCACCTGCGTTTGCGGATGCGACCTTGTCGACCGGCATGTACTTCGCGACGAGCGACGACGGGAGCCGGTTGAAGTACGGCTTACCCCACGCGAGGGTGACCCCACCGCCTGTCGCGGTGAAATCAAGCAGTCCCTGCGTTTCGAGGCCCTTGAGGACGTTCTCGAGAGCTACTTGCGATGCGACCGTCACGGCGCTGGTCAGTTGCGCAGTCACGACGGCGTGGTGGAGTGGCGGTGACAGCACGACAACGCCGTTGTCGGTGACGCTGCGCGGGGCAAAGAGGTATTGCTCGCCGCCGGTTACGCGGG
>OMIZ01000110.1 GCA_900299235.1 Actinomycetota bacterium
CCCGACACCGTCACCGACGCACCACGCACATTCGCCGACCCAGCCGGAGCAGTCAACGACACAGACGTCGGCCCCGTCACATCGCGGGCGAAGCTCAATGTCGCGGATCCTGCGTTGCCAGCGTTGTCTGTGGCCGTAATCGTCTGGTCAGCGGGTGGGGTCGTCGCTGACGTCGTCCAGGTGTAGGTGTTCGACGTGTAGGGCCCAGGCGAAGCGACCGTCTTCGTCGACCCCGTGAACCCTGTGACGCTGATCGCCGGGAAGACGATGTTCGTGAGACCTGATCCGGACTCCGTCGGAACAGACGTCAGCGTGAAGCTGCCGCCCGCCCCGGTGTTGTAATAGAAGGTGTTCGTGCTCGCGTTGAAGTACTGGCCCGCAGCATTCGTCACCGCTGTCGCTGACAACGCCTGAGTCGGTGCAGTGTTGTCGATGCGAACCAGCACGGTGCTCGAGTCAGCCACGTTGCCGGCAATATCGAAGCCCTTCGCAAGGAGCGTGTACTGGCCGTCAGCAGGCTGACCTGTCCAGGTGTACGAGTACGTCGCCGATGTCGCGAGCGTCACCGAGCCGATCGCGGTTCCGGTCGCCGGCGTACATGTGACGTTTCCGGCGCAGTAGTAATAGGTCACGCTCGCCGGACCCGAGTTGTCGTCTGTGAGCGTCGCGGTGAGCGACACGCCGTTCTTGATGTTCGCGTTCGCCGTCGGTGCGGTGAGCGTCGGCACCGGCGGCGTCGTGTCGGCCTGACGGATACCGAACGCGGCGGCGACGGAACTCGCAGTACCCGCTCCCCACGAACCCGAGACGGTCGCCGCGGAGGCGCTCACACGTGTCGCGCCGTCAAAGTAGGCCGACCTGATCTTGGCCGGACCAGACTCGTTTGACTGCGACGCCTGGGATGTCCACGCACCCGGTGTAGGTGTGCCGATCGTCTTGTTGCTGTCTTCCGTGACCGCGAGGGCGAGAAACTCGTTCAAGAAGTACGTCGTCAGGTTGTTCGAGACGTAGCCCGATGTAGACGAAGTCGTACCGGCAGTCCCAAGCGAACCGAAGTCAATCGGCTTCGACGTGTAGTAGGTGCCGGTCGTGTACGCCGCGACGACGCCCGTGACTTCCTGGGCGGTCGTCCAGCTGATCGTGCAGGTCTTACCTGCATCGCCGCTCGCCGCAGTGCCATAGAGCAGCACCTGCCGGACGCCGGTGATGGAGGTGTTGTCGAAGATCGTGAGCGCGCTCGACGCACAGGCCGTCGCCGTACCGCCGCTCGCGAAGCCCGACGAACTCGCGTTGTTACCCGAGAGCTCCATGACGATCAGGTCGCCCGACGCAACCGTGGCGGGCAGCGTGAAGCTCAACGATGTCGCGGCGTTAGCCTGCGCCGTCGTCGAGGTTCGGTACGTCACGGTCGGGTCGACGATGTAGCTCGACGGAAGCGAGCGATCGTTCAAGCGCAGCGCGAGCTGATACCCATGCGTGCCACGCACGACCCGCCACCCGAGCTGACCCGGCGTAATGTCCTTGCCGGAGAGCGACAGGATCCGCGGACTTGAGAGGTTGAGGTTGAGCGGGCGGCCCTGCGCATCGACAAACGTGACACCCCCACCCGCAAGCCGCGGCGTGACGTTCGCCCCAAGGTTCCACCGCAGCACGCGTGTGCGCGATGAGCGACGCATCACGACGTACTCCTCCGACGCAGGCAGTCCGTACCGCACGACCTCGGTGCCGAACGCGGTCACGCGGACAGCGCCGTTGCGCCGCCTCTCCCACGGACCCGCGTGCGGAGCCGCAAGCGAGAACGAGAGCTGCGCGCCGCGGTTACGAGCAATCAGCCCCGCCTGGTTGACGCCAACGACGACACCGCGACCATGGGTCTGCACGAACGGTGCACGCACCGGCTCGCCGACGAGACGCTGCGTTGCGACGGCCGCCGCATCCCGGCCTCGGCCAATCAGATGGCCCAGTCCGAGCACTGCCGCAAGCACGATCGCGAGCGCGCCCACAGCCGCGGTCGCCACACGGCCACGCGAAGCAGGAATGCGCGCATAGGCGCGCGACCTGGACGTGTTTACACGCTGTTTGGACGTACCTAGAGCCACATAACCAATGTCGTCGGAGTCTCGGGACTCCGCGATTGTGGTTTTAGGTACTCCGTTATTCCTCTAGCCGCGCGAATGCAGTCATTGGGAGGAGACGCGCGACAGTAGTTCCCGCGCCGTATCTGATCGAACTGCCGCGCGGGCCCCACCACCTCTAGCGGGGAAACGAGCGGGGCGAGCTCAACGACGCGCGGGCAGGGTGCCAGGCCGCGTCCCTGATACGGCCCAGCACCCCATCTTCGAGCCCCTTACCCGAAGGTGATTTCGACCCGGCGGTTGAGCTGCATGTTCGCCTCGGTCGTGTTCGGCGCGACCGGATTGAGCTCCGACCGAGCGACCGAGCCGGCAATCGAGCGCAGCCCCAGGTTCGAGAGGAGATAGTCGGCCACCGACTTACACCGCTGACCCGAGAGCCAGTAGTTGTACTGCACCGAGGCGCGGCTATCGGTGTTGCCGTTGATGTACGCGACGGTGATGCCGTAGCGCTTGATCAGGCCCCGCACGGAGTCGAGCGTGTTGAGCGCATCGGGGCGGAGGTTGTACTTGTCGGTATCGAAGTAGACGACGAGGGAGAGCGCGACGATCCGAAGGTCGTTGCTCATGTCACCTTCGTCGATCTTCGTCTGACCGTCACCATTGGCGGTTGCCGCGAACGTCACTGTCCGAGACGGGCCGCGTGTCTTGATCCGCACGTCATAGGAGGCATCGCCGCCCGCAGGAAGCGTGACCATCCAGACGAGCGCGTTCCCGACAACACGACCTGACTCGACCGACTCGACCGTCAAGTTCGCCGGTACCGGAATCCGCACCATCAACGTGCGCGGCGAGCTATTCGGGTTGTGCAACGCCACGTTCACGACAACCCGCTTGCCCGAGAGCACCTCCGTCCTGTCGAGCGACGTGGTGACCGACACCGGGTTGTTCGGGATCGCGGCGAACACCGCGACCACCGACTTGTCGCCATTCAACCTGACTGTGCACGTGAGCTGGGTTCCGGAGCAGGCGCCCGACCATCCGACGAAGCGGTAGCCAGCGCGTGGTGTCGCAACGAGCTTCACCGGCGTTCCGTCGTCGTAGCTCTGGACGCAGTCGGGATCGCACGTGATCCCCGCCGGAGTCGACTGAACACTCCCGCCGCCCTGGACGTCAACCGTGAGCTTCGCGAGCTTCACGAACGTCGCCGTGACGTTGCGGGCCTGGCTCATGGTGAGGCTGCAAAACGCCGTACCGGAACAGTCGCCGCCCCACCCGGCAAACCTTGAGCCGGGCGCTGCCACGGCGCGCAGCTCGACGGGCGTGCCCGCGTCGTAGGTTGCCTTGCAGTTGACACACACGATGCCCGCACCGGCGATGATCGCGCCCGAGCCAGCCGCAAGCGTCGCCGTTCCGGTGCCCGCACCAAGCGTCGCTTCCTTGAGATCGAAGACCTGAATGAACGTCGCCGTCACATTCTTCGCGTCGTCCATCAGCACGGTGCAGGTCGTCGAAGTACCCGAGCAGGCGCCCGACCAGCCCGAGAACCGCCAACCCGCTGCCGGCGTTGCCGTGAGCGTAACGGTCGTACCTGCGGCGTAGTTCGTCTGACAGGACGACTGGCACGTCGTGCTACCCGGCGAGCCTGCGATCGAGCCCGAGCCTCGAGCCGTCGTGGTCAGCGGATAGATCGTGGTCAGCGGATAGAGCAGCGGGCTGATGTCAGTGTTGTCGCTGGCAGAGTCGTTGCCCGTATTCAGCTCGCCACCACCCGACACGCGAGCGACATTCGTCACCGACGAGCTCGCGTTGGAGGCAACCGTCACCGTCACTGTGATGATGGGGTAGCTCGCCGAGGCAGCCAGGGCATCGGCACGGGAGCAGTACGG
>OMIZ01000111.1 GCA_900299235.1 Actinomycetota bacterium
CCCGCCCTCGTCACCCACGCCGGTCGCGAGCCCACGGTCGTGCAACACCTTCTTCAGCGCGTGGTAGACCTCCGAGCCGATCCGCAGCGCCTCGGCGAACGTCGCGGCGCCAGCAGGCACAACCATGAACTCCTGCAGGTCGATCGAGTTGTCGGCGTGCGCGCCGCCGTTGATGACGTTCATCATCGGCACCGGCAACGTCACCGCACCGTCGCCGCCGAGATAGCGGTAGAGCGGCTGCTCAGCCTCCGCTGCCGCCGCCTTCGCGACAGCGAGCGACACGCCCAGGATCGCGTTTGCGCCAAGCCGCCCCTTGTTCGGCGTTCCGTCAAGGTCACGGAGCGCCTGATCAAGCCCCTCCTGATCGCCCGCATCACGGCGACTGACCGCCGCAGCGATCTCACCGTTCACGTTCGCAACAGCCGCCGTCACGCCCTTACCGCTCCACTCGGTACCGCCATCGCGCAGCTCGACAGCCTCGTGGGCGCCGGTCGAGGCACCCGACGGGACAGCGGCGCGGCCAACAGCGCCCGACGCGAGACGAACGTCAACCTCGACGGTGGGATTTCCGCGCGAGTCGACGATCTGACGACCCCGCACATCAGCAATGGCGCTCATACGGTTCCTTTCGCTCGGTCGAAATACGAGTCCTGCTCGACGAGGTCGAGCGACGTCCAATCCTTTCCATCGGCGGCAGCGAGCTCGACCGCACCCTCAACCCGCTCACGGAAGCGCGCCGACGCCGCACGCAACTCGAGCTCAGGGTCGACGTTCAGCTTCCGCGCCGTGTTCACAACCGAAAACAACACGTCGCCGAGCTCCTCGGCAACGCGGCGGTCAGGCTCCATCTCCGGAATGGGCTCACCCGACAGCTCTGCCTTCAGCTCGTCGAGTTCTTCCGCAAGGTCGCCGAGTGCATCGGCGACGGTCGGGTAGTCAAAGCCGGCACTCGCGGCGCGACGCTGGATCTTGCGCGCGAGCAGCAAGGCGGGCAGCGACTCCGGGACGTCGTGAAACACGCCCGAGCGCGCCTCCTGCTCGACCTTCAGCCGCTCCCAGTTCTCGCGCACACGACCTGCGGTGTCGGCCTCCGCGTCACCGAACACGTGCGGGTGACGCGCAACAAGCTTCGCGTGAATGCCGCGCGCAACGTCAGCGAGGTCGCCCGCCCCACGCTCAGAGAGCAGCAGCGCAAGGAAGTACGACTGGAAGAGCAGATCGCCGATCTCGTCACGCAGCTTCGCGTCGTCGCCGTTGATCGCCGCATCGGCAACTTCGTAGGCCTCTTCGAGCGTGTGCGGGACGATCGTGCGCGTCGTCTGCTCGCGATCCCACGGACAGTCACGCCGAAGACGCTCGGTCAACTCCTGGAGATCAACGAGCGCCGCCGCAAGCTCTTCCCGCGAGGCCGTCACCAGGTTGTCACTCCGTTTTCGCGCATGCGTTCGCTCCGTCGTCGCGGCACCCAACCCGGCCGCGTGGCCGGACCAACACTACGCCCCTTAAGTCGTCTGCGTGGACGCAGTGATCGTGGTGCAAGGGTCAGGGCTCGGCGTGTAGCCGATCTGATACTTGACCTTGCCGCCGGTGCAGTAGTTCTTGGAGATCTTGTTGACCCAGTCAGTCATGACCTGGTTCTTCTTCTCCTGAATCAACTGCTGCTTGATTGTGTCTGCAACCTGCTTCTCGGGCGTTGCAGTGCCATTCGTCGCGTCGGCGGTCGGCTGCAACACGAACCAGCCGTACTCAGGCGTGTCCACGGAGGCAGTCTGGCCCGTCTTCAGCGAGAAGAGGAGTGCGTCGAACTTCTTGACGGTCTGGCCCTTCGTGAACGAGGCCTTACCGCACGTGCCGCTCGAGCTCGGATCCTTTGAGTACTTCTTCGCAAGGGTGCACCAGGTGCTGTCGCTACCGCTCTTCAGCTGCGAGAGAATCGACGCCGCGAGCGTCGCCTGGTTCTTGCCAACGAGGATGTAACGCACCTTGCGCGACGGCGTCGCCTTGTACTGGTCAGGGTGAGCGATGTAGTAGTCGGTCACGTCCTTGTCAGACACGCTGACGTCCTTGGTGATCTTGTTGAAGACACCCTCGGAGATCAGCTGCTGGCGGACGTCGGTGCGCACCTGCGCATCGGTCAGGCCCTGAGCCTTGATCTGCGACTGATACTGCGCCTCGCTGCCACCGAAGTACTGCTTCTTGATCTGGCTGAGGCGATCGGAGACCTGCTGATCGGTGACCTTGACGCCCATCTTGGTCGCTTCGTTTTCGCGCTCTGCTGCCTGCACGAGCTGCGAGATCGCCTGGTTCTTGATCGTCTGGAATTCGGTGGATCCAGCCTTCGGGAAGATGCGCTTCTGGCTTCCGTAGTAGGCCTTCGACTCTTTGATCAGCTCGTTATACGACGCCTTCGTGATGTGCGCAGGCCCAGCGACAGCGACATCGTCAGACGTCAGCTTCGCAACCTTCGTGCCACCGCACCCAGCGAGAAGCGTCGCAGAGAGCACGGCCGCTGCGGCGATAGAACAAGCTGTGAGGAGGCGGGTCCGCATGGGGAGACTGCGCATTTCCAGGACGGATCAGGCTGCCTGGCGCGCTGAGATCATAGCATCGACGAGTCGGACGGCAGCCGCGATTCCATCCTCGCGCAAGGTCACTTCGCGTTTGGCAGACGTGTAGATCGCCGTCTCCACCCGATCACGCAGCTCGCGGAGCTCGGATGAGCCAAGGACGACAGGCCCGACGGCGACACGGCCGTTTGCAAAGACGAGGTAGTCGGCACCAAGCACCGCGAGCTTGAGCTTCAGCTCCTGGATCGCGAAGAGGTTCGCGACAGGCTCTGGAAGCGCACCGAAGCGATCCTCGGTTGCAATTTTCAGCTCGCGCAGCTCGTCGTCGTCCTCGACGAGTGCGAGGCGGCGGTGCAGGTCGATCTTGAGTGCCTCAGACGCGATGTACGCGGCGGGCACGTACGCGTCGACCCGCGCGTCGACACGCACGGGCCGCGTCGCGAGGCGGCGTTGGCCGGAGAGCTCGGCGACAACCTCGTGGAGCATCTCGACGTAGAGCTCGAAGCCGAGAGCGGCAACGTGGCCCGACTGCTCAGCACCAAGCAGGTCGCCCGCGCCACGAATCTCAAGGTCACGCATCGCGATGGCGAAGCCTGCGCCGAGCTCGGTGTGGTCGGCGAGCGTGGCGAGCCGCGCCCGAGCCTCACCGGAGAGGTCACGCGCATCGGGGTAGAAGAGATACGCGTGCGCCGCAACGTCGCGCCGACCAACGCGACCGCGGATCTGGTAGAGCTGCGACAGGCCGAACGTGTCGGCGCGCTCAACGATCAGCGTGTTTGCCTGCGGGATGTCGAGGCCCGATTCGATGATCGTCGTCGACACGAGCACGTCGGCGTCGCCCTTCAAGAAGGCGATCATCGTGTCTTCGAGCTCACGCTCAGTCATCTGGCCGTGGCCGACGATCACACGCGCACCGGGGACGAGCTGGCGGATCTTCTCCGCCGCGTCTTCGATCGTCTCGACGCGGTTGTGGAGGTAGAACGCCTGACCGTCGCGGTTGAGCTCTCGCTCGACCGCCTGCTTGATCAGCTCCTCGTCGTACTCGCCAACGTGGGTGCGAATCGGGCGGCGCCCTTCCGGCGGCGTCTCGATGACAGAGATGTCGCGCAGCCCCGCGAGCGACATGTGCAAGGTGCGCGGAATCGGCGTCGCCGAGAGCGCGAGCACGTCGACCTCAAGGCGCAGCTGCCGCAGCAGCTCCTTCTGGGCAACACCAAAGCGCTGCTCTTCGTCGACGATCACGAGTCCGAGATCCTTCGGCATCACGTCGCGGGAGAGGATGCGGTGCGTGCCGACGAGCACGTCGACCTTCCCCTCCCCAAATTCGGCGAGCACCTGCTTTACCTCGGCGGGCTTGCGGAAGCGCGACACCATCTCAACGCGAATTGGGAAGTCGCGGTAGCGCTCGCGGAAGGTGTTCCAGTGCTGCTGGGCGAGGATCGTCGTCGGCACGAGGACGAGCACCTGCTTGCCGCTCGAGGCCACCGCGAAGGCGGCGCGGAGTGCGACCTCGGTCTTGCCGAAGCCAACGTCACCGCAGACGAGGCGGTCCATCGGACGGGGCGCCTCGAGATCTTCCTTCACCGCTTCGATCGCACGTGCCTGGTCTTCGGTTTCACGGAACGGGAACTCCGCTTCGAGGCGCTGCATCCACTCGCCCTCGACGTCGTAGGTGATGCCGGGCCGCGTCTGGCGCTGCGCGTAGAGCTGCAGCAGCTCGCCAGCCATCTCGCGCAGGTGGTCGCGCGCACGGGTCTTGAGGTTGTCCCACGCCTTGCCGCCGAGCTTCGAAAGCGCTGGTGGGCGCGCATCGGAGCCGATGTAGCGGGAGACCTTGCCGATCTGCTCGTGGGGAACGAAGACACGATCCTCCCCCTTGAAGCCGAGCAGGAGGTAGTCGCGTGTGACGCCCGCAACTTCCTTGGTCTCGAAGCCAAGGAGCTGCGAGACGCCGTGATCCTCGTGCACGACGTAGTCACCGGTACGGAGATCCGAGAACGTCTGCAGTGCTCGGCCGATCGGTGCGGTCGCACGTGGGGGCCTGCGACGGAAGACCTGCGTGTCAGGCAGGAGCGCAATGCCGAGGTCGCGCCACACGAACCCACGGCGCGCTGGCGTGACGGCGAAGTTCAGCCCCTCCGGTTCGACGCCTGGCTCGAGCAGCTCGGCCGAGACTTTGCGCAGCAGATGACGTTGCCGCTCGGCCTCACCCCGATGCGGGAACGTGACGATGACCGACAGGCCGCCACGGATCAGACCGTCCAGCTCGTTCTCTGCCTCGGCGAGCCCACGAGCAGAGAGCGCGGGCCGGAGCGCATCGAACGAGAACGGCTGGCCCTGCGGCAGTGAGTCGAGCACCGTGGCGCCCTCAAGGTCGACCTCCGGCAGCCCTTCCTCTTCCCACACGGCGCGAATGTCGTCGATGCGCCACACGACATCGGGAACGCGGTCGAGGAGCGGCACGAGATCTTCGGACGCTCTGGCCGTGACGCGGTCGTCCTCCTCGTCGTCTGGGAGCGTGATCTCGACGAGGTCACGCCGACGTTCGGATGCCGGCTGGATCGTTGCCGTCTCGACCTGGCGGAGCGCACGCTGGGTGAACGGCGAGAACGCACGGATGCCCTCGATCTCGTCGCCGAAGAGCTCAATCCGGAGCGGTTCACGCCCGGTGGTCGGGAACACATCGACGAGGCCGCCACGTACGGCAAAGTGGCCGCGCTCCTCGACACGGTCGACCCGCTCGTACCCGGCCATCGCGAGCGACTCGGCAAGGAGGTCGATTCCCGGCTCGTCACCCTTCGAAATCGTCAGCGCGCTCGTGCGCTCGCCGGGCGGCGGCACTCGCTCGGCAAGCGCCGCGGCAGAGATACAGACGAGTCCCCCACGCTCAAGAACGTGCAGTGCACGCGAACGCTCACCCACCAGGTGTGGCGGCGGCTCAAGGCCCGACTCGACCTTCACGCCCCGCGACGGCAGCAGTGCGACCTGGTCGTCGCCCAGGAACCATGCGGCAGCGTCGGCTGCATCGCGGGCATCGGCATCCTCGGGGAGTACGACGAGCGTCCCCGTCCCGCGCTCCTCGTGCAAGGCTGCGAGAAGCAACGGCAGTGCAGGCTCCGACACGCGGGCGCGCGTCGGAAACGCTGCAGCAAATGCTGGGAGCCGTTCGTCGGCCCGAAGGCGGTCAACGAGGATGTGGAGGAGCGGCAGGTCCATGACGACTGCCCGAAACGCCGGTTCCGGGGGACGCAATGGTAGCCGCGGGCGCGTGACGCGCCGAAGCGCTACGCCATGGGTGACGAGCGCGCGAAGGCGACGCGCTGGCGCGGGCTCTGACGACGGGCGAGCAGCAGGGGGCCTGCCATGTCGAGGCCCAGAGCCGTTTTCGAGCGGCGGCTCGGCGACGTGCGATGGAGCCGATCGCGGAGCCGCGTGTACCGCACGGCGCCATGGACGTGCGCCGGAAGCTTCGTGATCTCAAGGCGTGCCTTGAGCGTGTCGCTCATCAGACCAACGATCCGCCGTGCACCGTCGTAGGTCGCGCCGTACCAACCGCCGTTCAGTGAACTCACGGAGACGCGCGTGCCCGAATGCGGCGCGTGAATGAAGCGACCGTTGCCGATGTAGAGGCCGACATGCCCCTCACCGGCGAAGAAGACGAGGTCGCCCGGCTTCAACTGACCGCGTGAGACATGCGAGCCGGCGACAGCCTGACCCCATGAGTTGTGCGGGAGGTCGACACCGAAGTGGCGGTACACGAAGCGCACGAAGCCCGAGCAGTCGAAGCCGCTCGCAGGTGACGTGCCACCGTACTGGTACCGGACACCGAGGAGATTGCGGGCGAAGCGGACGATCTTGTTCCCCACGCGCTGATCCTTGGCACTGCTGGCGCTCTTGCTTGATGCGGAGGCCTTACCGGGCCCAAAAGCGACGCAGTAGATGAGGACGAACAGAAGCGATACGAGCCGTAGCTGTTTCATAACGTGGGTGTCTCCCTTCGGCGGGAAACGGCGACCAACTAGCCAGCCGTTTGTCGTTGGGACGACCAAGTTCACCAGCCCCTTACAACCGCGTCACTCCCCCTTTTGGGGTATTAGTCATCCCCATAATGGGGTATAGGAGAAGGAGAAAACGTACTCGTGTCGACGGAAATCCCCCTGCTCATGCGGGATTCCGGGGCAGTACGTGGCGGACCGCACAAAATCGTGATTTTACGCACTTTTCGCCGCTCAGCGGCAGGTGACTGCCGCCGAGCGACGAATCTTTATCGTTTACTCATCCCCCGACACCTCGCCACTTGGGCGCCCGTTGATGCTCACCTGGGCGCGATCGAGGCCATCGGCATCGAGCGTCTCGACGGCATCGGCGGCGCGACGAATGACGGCGTCGGCATCTTCGTGCGGCTCAAAGTTTGCGAGGACGTAGTCGGCGAGCGGACGACGATCGCCGCGCTCGGGCCGCCCCACCCCCACACGCAGCCGCAGAAAGTACGGGGTGCCAAGCGACTTCGCGACCGACTTGATTCCGTTGTGGCCAGCGCTTCCACCGCCAAGTCTCGCCTGGAGTCGACCAAGCTCGAGATCGCTCTCGTCATGCACGACGAGTACCGCCTCGGGCGTCAGCTTGAAGTAGGCCATTGCCGGCGCAACGGCCTGGCCCGAAAGGTTCATGAACGTCTCGGGTTTGAGTAACGCGATCTTGTGGCCCTCGAGGCGGATCTCGGCGAGCTGGCCGCCGAACTTGCTGCGCCACGACCCGTCGTAGCGGCGCGCGAGTTCGTCGACAACCATGAAGCCGACGTTGTGACGCGTGCGCGCGTATTCACGGCCCGGATTCCCGAGGCCAACGACGAGTAGATCAAGCGACGAGCCGCGATCTTCGCGGCGCCACGGCAATCTCACAAGCTCTCCTGAGATGACGTCACGACAGGTGCAGTCTGACAGGCGCGCCGAAGGCGCAGGTGCTCACGTAGGAGACTGGCGCGTACTACTCGGCCGCGTCAGCGTCGGCATCGGCGTCATCGCCAGCTGCCTCAGCTTCGGGCTCAGCGGTCTCGGCCTCGGCCTCGGCAACTGCATCGGCAGCGCCTTCGGCCTCATCCTCATCGGTGTCGGCACCTGCGTACGAGCTGACCGATGCGAGAATCGTGTCAGGGTCGTCGAGGAACGTAACGCCAGAGTACGAGGAGAGATCGGAGATCCGGATTGCCTCGCCAAGACCCAGCGTCGAGACGTCAACGTCGATGTGCTCTGGGACGTCGAGCGGACGCGCCTCAACATGGACTTCCGTCGGGCCGTGCGAGAGCGTACCGCCCTGCTTGGCACCTGGAGCCTCGCCAACGAGGTTCGCATGGACGGTCGTCTGGATGACCTTGTCGAGGTTGACCTCCATCAGGTCGATGTGCGTCATCGTGCCGCGCACCTTGTCGACCTGGTAGTCCTTGACGACGACCGAGTGCGAGGCACCCGAATCGACGATCACGTCGAGGACGGCGTGGAGACCAGCGCTGGTCGTCAGGGCTGCGCGCAACTCCGTTGCGGCAACCGCGATCGCTACGGGCGTGTTCTGCCCGTAGATGACACCGGGGATCTGCCCCGTCGCGCGCAAACGGCGCGTTTCGGCAGAGCCGAGCTTCGTGCGCTCAGCAACGGTGATCTTGACGCGTGTTCCAACTCCAGCCACGGCGGACGATTCTAGCCATAGATCGCAGGTCGACGGCGGATGACCTACGACTTCGCGGTCTGCGTCAGCAGATTCGGCTCTGGCGGAGCGTTCGGGATGGGCGCTGCCGCATCCGCCCCGCCTCCGATCAACACGGGAACAAGCAGCGCCGCGCCAAACACGATCGAGTCGATCGTGCGATCGGATGAGTTGAACAGGTTGCTCGTGAGCGGGTTTGTCGACACCCAGTAGGTGACGACGAGCGCACCGAACGAGAGCGCGATCTACACCGATGCGAACGCCACCTCCCGGCGATGCTGAAGCAGCAGGCCGCCGACGATCGCCACCCCGACGAGCGGGACGAGGTACCCGAACGACCCACGCGTCGCGATCTGGATCGTCAGCTCGTGCACGGCTGGCCACACACGGCTTGCATGGTCGGCAAGGTACGCCGGGTTAACGAGGTCACTCGTGCGGTAGTCGGTGCTCTGGACGCCCTTGATCGCGACCCATACGCGCCACGGGAGATCGACGAGCGCGACGGTCGCAGCGATCCCAAGGATGGAACGGCGACGGGCAGGGGTCAGCGCGATGGCCGCGGCAATCAGCGCCGCCAGTGCGAATGCCTCCCCCTCGCTCTTTGTCACCGCTCCCGCTCCAAGGAACACGGCCGCGGCGATCGCAAGCTCACGATCACCTGAGCGCACCCAGCACGCGAGCGCGGCCACGCCGAGCGCCACGAAGCACGCGAGCGGGATATCGGCGTAGTTCGAAGGCAACTGGTAGAGGAACGTCGGCGCGGCGGTGATCGCGAGCAGCGTGACGCCGAGAACGAGCGGGCGCACCCGCGACCTGAGGAGCGTCCAGGCACCACCGACCAATACGAGCGCGAAGCCGAGCAGCTGCAGGTGCACGACAGTCCCGTCGAAGGCCCCCATGAAGCGGAAGTCGATCGCCTCGAGCGACGGCAGCAGCAGAGGGTGCTGTAGCGCCGGATACGTCGGGTCGGTGAACACCGGCGCTGCGGGGTACCCGAACTCGTAGAGCGCGCGTGCACGCGTCGCCCAGATCACCCAGCCGTCGAACTCGACGAGAGGCTTCACAGCCAGGAGCCGCGCGAGGTACCAGAACACCACCGCCACGCCTGCAAGGGGGAGCAGCGTTACGACCCGCGTTGCCGTCCACGGCCCGCGCGTGGCCTGAGGTTCGGATCGCGCACTTGGGCCGATGCGCCACCATCCGAGGGCGAAGACGACGAGCGCAACGAGCGGCAGCCCGATCCGCCCGATCGGAATATGGACAAGCGCCAAGTCCGCGGCCGCGATTCCGGTGGTCGCCAGCCCCACCGCGTATCCAAGCGGCGCGAGCCGAAACAGCGCGCGCCTCGACGACGCGATCCCCGTGACGCCGAGCAGCCCGAGGCCGACGACACCGAACAGCACGTTGGCGATCACGAGCTCGAAGCCGTGGACGATCATCGGCCGGCGATCTTCGAGACGAAGAAGAGCTGCACTCCTGCACGCTGCTGCCACGCGTACTTCAGACCGAGCGTGCCCGGGTCCGCCTGGAACGAGACGACCGTGTTCGCGTCGGCGAGATCGGTCGTCTGGACAGCCGGCAGCAGGTAGAAGCGACCCGCGAACGCCACCGCCTGAGCCAAGGTCATGTTTGAGCTCAAGCCGCTCGGGTCGACCTGGAAGTAGACGCGATCACCCTTCGTGATCCGATCCGCATAGAAATCGAGGACATCGCCCGGAATCTCGAGCTGATTCGTGGCGGCGTGCCGCCGATCTGCCGCCGTGTACTTCGCGTAGCCCCGATACGCGTGAGCGAGCGAGCGGAGCATCTTCGGAGCAGTCGATACAACCGAGCCGAGTGCGATGAGCGCCACCGCACCAACGACGGCTACCTCACCGCGGGCGTTCTGCGTGCGCTGCATGAGGGCGAGCGTACGCCACCCGCCTGACGCAGCCGAGATCTGCTCTAGAAGAGCTGGTTTTCGCCGCCGAAGATCGCCGACACGGAGTCGTCGGCGAAGACGTTCATGATCGTCTCGGCGAGCAGGCCGGAGACGGGCAGAATCGTCAGCTTCTCGGGCCGCGTGAGCGGATCGATCGGCACCGTGTCGGTGACGACGATCCCCTTGATCCGGTCGTCGGCAGCGAACTTCTCGAGCGAATCGCCGCAGAACATGCCGTGCGTAGCGAAGAGCCAGACCTCCTTCGCCCCATGCTCCTCCAGCGCAGCGACGTTCGCGCGCATCGTGCCGCCGGTCATGATCACGTCGTCGCCGAGGATCGCGATCTTGTCGCGTACACGGCCAGCGATCTCGGTGACCGCAACGACGTCGTGCTCGGGACGCGACTTGTGCATCATCGCGAACTCCGCCTCGAGCATCTGAGCGAAGCGCTCTGCCTGCTTGGCGCGGCCAGCGTCTGGCGAGACCGAGACGATGCCGTCGCCGAAGAGACCGAGGTCGCGGAAGTGGCGG
>OMIZ01000112.1 GCA_900299235.1 Actinomycetota bacterium
CGCACTCCGAGCTTCGCCTTGGTCAACCGCGTCAGCGCCTCCGGCCCTGTCAGCCCCGTCAC
Source organism: Actinomycetota bacterium (assembly GCA_900299235.1). Classification (GTDB taxonomy): domain Bacteria; phylum Actinomycetota; class Thermoleophilia; order Gaiellales; family Gaiellaceae; genus PALSA-600. The sequence continues at coordinate 63 of OMIZ01000112.1, forward strand.
GCGTGGCACGGCTCCGTAGGTCGCCTTCGGGACGATCAGCGTCACGTGGTCATACGCCGAGAGTGTTGCTCCGAGCTTCGGGAGCTGGCCAACGACGACGCCGAGCTGTTCGCCCGGCTTGGCGGGGCGGTACACGATTGTCGTGAGGAGCGGCTGCGTGACCAGCCGAGCCTTCGCCGCCGCAACGGTCATGCCAACGACGCGAGGAACGGCAACCTCGTTCTTCTTGCAGGTTGCCGTGCCCATGATGTGCGAGGTGTCGTAGAAGACGAGCGGTAGCGCGTTCTTGCAATAGCCGTCGTCGTACACGATCTTGCCGCCGCGGTTGACGACGGTTTCCGTTGGCCCATACAGACTCGATGGATACGGGAACGATGTGGGCGGAACCTTCAGATAGGCAAGCGCCTTCTCCGTGTACGCCTTCCAGATCAACGCGGGGTAGCTACCGCCGGTAACCGCATGCCCGTGGAACTCGTGGAGCATCGGCTTGAGTCCATCCGGGTAGCCGATCCAGACGGCCGTCACGATGTCTGGGGTGAAGCCCACGAACCATGCGTCGCCGTAGTTCTCGGTTGTGCCCGTCTTGCCAGCAACTGCGCGACCTGCGATCTGCGCCGCGGTACCCGTGCCGTACGAGACGACCTGCTCAAGCATGAAATCCTCGGCGGCCGCTTGCGTCGAGGTGAGCACCGGGTGGGCGACAACCGCGTTGTCGTTGTTGCACGAGACGTTGCCGTGGATATCGACTGCCCCGAGGCACGCCACGGCGCGCGGCTCGTTGCCAAACATCGAGCTGTCGACTCGCAACCCGCCGTTGGCGAGTGTCCCGTAGGCACGTGCCATCTCTAGCGGGGTCGCGGGCTCAGCACCGAGGCCGATGGCGAAGTAGGGCGAGAGCGGCGTGGTAATCCCGAGCGCCTCGGCCGTTCGCGCAACAGCACTCGGGCCGACGATGTTCGTCAGCTGGGCGAACACCGCGTTGTCGGAGTAGGCGATCGCTTTCGTCAGATTGATTGGGCCGAGATACTCGTGCTCGAAGTTGTTGACGACCCAGACCCGGCCCCCGATGTCGAGGATCACGCGCTTCGAGGGCAGCACCGATGCGGGTGCAATCCCGTTGCTCAGCGCCGCGGCGAGAACGAATGGCTTGAACGCCGAACCCGGCTGTCGCTCGCCCTGGGTTGCGAGGTTGAACTGGCTGTGGTGGTAGTTTCGGCCGCCGACCATCGCGAGAACTGCGCCGGTGTGGACATCGAGCGATACGAGCGCCGCCGTTGGCCCCACTGACGCGGGCAGAACCTTCTCGATCGCATCACGAGCTGCGCGCTGCAGGTTCAGATCGATCGTTGTCTTCACCCGCAGCCCGCCGCCGTACACCTTTGTCGGGCCAAACCGACGCACCAGCTGATCGGTGACGTAGTTCGCAAAGTACGGCGCTGCGAGGCTCTGCGACGAAGGCAGGTGAACCTTCGCCGGGTTCGGCATCGGCGCCTTCAGCGCCCGCAGGTACTGCGCGCGACTGATGAACCGCTGCGCGAACATCTGTTGCAACACGAGGTTACGGCGGGCTTTCGCGTGCTTCGGATGGGCGACCGGGTCGTAGAGGCTCGGATCCTCGGGAATGCCGGCGAGGAGCGCTGCCTCCGGGATAGTCATCTCGCGCGGGCTCGCACCATGGCCGAAGTAGACGAGACACGCCTCCTGCGCTCCGTACGCGCCGTTCCCGAAATAGATCGTGTTCAGGTACGCGGTCAGGATGCGATCCTTCGACCACCGCTGCTCAAGCTGCCACGCAAGCGCGGCCTCGCGCAGCTTGCGGGTAATCGTCGGGGCATTGCCGTTGATCGCGTTCTTCACGAACTGCTGCGTGATCGTCGAACCACCCTGGACGACACCGTGCTTCGTCACGTCGGCGTATACGGCGCGCGCGATGCCCTTGATGTCGACACCACGATGCTCGTAGAACCGCTTGTCCTCGATCGCCACGATCGCGTGCTTGAGCCAGGGCGAGATGCGGCTCGACGGAACGACGATCCGGGCCTCGGAGCCACGGAGGACTGCAAGGATCGTGTGCCCGTCGGCGGCGTAGATGTCGGTGTTGCGCTGCACCTGCGCTTCGCGAGCCGGATCGAGCGCGGGAATCTGCGTCGCGATCGCCTCGAGCAGTCCGAAGGAAAACGACGTCAAGCCCAGGAGCCCGAGCACGAACAAGAGGGCAAGGAGTCTGAGCTTGCGGATGCGCCGACGCTTCGGCGCGGTGGCTCTCCGGAACCGCATCAGGGCGCCCGCTAGTCTAGTGACCCACGCGCTCAACCGGCGAGCCGGGTCCGCGCGAAGACCCCATGATCGACGTCCTCACACGTAACGCCGTTGATGTGCTGCCTGAGGGTGGCCTCGAAGCCAAGCTCAAGCTCGGCCGGCACCTGCGCGTGAAGCTCGGCATCGACGTCACGTCGCCCGACATCCACATCGGTCGCGCGATCCCGCTGCAGCGCATGCGTGCGTTCCAGGATGCGGGCCATGTCGGCGTCCTGATCATCGGCGACTACACCACGCGAATCGGCGATCCATCAGGCCGCTCGGCTGAGCGCCCGATCCTGTCCGACGAGGAGATCGACCGCAACGCGAAGACCTATCTCGAGCAGGCGATGGTCGTGCTCGATCCCGACAAGACCGAGGTGCGCTTCAACGGCGAGTGGCTGTCGAAGCTCTCCTATGCCGACGTGGTGCGACTTGGGCGGACGATTACCGTCGCCCGTCTGCTCGAGCGCGACGATTTCGAGAAGCGATTCCGCGCGAAAGAGCCGATCTCTGTGTCGGAGCTGCTTTACCCGTTGATGCAGGCCTACGACTCGGTTGCCGTGAAGGCCGATGTCGAGCTTGGCGGTACCGATCAGCTCTACAACCTGCTTGCCGGCCGCGAGGTGATGGCGCAGTACGGCCTTGATCCGCAGGTTGTGCTGACCACACCGATCCTGACCTCGTGGGATGGGACGAAGATGAGTTCGTCGATGGGCAACAACATTCCGCTCACCGCTGCGCCGGAGGAGATGTTCGGCCGCACGATGCGCATCCCCGACGAACAGCTCGAGTCGTGGTATCGCCTGGTGGTCGAGGCTCCGGTGCCTGCGGGCGAACCGATGGCCGCGAAGATCGCGCTCGGCCGCTGGATCGTCGCTCGCTCGCATGGTGAAGCCGCGGCAGCCGAGGCTGAGGCGCACTTCACGCGGGTCGTGCGTGAGGGTGGGGCACCGGAGGACGTGCCTGACGTGCGCCTTCCCGAAGGCGAATCCGTGCATCTGCCCGCTCTGCTCGTTGCAGAGTTCGGAGTCGGCTCAAGCTCCGAGGCACGTCGGCTCCTCACCCAGGGTGGCGTGAAGGCCGACGGCGAGACGATCACCGCGCTCGATGTGCCGAGGACGGAGCTGGACGGCGTTCTGCTGCGCGTCGGCAAACGTCGGTTCGGCCGACTCGTCGGTTAGGATCCGCGGGGCATCAAGCAGACAGCGACTCAAGAGCAGTCAAACGCCCCAAACAAGCCAGTTTTCGGGGTGTGAGAGTCCTCAAGAGTGGGTATTCGCGGTCGACGACGGTTCTAGTTGACTGGCGGCCTCGTGTCGCTATACTGCTTCGGCTGCTCTTCGGGGCAGAGAAGGTCCAGGCCAAGCACTCGACCCTAGGAGCCTCCCAGCTCGACTCGTAATTGCTACGATTCGTTCATACGGAGGCCTCTGGCGCGAGTCGGAGGCTTTTTTTCGGCCAAATGGCCACCGGTCTTTGAAAACTCAACAGCGAACGTTCAATTAACGTCGAGGCCCCGAGCCCGCGGTTTTACCGTGGGTGGAGGGCATCAAATCCCGTCACATCTTCGGATGTGACCTTTGAGCAGTAGCTCGAAGTGAAAAGATTCGCCGGCTTCGGCCGTCGAACCAATTCTTCACGGAGAGTTTGATCCTGGCTCAGGACGAACGCTGGCGGCGCGCTTAACACATGCAAGTCGAGCGAGAACCAGACCTTCGGGACTGGGGAAAGCGGCGAACGGGTGAGTAACACGTGAGTAATCCACCCTCGGCACCGGGATAGCCCGGGGAAACCCGGATTAATACCGGATGGCCCAACAGTTCTACGGGGCGGTTGGGAAAGGTAGCTTAGGCCTCTGGCCGAGGACGAGCTCGCGGCGGATTAGCTAGTTGGTGAGGTAATGGCTCACCAAGGCGACGATCCGTAGCTGGTCTGAGAGGACGATCAGCCACACTGGGACTGAGACACGGCCCAGACTCCTACGGGAGGCAGCAGTGGGGA
>OMIZ01000113.1 GCA_900299235.1 Actinomycetota bacterium
AGCGGGCAATCCAGCCACCCTGGCCGTGCTGCTCGGCGAGTACGCCGGGATACGCACCGGGCGTATCGACAAGGGAGATCACCGGGAAACCGAAGCGGTCGGCGATCTCCATCACGCGCATCGCCTTGGCATATCCCTCGGGGTAGGCCATTCCGAACTGGCGGTCGAGGCGATCCTTGACGTCGCGACCCTTCTGATGCCCGATCAGTGCAACCGTACGACCTTCGAACGTCCCGAGGCCGGTGACGAGCGCGCCGTCATCGGTGCGGCTCCGGTCGCCGTGCAGCTCAACCCAGTCGTCGAGCAGCCGCTCGACATAGTCGAGGGTGTACGGACGATTTGGATCACGGGCGAGTTCGACGGAACGCCACGCCCCATCCTCGCCCGGCTCCTTCGCAAGCTTCTCGATCTGCTTACGCAGACGCTCGGCTTCGCTCTGCACACGTGTGCCGCGCAGAAGCGGAAGATTGGTGAGCCGTCCGAGCCGCGCTCGGAGGCTGCGCTCAGCTTCGCCGGCCAAAGAGCTTGAGGAGCCGCGACAGGTACTGCCGCTGCTCGGATCGAGGGAGGATGGTGTCGAGGTGGCCAAAGCGCAGGTTCTGCTCGGCCTTGCCGAAGTCGTCCGGGAGCTTTTCGCGGGTCGTGCCTTCGATCACGCGGCGGCCCGTGAAGGCGATCAGTGCGCCCGGCTCGGCAACGGTGACGTCGCCAAGCGACGCGAAGCTCGCGAGCACCCCGGCCGTCGTCGGATGTGCCATGACAACGAAGAACGGTAGTCCTGCGTCGTGAAGATCTTCGACAGCAGCGACCGTCTTCGGTAGCTGCATCAGGGAAAAGATCCCCTCCTGCATGCGCGCACCGCCCGAGCTCGGAACTGCGAGCAGCGGGATGCCGCGCTCGATCGCCGCATCGGCGGCACGGACGAACTTCTCGCCGACCGCGCTTCCCATCGAGCCGCCCATGAACGAGAAGTCCATGACCGCGAGCTCAAGAGGTCGGCCGTCGATCGTGCCCGTGCCGATCACGAGCGCCTCACCAAGACCCGTGTTCAGCTCCGCTTCGGCAAGGCGTTCGCCATACGAGCGCAGATCGAAGAACGAGAGCGGGTCGCCCGAGCGGACACCGACAGCGTCCTCTTCGAACGAACCCGGGTCGGTTAGCCACGCGATGCGTGCATGCGAGGGCATCGCAAAGTGGTGGCCGCACTGGCCGCAGACGTAGAGCGTCGCCGCCAACTCATCGTCGCGGAAGTGCGACCCACAGCCCGGGCACGTGTTCGGGTGCTTCTCGCCCGTCGGGGGAGTCTGGGTGCTTTCGACCTGGACGTCGATACGTGTTTCGGTCATCGGCATCTCGATCTTAGACCGCTCTGGCTTCGAAGTGGTTGCATCTGCCGTCACCGCCGAAACAATGCCATCAAGCGAATCGGCAAGCCCGGTGAGCTCATGCAGCTCTCGCGTCGGCTGTGACAGCGGCCCGGGGGTCTCACCGAGGCGGTTGATCCACACCGACGGGATACCGAGCTCGTTTGCTGGCGTGATGTCGTGGAAGAGGCTCGCGGCGACATGCACGTGGCGCGCTGGGTCGGCTCCGGTGCGACGGAAGAACTCCTCCCAGTGCTTATGGCCGGGCTTGTACGAACCGATCTCGGCAGCGACGATCGTCTCCTCGAAGGGCACACCGATCAGCTTCTTCGACGCCTCGATGAACGCTGGATCGGTGTTCGAGAGGATGACGAGCTTCCAACCGCGCGCCCGAACCTCCTGAAGTGCCGCCCGTACCTCGGGAAACGCCGGCCACGTTGGCAGCGACGCTGCAAGCCCACCTGCCTCCTCTTCGGGTGCGCCAAGCTGGCGCATCGCCTCGGTGAGCACCTCGGCGTAGCTCAGGCTGCCGTCCTGCTCGATCACGGGCTCGAGCTCGTGGTAACGATGGAGCTTTGCGTCGGCAGCGTCCTCGCCAAAGACGCGTGCGAGTTCGCGACGGATGCCGCCGTTCCAATCGATCAGCGTGCCGTAACAGTCGAACGTCGCCCAGCGCGTCGCCGTGGTGTCTGCGCCTGACCGGCGCCTCACCGCGGTCTACCCCTCGTAGCGGCGCAGGACGATGGTGGCGTTGTGGCCGCCGAAGCCGAACGAGTTCGACAGCGCGACATTCAGATCGGGCACGTCACGAGCCACGTTCGGAATGTAATCGAGGTCGCAGGCCGGATCGGGGTTGTCGAAGTTGATCGTCGGCGGGACACGGCGGTCGCGCAGGGCGAGCGTCGTGAAGACAGCCTCGATGGCACCGGCCGCGCCGAAACAGTGGCCCGTCGCGCCCTTCGTCGACGACACCGTCGTCTTGTAGGCGTTCTCTTCGCCGAGCGCGAGCTTGATCACCTTCGTCTCGGACGCATCACCGATCGGCGTCGAGGTCGCGTGCGCATTGATGTACCCGATCTCCGACGGGTCAACACCCGCATCGGCCATCGCCATCCGCATCGATCGTGCCGGGCTCTCGCCCGTGGGATCAGGCTCGGTGATGTGCGACGCGTCGGCCGACATGCCGTAGCCGATCAGCTC
>OMIZ01000114.1 GCA_900299235.1 Actinomycetota bacterium
AAAGACCGTTCCCGTCGATGCGCTCCCTCGCGAGCATCCGATCGCTCGCGATAATCGGCGTCCCGCAGGCGGCAGCGTCGGTCATGCTGACGGACTCCTGCCTCGGCCACACGCCGACGTCCACCGCGCGGTAATACGCCGGCAACGCTTGATACTTCACAAAGGGCATGACCGCGCATCCGTCCACGGAAGCGATCTCTGCAGCCTGCTCCCCTTCACCGAAGAAGATCGCCCGATACGGCTTGCGGTTCTCGCGGAGGATACGGACGGCCTCGGCGAGGACCTTCGGATTCTTCGCGGCGGTGAGCCTGCCCGTGTAGATGCATAGGATCTCGTCGTCCGTCACCCCGAGCGATGCGCGAATGGCCGTGCGTTCCCGCGCGTCCTGCGCATCACGCGCGGGACGCAGATGCGCGACGTCGAGGCCCGAGGGAATGAGCTTGACCCTTCCCGAACGCGCGCCGAAGAACCGCAGGGCAATCTCCACCGCATCCGGCGTGTTCGCGTATGAAACTTCGATCCGTCGCGACGCGAACCACCCAATCCAGGTATCGGTGAGCCGTAGCCACGCGCGGCGCAAAATCGGCATCTCGGCGTAGTGGTAGAAGGCGGGATAGACAGACGCGACCGTGTGCACACTACTGAACAGCTTGAAGTCGGAGAACCAGGCGGCCGCCGAGAGCATCGCCGTCTGCATCGACCGCGGATCGTACGAGAAGACGATGTCCGGTCTCAGGTCCACCACGGCTTGGACTCGACCGCGCGCAATCTTGAGCCGCTTCCACCAAAGCTGGATGGGGAGGCGAATCAGCGTCACGCCGTCAATCACCTTCGTGCCCGGCTCGAGGATCGCAGGCCCAAGGAAGCGCTCGTAGACATCACGATAGAAAGCATGGTCCCCGTAGACCTGCATGGTCGAACTGACCACGAACACCTCGTGCCCCATACGCGCGAGCACGATGGGGAGGATGTTCTCGCTGTATCCCATCCCTTCGGAATACCAATCCGTCGAGAAGACGATGCGCATCAGTCGCGAAGGGACGCACGGTGGACGCGCCGCAACTTCAGGTCCATCCCATGGCCTGGACCAGTCGCGCGGCGGCGCCGGGCGCTCCGTACGCCTCAGGGCGCTCCCCCTTCGGGTTCGGTTTCTCGACTTCGGCACGCATGCGCTCCACATCCACACCCACGAGCACGTTCCAACCCGCGTCGATAGTCTCCGGCCAAGTGGTCTCCGACATGACGGTCACGCAGGGCACACCTCCCCAGTACGCTTCCTTCTGCAAGCCGCCGGAGTCAGTGACAACCTTACGAGCGTTGAGTAGCAGGGAGAGCATCTCGAGGTATCCCAGCGGCTCGACAATTTGAAGTTGGCTTCCCGGTATTTGGGAATAACCCGACGCGCTGAGGCGGGCACGGGTCCTCGGGTGCATCGGCAGGATCACGGGCTCGCCGAGCGAGCCCAGAGCATCGAGAATCGCCCGGAGCTGGTCCGCCGACTGGGTCGAGAGTTCCCGGTGAATCGTCGAGAGTAGGTACTTCTTCGGTTCGACACCGTAGTTGCTGAGCACCGGCGGGCGCCTGAGCGCGACGGACCGGGCGAAGAGGAAGGTGTCATACATGAAGTCGCCGAGGTTCAGGACACCCGCGGTGATACCTTCGCGCCGGAGGTTCTCCGTCGCGACCTCGCTTGGCGTCACAAGGATGTCCGAGGAATGGTCGATGATTTTGCGATTGATCTCTTCGGGCATGCGCCGGTTGTCGCAGCGCACTCCGGCCTCAATGTGAATCACGGGGAAATAGTACTTCGCTGCCGCGATCGTCGCCGCGAGAGTGGAGTTCGTGTCCCCGAAGACCACAACCGCCTTGGGCTTGAGGTCGAACAGCACCTGCTCGACGCCCGTCATCATCTTGGCGGTCATCTCGGCATGCGTCCCCGAACCAACGTTCAGGTTGACGTCAGGATCGGGCATCTGCAACTCTTCGAAGAAGAGCGTCGACATGTTCGTGTCGTAGTGCTGCCCCGTGTGCAGAATCACGTGCTTGCTGTTGAGACCTGCCATCGCGCGGACAAGCGGATAGGCCTTAACGAAATGCGGACGCGCACCTACGACCGTGAGGACCGTATCGGAGCTCACACCGAACGCGTTGGGGGGGAACTGGTACATTAGGCGGTCTTGGTGGGCTTGGTGATCAGCACATTTTCCAACGCAAGGCAATCAAGTCCGCTCCGGAGGAAGACATCAAGAGCATCCTCTGGGCTGTTGACGAGCGGATAGCCGTGCAGGTTGAACGAGGTGTTGAGAACGGCACTCTGGCCGGTCTTGTCCTCGAACGCCTTGAGCAGCTTGTGGTAGCTGGGCTTGTGTTCCTTCTCGACGAACTGGGCGCGGGCGGTGCGGTCGCGGGGATGGATCGCCGCGCCGAGATGTTGCTCCGCGAGCGGAAGCGTCTCGTACGCGAACATCATGAACGGCGAGCGGATGCTCTTGGGGTTTTTGAGGTAACGCCCCTGCTGTTCGGCCATCATCGAAGGCGCGAACGGCATCCAGAAATCGCGCATCTTGATCATCGAGTTTATCTTCTCAACGTTCCGCCATTCGCGCGGATTTGCGAGGATGCTGCGGCTGCCAAGCGCACGGGCTCCCCATTCCATCCGGCCAGCGAAACGGGCCACGACGTTGTTCGTCGCGAGGCGATCAGCAATTTCGGCCTCGATGTTGTCATGCTGGGCGATGGCACAGCCGGAACCAGGGAGCGCCCGATCCATCGCGACCCGGATCTCATGATCGCCGAAAGACGCGCCGAGGCAGATGTCGTTGAGGTAGCGCTTCTCGGCGACATCGGCGGCGGAGCCGGCGGCGGCGCAGCGCTGGAAGTAGTCATGCCAGACGGCGCCGAAGGAAAGCGACTCGTCGCCGCAACTCGGGAAAACGAACATTTCATCGACGCAGTCGAGTTGCGCGATGCGCATGTTCGCCTTTACGTTCATGAAGACCCCGCCACCGCAGACCACGCGTCGGATGCCGGTGTGGGCCACGCAGTGCTGTACCCACTCGCCGAGCAGTTCCTCGGTGTACTGCTGAACAGCGCCCGAAATCTCGTCGAATCGCTTTCGCTCGAGCTTGTCGCGCAGGAACTTGTATGTGTAGCTGGACTCGATGTCTCCCGCCACCTTGAACGAGATGCCATCGTCGCCGACGATAACGAGTTGCCGAAACAGCTTGCTGAGTTCGGCCGCGCGCTTCGGCTCGGCGTACGGCGCGAGTCCCATCACCTTGTACTCATGCTCCCACGGAGTGAGGCCAAGGGCGTAGGTGACACGAGAGTAGATCTTGCCGAGCGAGGCCTCACGCTTGGTGGCGGAAATGCGCTCTATGCGGTGCCCTCGCCCGATGGACACCGTGGCTGAAAGGCCATCGCCGGCGCCGTCGCACGTGAGAATCAGCGTCGGCTGGTCGAAGGCAAACGGTGAGCCGTAGTAGGCCGCAGCCGCGTGCGCAAGGTGATGCTCGACGAAGGAGACGCGCGACTCCGGCCCCCCGAGCTGTTCGAGCACCTGGTCGATACGCTCGCGACGGCGGCTGTCGAAAATCGCCTTCAGGTATGTCGGCGTGCGGGCACTCTCAATTCGCTGCTCCTCTTCGCCAGCCCGGTACCACTCCGCGGCGTTGCGCAGGTGGTCCTCGGAATGCATGAAGTTCGACGCGTAGACAATCGACGTGAGGTCGGCGGCCGAGCATTCGCTCAGACGCATGACTTCGGCGATCGACAAACGGGGGTACCCCACTGCGTTCTTGACGCGAGTGAGGCGCTCCTCGGACACGGAAGCGACGATCACTCCGTCCCGCAACAGCGTCGCGCCGGAGTTGTGGCCGTCGTGGATTCCCAAAATGAGCATAGAGGACTACCGAGAGCGCAGGTGTAAGGTTGAGGGACGGGCCGAAGCGCGAAGTCGCAACCCTCAGATCATGGTTGAAGCGAGAGAACGATGTCAGCGACCACTGAGGGCGCCGACCATGCACTCAAACAAATCAAAGATAACGGACTTCGGGGCCGAATCCAACGCACACCGCGACTGCGGTTCCGCCCTGCTACTCCGCACGATTCTTCGTGAAATCCTGATAGGCGAGCCGGAGCCCGCGGCGCAGCGGGGTCGAGGCCTCCCACCCCAACGCGCGCAGTCGAGCGGAATCCATGAGCTTCCGCGGCGTACCATCGGGCTTCGTGGCATCGTACTCGATCCGACCGGTGTAGCCAACCGTCTCCGCCACCATCGCGGCAATCTCGGCGATGGTGACGTCCTCGCCCACCCCGATGTTCACGATGGGCGCCAGGCCGTCGTTCCGGTCGGCCGCGAGCAGCGGCCGGAACTGCTCATCAGGCAGCGCCATCACGTGAACGCACGCGTCCGCCATGTCGTCCGCGTACATGAACTCGCGGCGCGGCGTCCCCGACCCCCAGATCACCACACTCGGCGCCTGCGAGCGTTTCGCCTCGTGGAACCGACGAATCAGCGCCGGAATCACGTGGCTGTTCTGCGGGTGATAGGTGTCGCCCGGACCATAGAGATTCGTCGGCATCACGGCCAAGAACTGCGTCCCGAACTGCCTGTTGTAAGACCAGCACATCTCGATGCCCGCGATTTTAGCCAACGCATAGGGCCGATTCGTCTCCTCGAGTGGACCGGTCAACAGCGAGGCTTCGCTCAGCGGCTGTGCCGCCAGCTTGGGGTAGATGCAGCTCGATCCGAGGAAGAGCAGCCGCGAGACCCCATTCCGCGACGCCGCGTGCAACACGTTGGTCTGCACCGCGAGGTTGTCGCGGATGAAATCCGCCGGATAGCTGTTGTTCGCGAGGATCCCACCGACGCGGGCCGCCGCGAGATACACCACATCGGGCCGCTCCTTCGAAAAAAACGCGTCAACAGGCCCCTGTTCAGCGAGATCGAGTTCCTCGTGCGTTCGAAGAATCAAGGCCGAGGGGTCGACACCGCGCGCCAGGAGATTGCGCACGATGGCGCCGCCCACCATTCCTCGGTGGCCCGCCACGAAGATCCGTGCACGGGGATGCGGGTTCGTCATGAGCGGGGATCCGTCCCGCGCCACCGCGGGACGGCCGCGCGCAACAATCGGACGAACTCCTGCCCCTCGGGCGTCGAGGCGGCTTCGGCGGTGCGCACTGCCTCGGTGAGCAGCGCCAGCAGGACCGCGATGACCGCGCCCGCCGCGAAGCCGTAGACCGCCTTCTGCACGGAATGCCGGGCCTCGCCGCTGACCGGCCGCTTGGGCACCTCGATCAGGGTGATCACCGGCGTGTCGCGCACCTCGCGAATCCGCGCCTCTTCGCGGCTCTGCAGCAGAGTCGTGTACACCTGCATACCGAGTGCCACGTCGCGCTGCAATCGCTCGCGCTCGAGAACGAGGTCCGCCGAGGCGAGCGAACGATTGTGCAGGGCAAAATCCTTGAGTTTCTCTTCTGCGGCCCGGAGGTTGTGCTCCGCCGCGGCCGCCTGCTTCTCCACGAACTCCCGCTCCGCTGAAGCTTGGGACTTTCGCGTACGATAGTTGAAATCATTGACCCCGCGGACGAGTGCATCAGCCAGTTGCTTCGATACGCTCGCCCAGCGCGTTTCGACGGAGAACTTCACTGCATTCAACGACTTCACATCGTTCGCCTTCACGATCAGCTGCAACTGCTGCACCGTCCTATCGAGTTGCTCCTCCCGGGTACCGCCCTTGACTCCCAAGAGGTCGAGCACCGCGATACGAGCCCCCCCCTTCTCCGCGACCGTCACCGTGTCCAGCGCGAGCGGCTCGAGGATGGCGCGAGACCCCAGGAGTTCCACGTACACCGCCGGCCCCCAGGATCCGCCGCTGGCCGGCACCCGGATTCCAAACTGGCTCGCGGCCAATGCCAACCCCGATTGTCCTGCCTCGGCCCCCTGCGGGATGAAGGTCGCGCTCGACCGATAGACCCGCGTGCTCAGGAGCCCCGTGAGCAAGCCAATCGTCGCGCCGAACACCGCCAGCGTTGTGATCCACGACCGCCTGCGAATGACGGCGCTCGCAAGCGCCATCAACGAGATGTCATCGCGGATCTCACCGCCCAGCGCCATCGATTCGTCACCACTCATTGCGGTCTATTCCTCATGGTTCCAGCAGTCGTCTTGCGTCGAGACGAACCCGGCGGGGCCGGGTCGTCCGCGCGTCATCAGCGGAGCAAACCCAGCAGGTACTGCCCATAGGAGTTCTTGGCTAACGGGGCGGCCAACGCATGGAGCGCCTCCGCATCGATCCACCCTTGATGGAACGCGATCTCCTCGGGGCACGACAACATCAGCCCCTGGCGCTTCTGCAGCGTGGCGATGAAACTCGACGCCTCGAGCAGACTGTCGTGCGTCCCGGTATCCAACCACGCGAAGCCGCGGCCAAGGGTCTCCACGTGCAGCTGACCGAGCTCGAGATACCGGCGGTTCACGTCGGTGATCTCCAGTTCGCCGCGCGGGGAGGGCCGGAGCGAGGCCGCGAAGTCGCAGACCTGATGATCGTAGAAATACAGCCCGGTCACCGCGTACGACGAACGCGGCACCGAAGGCTTCTCCTCGATGCTCACGGCACGACCGTGCGCGTCGAACTGGACCACGCCGTACCGCTCCGGATCATGAACGTGATACGCGAACACGCTGGCCCCGGCCGGCCGCGCCCCGGCGCTCTGCAGGGTCGCCGCAAGCGTATTACCGTAGAAGATGTTGTCGCCGAGCACCAGCGCACTCGGCTTGCCATCCACAAAGTCGCGGCCGAGGGTGAAGGCTTGGGCGAGTCCCCCCGGTTCGGGCTGCACCGTGTAGCGGATCGAGATTCCCCACTGCGCACCATCGCTCAGCAACTCCGCGAAGCGCGGCGTGTCACTCGGCGTCGAGATGATGAGCACATCGCGAATGCCCGCGAGCATCAGGGTGCTCAGCGGGTAGTAGACCATAGGCTTGTCGTAGATCGGCAACAACTGCTTAGAGACCGAGCGCGTCACCGGATACAGACGCGTGCCCGACCCGCCAGCGAGGACGATGCCGCGGCGCGATGGAGGAGGCACCAGAGGCGTCATGTCATCCCTGATATTGAAGGGTGAGCCATTCACGATAAGCCCCCGAGGTCACGCCCTCGACCCACGACGGATTCGCCAAATACCACTCGACCGTCTTGCGCATGCCGCTCTCAAACGATTCAACCGGGGCCCATCCCAACTCCTGCATCACTTTACGCGCATCGATTGCGTACCGCCGGTCGTGCCCAGGCCGATCCCGCACGAAGGTGATTTGCTTCGCATAGGAGCCTCCGTCGTCGCGCGGACGCAACTCATCCAGGATCGCGCACGTCAGTCGTACCACCTCAAGGTTCGCGCGCTCGTTGTTGCCGCCGATGTTGTAGGTCTCACCAACGCGCCCTGCCTCGAGCACCCGCATGATCGCCCGGCAATGATCCTCGACGTAAAGCCAGTCGCGCCGCTGCTGCCCGTCGCCATAGATCGGGAGTGGCAGTCCGGCGAGCGCGTTGAGGATGATGAGAGGAATCAGCTTCTCGGGAAAGTGATAGGGACCGTAGTT
>OMIZ01000115.1 GCA_900299235.1 Actinomycetota bacterium
CGTCGCAACGATGCGCACGGGCGTGCTCGCCGACCTCGACCGGTTCGATATCACGAGCGCCGTCGACAAGATCTGGCACGTCGTGCGTGCCCTCAACCGCCACGTCACCGAGAAGGCGCCGTGGGAGATGGCAAAGGACGAGTCGAAGGCGGCCGAGCTCGAAGGGGTGCTCTACGATCTCGCCGACGGGCTCCGCCTAGTCGCCGTCGCTCTCGCGGCGTACCTGCCGGAGACGGCACCGAAGATCCTCGAAGCGCTCGGGCAGCCGGGCGACCTCTCGTTCGACCGTGTCGCCTACGGGCAGCTCGTCGCCGCAACAGGCATCGAGGGTGCAGCGCCGCTGTTCCCGCGCCTCGAGACACCCGACGCGTGATTGACACGCACGCCCACCTGGGCGTGGCTGAGGCCGGGGAGATCCTGGCCCGCGCGCGAGACGCCGGAGTCAACCGTGTCATGCTCGTCGCGACGTCGGTCGCCGCGGCACCCGACGCGCTCCAGATTGCCCACAGCGAGCCGGGCGTCGCCGCGATTCTCGGCATCCACCCACACGAATCGGGGGCCGCGACCGACGCAGACTTCGCCGAGCTTCGCCGCCTACTCACCGACGAGAAGGCCGTCGGCGTGGGGGAGACAGGTCTCGACTGGTTCCGTGACTACGCGACGCCCGAGGATCAACGGCGCGTCTTCGCCGCCCAACTCGAGATCGCCGCCGACACCGGCAAGCCGGTGATCATCCACACCCGCGCCGCCGACGACGACACGCTTGCGATGCTCCGGCCGCACACAGGCGATGTGATCCTCCACTGCTTCTCAAGCCCGGCGATGCTTCCCGACGCGATCGAGCGCGGGTGGTACGTGTCGTTCGCGGGCAACGTCACCTACAAGAACGCCTACGAGTTGCGTGCTGCTGCACGGGCCGTCCCCGCCGATCGGATCCTCGCGGAGACCGACTGTCCCTACCTTGCACCGCAAGCGATGCGCGGACAGACGAACGAGCCCGCCTACGTCATGCACACCCTCACGGCGCTCGCCGAGGCCCGCGGTGAAGAGCCCGCAGCGCTCGAAGCGCAGATCGAGGCGAACGCGGCACGGGTGTTTGCCCTGTGAGCGTCGCCCCGAAGAAGAAGTTCGGCCAACACTTCCTCGTCGACAAGAACATTCTCGACGTGATCGACCGGCTTGCCGGACTCGACCCTGCCGACGTTGTGCTTGAGATCGGGCCGGGACTCGGCATCCTCACGCGCTACCTCTCGAAGCGCGTCGCCACTGTTCATGCCATCGAGATCGACAAGAGCCTTGCGCCGCATCTCCAGGAGATCGAAAGGTTGCAGCTGCACTGGGGCGACGCTGTCGCGATGGACCTCGCGACCCTCGACCCAACCCCGAACAAGCTCGTCGCGAACCTGCCGTACAACGTCGCGACGCCGATCGTCGCCGAGAGCCTGTCGTTCGAGGCGCTTCAATCGTGGTGCGTGATGGTGCAGAAGGAGGTCGCCGAGCGCTTCTTCGCCTGGCCGAGCACCAAGGCCTACGGCTCGGTCTCTGTCCTCGTTCAGCTCACGGCTGAGCGCACCGGCTACCACCCTGTGTCGCGGGAGGTCTTCCGCCCACCGCCGAACGTCGAGTCGGCACTCGTCGCGTTTCAACGCATCGGCCCAGGGCCGAGCAAGCAGCTGAAAAAGGTCGTCGAAGGTGCGTTCTCGCACCGGCGTAAGACGCTCGCAAACTCGCTGTCACTCTCAGGGATCGTCTCGCGCGAGAAGGCTGCCGACGTGCTCGATGCGCTTGGTCTCGGTGCGGGAGTGAGGGCAGAGGAGCTCAAGCCCGCCGACTTCGTCCAGCTCGCCGCCGCACTCGCATGACCACCGTCGAAGCGTTCGCGAAGCTCAACCTCGCCCTTGTTGTTGGGCCGCCCGGGGCCGACGGCTACCACGACCTGTGGACACTTTTTCAGCGGATCTCGCTCAGTGACACGTTGACGCTCGAGACCGCCGATCAGTTGACGGTCGATGGCTTCACCGACGACACGCTGATAACACGAGCGCTCGCAGCGGTCGCGGCCGAGGCAGGGGTCGCTCCCGCGTGGCGCATCACGATCGACAAGCGGATTCCGGTGGCCGCAGGGCTTGGCGGCGGTTCAGCCGATGCAGCTGCCGCACTGCAGCTTGCGTCCGCCACGCTCCCGAGCCCGCTACCCGCCCAGACGCTCCATCGGCTCGCCCGAACGCTCGGCGCCGACGTGCCGTACTTTCTGCAGCACGGCCCGTGCATCGGCACAGGCGACGGGTCAGAGCTTCGGCCCGTCGAGCTGCCACAGGGCTACACCGTTGTCCTCGCGCTTCCCCACGGCGAACGCAAGGAGTCAACCGGCGCGGTCTATCGCCGCTTCGACGAACGGAACGGCGGACAGGGCTTCGCCGAGCGCCGCGCCGCCGCCGAGGAGGTGCTGCAGGCGATTCGCTCGCCCGAGGATCTCGCTGCGCTCCCCCCAAACGACCTCGCGAGCTCTCCGCTCGCCGCCGAACTACGCAGCGCTGGCGCCTTTCGCGCCGATGCGAGTGGCGCGGGTCCGGCCGTGTACGGGCTGTTTCTCCATCCCGGTGAGGCTGCGGCCGCGGGAGAGGCGCTTCGGGAGCGTGCGCAGGTTTGGATCTGCGAACCGGCGTGGTAGGTTTGACGCAGTGAGCGGTTCCGACATCGCACAGCCCGGCCTTGGTGGCCTCCTGCAGCGTCACCGGTTGCGCTCCTCGTTCTGGATCGCGGCGGTCGAAGGCTTGCTCGTCGTCGTGCACGTCTTCCCGCACTGGCTCGTCTTTGTGCTCGCGGCCGCTGGCCTTGGCTCCTGGATCTACTCCGGTCGAACCGCCAACTCAGGTCTTGTGCGACAGGCGAGCTGGATCCTCGCCGTGTCGCAGCTACTCGCACTACTCGTCCCGATCGTTCTCTTCATCGCGAAGACGATTGCGTACGCGGTTGTCGTGATCATTGCGATCGTGGCGCTCGTCGTGCTCTTCGC
Source organism: Actinomycetota bacterium (assembly GCA_900299235.1). Taxonomy (GTDB): domain Bacteria; phylum Actinomycetota; class Thermoleophilia; order Gaiellales; family Gaiellaceae; genus PALSA-600. The sequence continues at coordinate 3,017 of OMIZ01000115.1, forward strand.
CGAGCGCGGCAAGTCCTGATCCCACTCCGCCGGAGCGCCTATACTCGCCTCGCAGTGGGGCGTAGCCAAGCGGTAAGGCAGCGGGTTTTGGTCCCGCGATCCCAGGTTCGAATCCTGGCGCCCCAGCCAACCACTCAGGCCTCGTGACAGACACGCCAATCGCAGCCGTCGTCATGGCCGGAGGCCTCGGCACCCGGATGAAATCCGCGACCCCGAAACACCTTCACCCGGTGCTCGGGAGGCGCATGGTCGACTGGGTGATTGAGGCCGGTCGCGGCGCCGGTGCCGACCCCATCCTCGTTGTCGCCTCACCCGCAACGGTCGACGCGTTTGAAGGTGGCGGCATCGAGGTCGCCGTGCAGCCGGTGCCGCTCGGCACCGGCGACGCCGTCCGCTGCGCCCGTCCGGCGCTCGAAGGCCGCGCAGCCGACATCCTGATCCTCTCAGGCGATACGCCGCTTCTCACCGCGGAGCTGCTCGCCGACCTCGTCGCAACCCACCGCCAGCAAGACGCCGCCGCGACCGTGCTGACTTTCATGCCGCCCGACGTGCGCGCCTACGGTCGTGTGCTGCGCAATGCGGCCGGGCACGTCACTGCGATCGTCGAAGCGCGGGACGCCACACCCGAGCAACTCGAGGTGCGTGAAGTCAACTCTTCGATCTACGTCTTCCAGGCCGACAAGCTCTGGCCTGCGCTCGACACGCTCAAGCCGCACAACGCGCAGGGTGAGCTCTATCTCACCGATGCGGTGCTGGCACTCGCGAACGCAGGCGACGTCGTTGCCGCGTACGTCGCTCCAGATCCGGGTGAGACCGAAGGGGTCAACACGCGCGTCGAACTCGCCCAGGCAGCTGCGGTGCTCCGCGACCGCATCAACGTGGGGCACATGTTGAACGGCGTCGCGATCGTCGATCCGACCACCACCTGGATTGAGCCGACCGTCGAGATTGAAAGTGACGTCACGATCCATCCGTTCACGGTTCTGCGGGGCTCGACCCGCATCGCAACCGGTGCTGACATTCAGCCTCACACGGTCGCGATCGACGCCGAGATCGGACCTGACGCGCTGGTAGGGCCATTTTGTTACCTTCGCCCCGGAACGGTTCTTGGCCCCAACTCGAAGGCCGGCACCTACGTGGAGATCAAGAACTCACGCATCGGAACGGGCACGAAGGTTCCACACCTCTCGTATATCGGCGATGCGACGATCGGCGAGGGCACCAACATTGGCGCTGGCGCGATCACCGCAAACTTCCCGCACAGGCCCGGTCAACCCAAGGGTAAGACGACGATTGGCAGTAACGTCAGGACCGGCATCCAGAATGGCTTCGTCGCACCGGTCGAGATCGGAGACGGAGCATGGGTCGCCGCCGGAACTGTTGTAACGAAAGATGTCCCGTCAGATGCGCTCGCGGTTGCCCGCGCTCGCCAGGAGAACAAGGAGGGGTATGCAGCCCGGCAGCGGAACGACTGAGCTCACGCTCCCTGGAATGGAGTCTCCCGGCATCGTGACCGACTCGCAGCCTGGTCACTGGATCGAGCGCGGGCCGCAGAAGCGGCTGATGATCTTCGCTGGCCGCTCCCACCCCGATCTTGCCAAGCGCATCTGCGAGCAGCTCGACGTTGAGCTCGCGAGCGTGACGCTCAAGACGTTCGCGAACGGTGAGACCTACTGCCGCTACGACGAGTCGATCCGTGGCGCCGACATCTTCATTGTCCAGACCGGCTCAGGTGACATCGACCGGAACATCATGGAGCTCTGCTTCATGATCCAGGCCGCAAAGCTCGCGTCCGCCAAGCGGATCACGGC
>OMIZ01000116.1 GCA_900299235.1 Actinomycetota bacterium
CACCGTCGGCACGGACACCGTAATGGCTTGGCGGATCCCACGCCTGAACGATGTGTCCGCCCCACGCGCTGCCACCAACACGAGGCTCGGGATCGCCGCCAGTCGGGAAGAGCCACGAGGCCACGCCCTGCCCAGTCGTGACAGCGCTCCAGACCTGTTCGGGCGACGCGTCAAGCGTGACGATTCGCGGGACCTCAAACTCACGACTCATGGGACTCCTCCTGTGGGGGCATCACGCGGGCAATGGTCGGGTGCCATGCGAATGCGAATCTATTCGAACACCCGGTAGTTCCGGCTGGCAAATGACCGCGTACAGCCCTGTCGTGTGAGGCCAGCCCGAGGACTCTTATCTGAATGCTGCTCGGTCAGGCTCCTCCAGGCGCCCCGTCGAAAGGGATCTCGTGCGCGTCTGACACTCACCTAATCGGGGGGTTTCACGAGACGCCTTCCGGCGTAGTCTCGGAAGACGCGATCGGCACGGAGGTAGGAGATGGGCGGTTCAGGAACACAGAGCGATCCTTGGGCACTCACCACACCGCCCGGATCGTCGGAGTACACAGCGTGGCGCGATGAGGCGGCTGACCCGCCAGCCCTCGTCGTTCAAGTAGGAACGACACAGCTCCGCTATCACCTGCGCGCGATCGAGGATCTTCACAAGATGCTGAAGAAATCAGGCGACTGGACGCTGCTCGGAAGCTCCGACGGAGGGAAACCTGCTGCGGATGGCACCGTCGAAGCGTGGGGAGGTTCGCCTGACAACCCGTTGGGTGGTTGGTACGGGTTGAAGAAGGGGCTGCGGGGACGGTTTGGCATGTATGTACCTCCTGTGCTCGAACGGCTCGGCCTGGCGGAGGTTGAGCACAACCCCCGCAACAACCGCATGCGCGCGATCTAGCCCAACTTGCCCGTGTGCTCACCGAGCGCAGGCGGCGCCAGGTAGGGCAGCAGCAGCTCACCATTCACTCTGATCGGCGAGAGCACTTGCCGGTTTCCGGCGGGGTCGGTAACGACGGTGTGGGCTTCGGGTGCTGAGAGCGCCTCGGGCAACGAGCGCACCACAGCCGACGGTATCCCCTTGCTTTGGAACCGCTCCTCCCACACGGCAGCGGGGGCACTCACAAGCTGCTCCTCGATCGCACGCCGTAGCTCAACGCGGTGCGAAATCCGCGCTGCGTTCGTCATGAACCGCTCGTCACGTACGAACTCGGGCATCCCGAGCTCGCTGCAGAGCAATGCGAACTGGGCATCGGTACCAACGGCGATCACAACCTGCCCCTCCCGAGTGGCAAAGACGCTGTAGGGCGCGAGATTTGGATGTTCGTTGCCTGCCCGGTGGGGAACATCACCACAGGCGAGGTAGTTCTGCGCCTGGTTGATCAACAGCGAGAGCGTCGCCTCATAGAGCGAAACTTCGAGGTGGGCGCCCACGCCGGTCTGCTCGCGGCGATAGAGCGCGGAGGTCACGGCCGAAACAGCGAAGAGGCCGGCGGCGAGGTCGGATACAGCCACGCCGACCTTCGTCGGAGGGCCATCGGCAGCACCGGTGATGTCCATCAACCCACCTAGCGCCTGGGCGGTCAGGTCGTATCCCCGTCGGTCAGGCTCGTCGGGGCCGAAGCCTGAGATCACGAGATAGATGGCGCGCGGGTTGTTCTTCGACACGCGCTCCCAGTCAACACCGAGGTCAGCCGCAACCTCTCCGGTGAAGTTGTGGACGATCACGTCAGCGGTGAGAACGAGCTCGTCGAGCGCAGCCTGTCCTTCCGGCGACTTCAAGTCGAGCGCCACCGACTTCTTGTTGCGGTTCGCGGCAAAGAAGTAGGCGGCGGTGTCGTCGACGAACGGCGGCCCCCAACGGCGCGTCTCGTCGCCGGCCGGTGATTCGACCTTCACGACATCGCACCCGAGGTCGGCGAGCACCATCGTGCAGTACGGGCCCGCGAGGATCCGGCTGAGGTCAAGCACACGCACCCCGTCGAGGGGCCGCGCGACCGCTCGAGGCGTATGCCCCCACACCGCTGTGTCTCGCTCGTCACTCACTGGCGTGAGCCTACTCCGCGGATCGAGGGGCTACGCGCGAGCGAGCGTTTGGACGAGCTGTCGTGCCTCGGTGATCGCCGTCGGCGTATCGGGAAACACTCGGCCATCGCTGCGCAAGTGATCGGCGACGCCAAGCGCTGCGATCACTCCGTCATGCCCAGGCTTGATTCCCGAGAGGAGCACCGTGATCCCGCGGCGTTCGAGGTGCTCAATCGCCTCGCCGAGGACGTGCGCGCCGGTCGCGTCAAGCGTCGTCACACGCGACATCCGCAAGATGACGACGCGGACATCAGCCGTTTCGGTGAGCCGCAACAGGAACCGCTGGGCTGCGGCGAAGAACAGCGGCCCGTCGAAACGGTACGCAACGATGTGCTCGTTGAGCAGCTGACGTTCCTCGTCGCTCTGCCCCGCATGGTCGATCGGGAGTTCGTCGTCGACGCTGACGCTCCGGGCGACCTGGCGAAGTGCCAGCACAACCGCGACCCCCACCCCCACGGCAATCGCCGTGACGAGGTCGAAGATGACCGTCACGCCCAACGTGAGAAGGAGCACCGCGGCATCGCCCCGGGTCGCGCGGATGACCGGCAGGAGCGAGGTCGAAGCAACCATGCGCACCGTCGTTGCAAGCAGAACACCCGCGAGTGCGGCGACGGGGATTGTCCCCACGAGCGGTGCCGCGACAAAGATCACTGCGCCGAGGATCACCGCGTGGAGTAGTGAGGCGAGCCGCGTCGAGGCTCCCGCACGGACGTTCGTTGCCGTACGGGCGATGGCGCCCGTCGCAGGGACACCGCCAAAGATTGGTGCGGCGAGGTTTGCCAGCCCCTGACCGAACAGCTCGCGGTCTGGGTCGTGGCGCTGATTGACGCTCATCCCGTCAGCAACGGAGGCCGAGAGAAGGCTCTCAAGCGCCGCGAGCGCCGCGACAGCGACGGCGGATGGAATGAGCGCGGCCAACTCGGACGCGTTCATGAATCCGAGCGACGGCCCGGGAAGGGTGCGCGGAAGATGCCCGAGAGTGTGCGTGTGAAGATCGAAGAGCCGTACGGCGACCGTCGCGAGGGCGACAGCCATCAGCGGCACTGGCAAACGTGGGCGTTTCCGCGGCGCGAGCAGGATGAGCGCGATCACAGCAGCTGCGACGAGGACGGGGGCTCCCCTGGGATGCTCAACCCAATGCTTCGCCGCGTCGAACGCGTTCTGCCAGACCTTCTTTGAGGTCGACGACGACTGTCCGAGCGCTGCCGGCACCTGCTGGAGCGCGATCACGACGGCGATACCCGCTGTGAAGCCTTCGACGACCGGCAGCGGCAAGTAGCGGGCGTACCGACCGATCCGCGTGAGCGCGAGAAACACGAGAACGACGCCCGCCATGAGCCCCACCGTCAGCACGCCGTGTGATCCAAAGCGCGCAGTGACCGGAACAATCACAACCGTCATTGCTCCGGTCGGGCCGGAGACCTGGAGGTTCGATCCACCGAACACAGCGGCGATCGCTCCAGCGACGATCGCGGTGACAAGTCCCGCTTCGGCGCCGAGGCCCGAGCTCACGCCGAAAGCGAGAGCGAGCGGCAGCGCGACAAGTGCGACTGTTGCGCCCGCGGCAAGATCGCCGAAGCGTCCCTCCCGTGTCGACCACCAGTCTGCGCGCCGCGGCAGAAGGTCGAGCAGTCGCCGCCCCACCTGTTCACCCGAGCTTGCCAACCATGCGCCGATCTCAGAACCCCCGATCGCCATGCACCGCAATGCTCTGAATATTCAAATATTTGAAGATATGCTGTTAATGATGCCACACAACGCGCGTCCTGTACATGAGGCGAAGGCAGTTCTGTTCCGCATCCTCGGCCACCCGGCCCGTGTTCGGATCCTCGAGATCCTGGCCGATGGAGAGCAGTCCGTTGGTGCCCTTCAGGCCGCTCTCGGGCTCGACTCAAGCGGGACGTCACAGCATCTTGCTGCGCTGCGCCGCATCGGTGTCGTCGAGTCGCGACGCGCTGGAACGAGCGTCTATTACCGGGTCGACGACCCGCGGGTCTTCGATCTTCTGAGCGCTGGCCGCGACATCATCGGCCGTCGACTGACGAGCGAGCAGTCGATGCTCGTCGAGTTGAAGGCATAGCCTGCGGCTGCTGAATCGGTCGCCCGACCCAGCAGCCGCAATGGCCGGTTAGTAGGCCGCGATGATCTCGTTAGCGGCGTGCTGACCCTCTTCAGCGCCACCTTCGATGTAGCCCTGGAAGTTCGACGAGGTGTGCTCCCCGGCGAAATGGATCGCACCGATCGGGCGTCCTTCACTCGTCGAGTACTGGTGCATCTAGCCAGGCGTCCAGAACGAATATGCGCCGTACTGGTACGGGCTCATGTGCCACGCCGAGAGTGTCGCCTTACCTGTCCACTTCGCCGTCATGCCCGGGAAGACAGGCTCGATCTGGGTCAAGAACTTCTTCGCTGCGGCGGTGACGTAGTTCCGCGCGGTCGCGTTCGAATCGTTCGTGTCGCTCCAAGGCTTGGTCGGATTCAGGAGACGCGAGGTATCACCACCCGTGTAGTTCACGATGATCCCGCGCGTTCCCGGCTGACCGGCCGTGACGTGCCACGACTCCTGGTAGCCCCGATCGCTATAGGACTCACCGTCGGAGTTGCCCCACGGGCCAGGCTGCGTCCAGAACCGGTCGGCGATCTGAAGCTGCAGCTTGTTGTTCGCACCGAACCCGAGGGCGTCGATGAAGCCCATCTTCTGGGTGTTTGACCCGAACGCCTGGTTGAAGCCGCCCGCGGCCTTGATCTTCTTCAGCACACCAAGCGGAATCGCGAGGATCACGTGATCGGAGGTCACGGTGTTCGCCTGGCCGGCGACGTTGAACGTCGACGTGATCGTCCCGTTCGTCTTCGTCTTCAGCGAGGTCAACGACCAACCGAGCTGGATGTGCTGCCAACCGAGGTAGTCCGCCTGCGCGAGCGACAGCTGCTGATTGCCGCCGACGATCTTCCAGCGCTCGTCTGACTTGCCGTAGACCCACCAGGTACCAACGCCGGTGCCGTTCGAGAAGCCGAGCAGACCGAGGAGGTCGAGTGCACTCTGGCGCTGCGTCTCCTCACCGAACTCGATGTTGTAGGCGATTTCGATGAACTTGCCGAGGCGTGAGCTGTGTCCGCCGGGGATGCGCGTCTCGATCCAGTCGTAGAGCGACATGTTGTCGAGTGCGCGGCCTGCGTCAGTCCAGTTCGGATCGTCGAATGCCCACGGATACGCAGGAAGCGCCTGGATGTCGCGCTGAACAGCTTGGTCGACCTTTCCGGCCTTCCAGTCGTTGACCATGTCGGCCCAGCTGTAGTATCCGCCGTTGAACCAGAGCACGTCGGTCGCGCCGTTGGTGTTGACCGAGTGCCAGCCAAGGTCAATCGTCGAGAAGCCAAAGCGCTGACAGAGGCTGGACACAAGCTTGTGGTTTGAGTCGATCAGCTCGCCGCCCCACTCGCTCCACTGGCCGGCATCCCAGAAGCCGTCGTTCTTGCGGGTGTATGTGCGGCCGCCAACGTGGTCGCTCGCCTCGTATACCGTCACGTTTGTAAAGCCTGCGTCCTTGAGCGTCATCGCAGCCGTCATGCCTGAGATTCCGGCGCCGATGATCGCGATCGACGGTTGTGCGCTCAAACGTCGGCCTGCGCCGTAAGCCTTCTGCGGGTTCAAGACAAGCTGCCCAGCAACCGTGGCGCCTGCGCCAGCGATCGCGGCACGCTTCATCAACTCGCGACGCGTAAGAGCGGCGTCAGTCGCGGCAAAGGTGTCGCGAAGGCCGACCGCCTCATCGATATCAACGCCAAGCCGGTCTGCCGCGTGCTGTTCCTGCGCGAGCGCTGCTAGACGGCGCATAAACGTGGTACGAGCCAATGGATATCACCCTTCAGATCGGGACTGCCGCACCAATCAGAATGGTTACGTGTACATCGTGGTGGTGGAACGCCCGAAGCGCAACCTCTAATTCGGTATGAGACGCACGAAACGGTTCAAGGTCGTACGATCCAGGTCGTGGCCGATCACCGACACCACCATCACGCGCACGGGCACAGCCACGGTCACGGTCACGGTCACTCTCACGGCGTCTCCGAGAACGCGGATGCGCGTCGCCTGACAGTCGCCTTTGCGCTGATTGTTGCGCTGATGGTTGCCGAGGTGGTCGTTGGCGTCCTCGCGCATTCCCTTGCGCTTCTCTCCGACGCAGCGCACATGCTCACCGATGCGGCGGCGCTTGCAATGTCACTCGTGGTGCTCCGACTGATGCGCCGGCCGGCAGCTGGCAACCTGACATTCGGATTCAGGCGCGCCGAGATTCTCTCGGCCCAGGCAAACGGGGGCACCCTCCTCGTGCTCGCTCTCTTGATCGTTTACGAGGGAGTGAGTCGACTCGTCACGCCCCCTGCTGCCGAGGGCAAGGCGATCCTCGCAGTCGCCCTCCTCGGCGTGGTCATCAACCTCGCCGCGACGTGGCAGCTCGCAAAGGCAAACCGCGAATCGATGAACATCGAGGGCAGCTTCCAGCACCTCCTCACCGATCTTGCCGCGTTCGTCTTCACGGCGATCGCCGGAGCAGCGATCATCACCACCGGCTTCACGCGAGCCGACGGAATCGCATCGTTGATCATCGCGGCGATCATGCTCCGGGCGGCTTACGGCCTGCTCCGCGACTCCGGACGGGTACTGCTCGAGGCCGCGCCAGAGGGAATGGACGCCGATGCGATCGGGCGTGCACTCGCGGCGCAGCCGGGCGTCGTCAGCATCCACGACCTACACCTGTGGTCGATCGGTTCAGGTTTCCCCGCCCTCTCTGCCCACGTGCTCGTTGGCTCCGACGACGACTGCCATGCGATCCGGCGTGCGCTCGAGCACATGCTCGACCACGACTACGGCATCGACCATACGACGCTCCAGGTCGATCACTCGACTGCCGGACGGCTGATGTCGATCGGCACCGAGCGGTCACATCACCACCACTGAGCCAACCGTGGGCCGAATCCCGCCGCGGGATTGTTCGGGCGCAACCTTTCGTTAGAGCTAGGTGCGCACTCCGCGCACCCTTTCGACGAATGGATTCCCGTGAAGCGCTATTCCGATATCGCGTTCTCCCGTAATGCCCGCGCCCGGCAAGAGCGTGCGGGCGGCGCGGCGCACTACGCCAACGCATACGAGGCACCGCAGGAGCTTGGTGAGTTCGAGCGCGCGTTCCTGGCGGAGCGCGACAGCTTCTACTTCGCATCTGTCGGTGAAAATGGCTGGCCATACGTCCAGCACCGCGGCGGCCCAGCAGGGTTCATCAAGGTCGTCGATGGTCGCCACATCGCATGGGCCGACCCCCCGGGCAACGGGCAGTTCATTACCGCGGGAAACATCGACGGCGACGACCGCGTCTCCCTGATCGCGGTTGATTACCCGAACAAGCGTCGCCTGAAGCTCTACGGCCGCGCGCGATATGACAACGCGCCGAACTCCAAAACGCTTGCGGCCCTCGGTATCGATCGCCAACTGGAAGGGCTTGTCATAGTCGAAATCGATTCGTTCGATTGGAACTGCCCGAAGTTCATCACCCAGCGCTTCACTGCCAAGGAGGTGCGCAGCGTGATCGCACCGCTTGAAGAGCGTATTCGTGAACTTGAGGCGCAACTTCGGGCGGCGTGACACGCCCTGCCGCAGCGCGTCGTCTGTTCTCTCGCTGGGTTTCTCGTGAGGGTTCGGCGTCGCTACCAGCGACGCCGACACGAACAGATGGACCCAGACGGGCTCGAACCGTCGACCTCCACGCTGCCAGCGTGGCGCTCTCCCAGCTGAGCTATGGGCCCGGGAGGTGGTGAAGTGTAGCTTTGCCGACGCTCTCCCGTAGCCGGGAGGCGGCGACCGGTGCGCACGAAGGACGAGCGCCGGTCTAGCCGGCTGCCGCAGCCTCGACGATCTCCTGCGGCACGTCGCCCCAGAGATCCTCAAGCCGGTAGAAATCGCGAGCCTCGGGCGTGAACACATGCAGGACAACGTCGAGGTAGTCGCCAACGATCCACGTCGCGTCGTCATCAATCGCGGTGGAACGAGGCAGCAGACCGTGCTCCTTCTTCATCCGCATCTGCACCTCGTCCCAGATCGACTTCGTCTGGCGCGCGTTCTGGCCGGTGCAGATCACGAAGTAGTCGGTGTAACTACACACCGGCCCCATCTCAAGAATGACGACCTCGGTCGCCAACTTGTCCTGAGCAAAAGCCGCGATCGCGCGGGCCTGTTCGTAAGAAGTCAAGCTCATCGAGTGTACCCCTGGTGTCGGCCGTAAAGTCCGCGGCGATCGATCTCCGCTGCAACGGAGGCTGGAATGTGCGCAGAGACGTCGTCGCCTGCTTCGAGCAACACGCGAAGCTCACGCGAGGCGATCGGCAGGGGCTCGATCTCAAAGAACGTGATGCGGTCGGCCTTGCCGAGTGCACCAAGCACTGGCGCAAGCGACTCGAAGCCGAAGCCGGGTCGGGTCGCAACACCGAGTCGGGCGCGGCGGAGCACCTCCGCTGGCTCCTTCCACGAGAGGAAGCCTGCGAACTCGTCGGCGCCGATCAGAAAGAGCGGGTCGCGCCACTCGGGATGGGCACGCAGGAGATCGACCGTTCGTGCGTGGTCATCGAGGATGACATCGTCGCCCGGGAAGGCGAGCTTCGCGAGCGCGAGACGATCGGCGGCAGGAGTCGCAACCTCTTTGTGACCAGGCGCGGCCGCAACAACAACCGTCGCTCGCTTGATGTCGAACCCTGCTTTGGCAGCAGCGAGCAGCTCAACATGACCGTTGTGTGGCGGATCGAACGCGCCGCCGAAGAGCGCGATGCTCATGCGAGCTCCAAGCTCTCGCCACCAACCTCAACCTCGGCGCCCTTCTTAGCGCCCGCGGCCTTCAGCGCAGCAGCTAGCTCGGCCTCAGGCGGGGGCGTGCCCACAATCCGGAAGCCACGATCGGTGCGGAAGAGACGCCAGGTTCGTGTCTTGGGCTTCGGGCGGTAGACGAGGAAGTCAGCGACATCGTCGGCCGACCGCACGACAAGCTCTTCCTCGGGCACCAGCGTAAACAGGCGCTTGCGGAAGTCGTCGATACCTGCGCCGGTCGCGCACGACACACGGAACACCGCGACGATACGCGGGTCGTCGATCGTGAACTCGGGTTCTGGCTCCAGGTCGATCTTGTTCAGCACCACGATCTGCGGCAGCTCATCGAGTCCGGCACCGTACGCGCCGAGCTCGGCGTCGATCGTTAGCCACTGATCGTCGGCCGAGTGGGAGCCATCGATCACGTGAACGAGGGTGCGCGCGCGCTCAAGGTGGGCCAAAAACTCGTGCCCAAGACCGATCCCCTCGCTCGCCCCTTCGATCAGCCCCGGAACATCGGCGACGACCATCTGCCGGCCGTCCGGCGCCTCGACCGTGCCGAGAACGGGCTGGAGGGTGGTGAATGGGTACGAAGCGACCTTCGGACGTGCGTTGGAGATCCGCGTGAGGAGCGACGACTTCCCCGCGTTCGGCAGACCGACAAGCGCAGCATCGGCGAGCAGCTTCAGGTGGAGCTCGATGTCGAACTCTTCACCTGCCTGACCGACTTCCGCGAAGCGAGGCACCTGCCGGACGGAGCTGACAAAACGCGCATTGCCGCGTCCACCCTGCCCGCCTTCGGCGATCACGAGGCGCGCGCCCGGATGCGCGAGATCGGCGACGAGATCCTCGTCGATGAACACCTGGGTGCCCACCGGTACCTCGATCGTGACGTCGTCACCGTCGGCGCCATGCTTGCGGGCGCCCGTGCCGTTGCCACCACGCGTCGCCTCGATCCTCCGGCGACGTTGCAGCGCGCCGAGGTCACGCAGATCGCGATTTGCCACGAGCGCAACGTCGCCGCCGCGCCCGCCGTCGCCGCCGTCTGGACCGCCCTTTGGCACGTACTTCTCGCGCCGAAACGACAGGCCACCGTCGCCGCCCTTACCGGCCTTCACATGAATCGCGGCACGATCGCTGAACATCGACACGGACGTTCCCCTTGCTCAGAGTGCCATCGGCAGACCGGACTGCATCACCCCGAAGGGCCGCTGACCGGACGCTGCGACTAGCCGGCGTCGACGACCGAGATGAAGCGGCGCTCGCCGGAGCGCGTGAACGCAGCGACACCGTCGCGCATTGCGAAGATCGTGTCGTCCTTACCGATCGACGTTCCAGGGCCCGGCTTGAACCGCGTGCCGCGCTGACGAACGATGATCTGACCGGTCTTCACGGTCTGGCCGCCAAAGATCTTGACGCCAAGGAACTGGGGATTTGAGTCGCGGCCGTTCTTCGAAGAGCCGAGACCTTTCTTATGTGCCATCTAGCTCTCCTCTCCGCCGAGAGCCGCCTGAAGTGCGGTGAGCGCACCCTTGCGCTTCCCGTGCTCCTGCTCGTACGCGAGCGCAGCAGCGATCTCGTCCTTGCTCCAAACCTTTGCGCCGGCGGCGACTTCGCCCACCTTCAGATCGGCGTAGCCCTCAGGCAGGCCGGCCGGTGCTGCAGCAGCAGCCTCGACAACGGCGGGCGCCTCAACGGCAGCCTCAACCTTCGGAGCTTCGGCCTTCGGGGCCTTCGCAGCCTTCTTCTCAACCTTCGCACCACCGAGAGCGATCTCGATGCGCGACTGCGTTGCGCGGAAGCCGTTGTGACGCTTGTAGCCCGTGCGGCGCTTGTACTTGCCGATCAGGATCTTCGGGCCGCGCATGTGCGTCAACACCGTCGCGGTGACCTTGCTCTCGCCGAGGAGAACCTCCGGCTCGAAGGTTGCGCCCTCTGCGGTCGCAACGCGCTCGACGACAAGCGTCTCACCGTGACGAACACGGTGCTGCTTGTTACCGACACGGATGATTGAGTAAGCGTCCATAAGCGTTGAAAACGCGGGCGTTGGCCCGCGAGCCGCAGAAGTGTAGCGGCTAGAGCACCCTCTAGTCCAACTCACCCCACTCGCTCATGGGAGTGTAGGTGAAATCACTGGCCGGAGCGGCCGGTTCAGTCGGTGGTGCAGGCTTGCGAGCAGGCGGCTTGGGCGTTGCGCGAACCGGCTCTGCTGCTTGCGTCTCGGCGACCTCGGGCGCATCGCTCTCAGCAGCCGCAGACGCCTCGCCACTGGCGGAGGTTGCGCCGTTTGCTGCCGCGCCAGTACCTGGACGCTTGCGGTTGCGACCGCCCCGCGACCCACGACGTGTGCGCTTACGCGCCGGTGCGGCGCCGTCGGCCGCCTCACCGTTGGAGTCGAGGTCACGGCCGGGCACGTGAATGACCGGGCCCTCGGCCTTCTCGGCGGGTACCGCCTCAACGAGCGTGGCGGATGCATTTTCTTCTGGCTCCACGTCACCGCTCGACACGGTTGCCTCGCCTGCTGCGCCTTCGATCGGCGTTCCATCGGCAGCGACCGCAGGCCGCTTGCGACGGTTACGCCCACCACGCGAACCGCGACGAGTGCGCTTCTTCTTCGGCAGACCGTCAGGGCCAAGCTCCGGTGTTGCCGCCTCGGCAGCATCACCGTCGTCACCTTCGTCGTCAGCGACCTCAGCGGCGCCAGCCTCGCTCGGCGCAGCGGCAGGCTTGCGCGTGCGCTGACGCGGCGGACGCGTTGGAGTGACTGACTCTCCCGCCTCGGGCTCCTCGCCAGTTGCATCGCTGTCGCCCTCGGCTGCAGCTGTAGCTGAAGCAGCACGACGCGAGCGAGAACGCGACCGCGACCGCGACGACGGCTTCGCAACCGCTTCGGTCTCGTCGCCAGCTTCCGTCGCAGAATCAGCGCCGGTCTCGGCATCAGCAGCAGGCTCAGCAGCAGGAGCAGCCTTCGTTGACTTGCGGACAGCCCGTGTGGGCTTCTCGGCTTCAGCTTCTGCCGTCAGCGGCTGGTCTGCTGCAGAGATCGCTTCGGCGAGCTCAGCGTAGGCCGCTTCGAAGCCAACGGCTGCAACGCGAACCGTCACCTTCTTGCCGACGAGCTTCGCAGCATCGGCGACGACAACGTCGAAGCCCTTGACCTTGCCGACTCCCGCACTCACGTCATGGAGACCGAGCTCGCCGAGCTTGAGCTCAAGCTCGTCACCCGGCGCAACCGGCGCATCAGGCGCGAGCCGCTCAACGTTGCCCTGATCGAGCACGCGGAAGTGATCGAGATGAACATCCTCAAGCCCCACGAGGAAGAACCGACGCTTCGACGACTCCTCAAGCTCGATCAGACGCGATGCGGCCGGGCCGGTGAGCATGGCGGCGATACGACCGCTGACCTCAACCTTGAACGCTTTGGCCCGCGATCCAGGCGTCACGAGCTGGCGCAGCTTGCGCTCAATCTCAACTGCCGTCGTTGTCTCAGAGACGATGATCCCGTCGCCGTCGCAGGTTGGACACTTGCGCGTCATCACCTCGCGCGGGCCGTCGGTGACGTTCTGACGCGTCATCTCGACCAGCCCGAGCGGTGAGATCTCAACCACATACGTCTTGGTGCGGTCGCGCTCAAGCTCCTGACGAAGTGCGTCCTCGACCTGCGCCCGATTCTTCGGGTTGGCCATGTCGATGAAGTCGATGACGATGATGCCGCCGATGTCGCGCAGGCGCAGCTGGCGGACAACCTCCTTCACCGCCTCAAGGTTGTTCTTCGTAATCGTGTCTTCAAGCCGACCCGGGCCCGCAGCCTTCTTCGAGCGCGAACCGACGAAGCGGCCCGTGTTGACGTCGATGACGGTGAACGCCTCCGCGTAATCGAAGATCAGATACCCGCCCGAGGGCAGATCGACGCGGCGATTGAGCGTCGAACGGATCTCCTGGTCGACACCGAAGTGATCCATCAGCGTCTCGCGTTCCTTCCAGCGGACGACGCGATCGACCATGTGTGGCGAGGTCTTCTTGAGGTAGCCGACGATCCGCTTGTGCGTGCGCTCGTGGTCGACGATCAGCCGTTCGAAGTCGCCCGTGAAGAGATCGCGCGTGACGCGCAACGGCAACTCCGCCTCCTGGTAGATCAGGGCAGGCGCGTTCGACGCCTTCGCCTTCGCCTCGATCGACGACCAGAGGCGCATGAGGAAGTCGAGGTCGAGCGCGATGTCCTCAGCCGACGCGCCTTCCGCGGCGGTGCGCACGATCACACCACCGTCCTTCGGGGCGATCTCCTTCAGGATGCCCTTGAGGCGGGAGCGCTCGTCGTCTTCGAGGCGGCGTGACACACCGAGGCCCTCACCCTGCGGCACGAAGACCACGAAGCGACCAGGAAGCGAGATCTCAGTGGTGAGCCGTGCGCCCTTCGTCTTCATCGGATCCTTGACGGCCTGCACGAGGATCGTCTGGCCCTTCTGGATCAGGTCGGTGATCTTGCGGGCGCCCTTGCGACCCTCGAGCTCAGGTCCGACGATCTCGTCGACGTACAGGAAGCCATTCTTCTCAAGGCCGATCTCGACGAACGCTGCCTCCATGCCCGGGAGCACGTTGTCGACGATGCCGAGGTAGATGTTTCCGGCGATCGACCGGTGCTCCGGACGCTCGAGGTAGACCTCAGCAACAACGTCGTCTTCGAGAACAGCGACGCGCTTCTCGCCCGCGTCAACCGAGATCAGCAGCTCCCGCTTTGCCTTTGGCAGCGGAGCACGACGCGGGGCACTGCGACGCTGCCGGTTCCGTCCCGAGCGAGAGTCATCGCGGCTGCGAGACGAGCCGCCCTCTTCCTTCGACTCCCCTCCTGAACGGCCGCGGCCACGTGATGAACGCGCAGGTCTGTCGGCAGCTGCGTCAACACGTTCTGCAGCCCCACCGTCCGCATCGTCGGTGTCACCGTCGTCGGCTGCGCCTTCAGCCCCGGCGGTGCCAGGCTTCCGCTTGCGACCGCGGCCACCGCGACTCCCGCGACGCCGCTTGCGCGGGGCGGTTCCAGTGGTCTCGCTCGATTCGCCTGCTTCGGTGGAGGACTGCCCATCGTCTGTGGAGGCCGGCTCAAAGGCCTCAACGACGGGCGTTACATCATGTTCGAGCTCTGTCGGAGCCGCGGCCGCAAGCGGCGCCGACTCGTGACCCTTCGGCGAACGCCGAAAAAACGGTAGCGGCAAGGAAACACTCCTCGGATAGGGGCGCGCGCTGCCCGTTAAACGGGCGCGCGTCGCGGATGAATGTGGAAAGCCTTGGCATGGCCTTCCGGGAGCGTATCAGCGCAGCGACCGGGGGTTCTACGCCGCGTCGACGAGCGGCTCCAGGCGAGCCTTGCGCGCGCGGATCGAACGAAGCCGTTGCGAAAGACGGGCCCACGCCCATGGTTCGATCTCGGCGTACCGGGTCTCGGTCAGACCCTGGGTGGCTTCGAGGTACTCAAACCAGCAGTCAGCCTCCTCGATCATGAGAAGTTCGTGCGCTTCTTGATTGCCAGTCGGTGCCATTGGGAACCACCTCCTCGTCGGTTGGAGCAAGGGTAGGTCCTGGTCCGGACGGACCGTCAGCTCGGTCGGTTGAAGCGGCGACGAGCAGCTTCGCCCACCGCACGCGTACCCGCATACGCGACGGCACCTCGCGTCGCGAACGCACCCGCCGAGAGCACCGAGGTCATCTTGCGCGCAGTCGCACGGAAGCCGCAGGCGGCGCCCACGACCCCGGCAGCCTCCGGAAGCAACGCGGAGCCGCCTTCGTGGCCGTACACGGCAGCGATGCGCAGAACAAGCCGAAGCTGGTTCAGGGTCAGCACCGGGAAGTCGACACCGGGGATCCACACGGCGGCGGCGATCGTCGCATTTCGACGGGCAGTGCGCGCGATCAGCTCGCCGACGACGTGCTCGCGCAGCACCGGGAGCGCGGCGCCGAGCGCTGCTCCGTCCTCCCCAAGAAGGTGGGCGATCTTCCTCGCGACCGCCTCGACGGGCAGGCCACTGCCGCGCTCAACGCGGACGAGAGCCGTATCCAGGACGTACGGCAGTGAGTCGGCCTCGGTGACGGCAACGACCGGCACGCGGGCCTGCGAGGCCGCTCGGAACTGAGCCTCATCGGCAGCACCGAGCCACACGAGTACCGCCGCGTTCTCAACGGCCCCGTTCTCCCGTACGAGCGACGACGATCCGCCCGCAGAGAGCCCACGCGCGAGAGCGCCCTGCAACTCGCGCGCGCCGCCAAGCACGATCGGGCGCGCCGGGCCCAAACGCGATTCGCGCGCCAAGCGCATCAGGGTTCGCGGTGCGAACGGCAGGCTCATCAGCGCCGCCTTCCGCCGCGCGCATGAATCGCCTGGAGTAGCCCCATCGCGGTCAGGTTGGTGATCATCGATGATCCGCCGACCGACACGAACGGCAACGGGATACCCGTGATGGGCGCAACACCAATCGTCATGCCGACGTTGACGAACACCTGGAACAGGAAAGCCGATACGAGCGACCCTGCGGCAACCGCGCAGAAGAGATCTCGTGCTCCCGTAACGATCCTGAGCCCACGCCAGACGATCAGCAAGTAGAGCATCAGCAACGTGATCGCCCCAAAGAAGCCACGCTGCTCGGCGAGCGACGCAAAGGCGAAGTCGGTGGCGTGCTCCGGCAGGTAGTCAAGCCGCGTCTGTGTGGCACCGACGACGCCGCGTCCGCGCAGGCCGCCCGAACCGACCGTCGTGATCGACTGGTTGATGTTGTAGGTCGCCCCGCGCGGATCCGACGATGGATCCGTGAAGCCGATCAAACGCTGCTGCTGGTACGGCTTGAGGACGTTCACACCAGCTGCGGGGAGCCACCAGAGCACCGAGAGAACGACAACGAGGCCAACCGAGCCGATCAGCGTGAGATGCGACCAGCGCATCCCCGAGAGGAAGAGCGCCGCACCGAGCGTCGCGGCATACACAAGCGCCGTGCCGATGTCTGGCTGGACGAAGACCAGACCGATCGGGAAGAGCGCTACCAAGATCGTCTGCAAAGGAGTGCGCATCTCCTCGACACGCCGGGTGCGCTCGGCGAGGAAGCCTGCGAGGAAGAGCGCCATCAGCACCTTGCCGAACTCCGACGGCTGGAAGCGGAAGAAGCCAACATCGATCCAACGGCGCGAGCCACGCGTCGCCACGCCGAGTCCGAGCACGCCGATCATGAACGCGACCATTCCGCCGTACACAAGGCGGTGGTACCGCCGGTAGAGCGACGGATCGATGAACAGCACGATCACGAACATCACGCAGCCCATCGCCGCGTAGATCGACTGCCGCATGAGTGCGCTGCCGCCCGGGTCGTTCTGAGTGATGCCGTCGATGGCGATCAGGCCATACGCGAGCGTCACGCCGACCGCGGCGAGCAAGATCCAGTCAAGCCGCCGTACGACAGCGAGTGCGCCTTGCACGTCGTCTCGACGCCTGCCAAGGCCGCGAGCGCGAGAGTCGACAGCTTCGATCGCCATCAGTCGGACTTGTGGGTCGTGAGGACGCCGTGTTTGTGAAAGTACTGCTCAAACACGCGCAGGGCTGCAGGCGCTGCGGCCGTGCCGCCATGCCCACCGTTCTCGATCACGGCGCACACTGCGATCGATGGCGACTCGGTAGGGCCGTAGCCGCACCACCACGACTGGTTGAGCTTCAACGGATGCGGGTAGCCCGGGAGCGAGATCAGCTTCTCGGCCGTCCCGGTCTTGCCAGCGATCGACACGGGGAACGAACCAAAGACGCCCGACGACGTTCCCGTCGTTCCATGGGTGCCGGCGTACAGCCCTTGCTGCACCGCCGCGAGCGCAGCAGGATCGATGCCGGTGTCGGTCGGCACCGGTGGGGTGAAGGCGCGGAGCACCGTCGGGTTCGACGGCGAGTTCGTCTCTTGCTCAACGTCCTCAACGAGGTGCGGGGTGACGAGTCGACCACCGTTTGCAAGCAGGGCGTAGAACCGTGTCATCTGCAGCGGTGTCACTTCGACATCCCCCTGGCCAATCGCAAGCTGCACGGAGTAACCCGGCTTCCAAACACGATCAACGGCGGTGAATGGCTTCCCCGCAAACGCCTTACGCCGCCACTCGGGCGTGGGCACGAGCCCGGTCGCTTCCGGGCCGAGGTCAACACCCGTCGAGGTGCCAAAGCCGAAGCGCACGGCCCAGGCCTGCAGCGGGTGCCCGCGGTTCGCGGGGAGTTTGTAGAAGTCGTAACCCAGTTGGTAGAAGTAGGTGTCGCACGATTCGGCGAGCGCCTCTGGCAGCTCCATCCAGCGATCGACATTCGGATCCCAGTTGTGGAACAGCTGGCCTGCACCGGTCTGACCCTTGACCTTGAAGTCGGGCGAGCAGAGGAGCGATGAGTACGGCGAGAGGATGTGCTCTTCCATCGCGGCAAGCGCCGTCACAGGCTTCCACGTTGAGCCTGGTGGATAGGTCACCGAGATGGCGCGATCGAGCCCTGGGAAGTTGTCCTTAGCCGCGACGACCTGGTTCTGGAGCGGCGCGAGCTTCTTCGGATCGCGGCTGACGTAGACGGAGGGCTGGTAGGTCGGATACGACGCGAGGGCCAGGATCGAGCCGTCACGCGGGTCGAGCGCGACGATCGCACCCCCGTCGGCATACGGCTCGTTGTTCTGACGTGCCAGGGTGATGCCGTACTTCAGCGCGCGCTCAGCCGCCCGCTGCAGGCCGATATCGATCGTCAGTCGCAACGCGTTCCCGGGGCGCGGATTGACCTTCGGCGTGATCGCGCTCGTTGGCCGCCCACGCGAATCAACGGTGAGCTGAGCCGCGCCGTCGTGACCACGGAGATAGGTGTCGTATCCCGACTCCACACCGGCTTGCCCGATGATGTCGCCGGGGCTGTAGCCCTGCCCCTTGCGGGCGTCGAGTTCGGCCTGGTTGATCTCACCGACGTAGCCGAGGAAGTGCGCACCGAGCGACTGGTACGGATACCGGCGCAGGAAGCTGTCAGCGAGCTGCACGCCGGGGAACTGCACCTGGTGCTCCTTCAGGTACGCGATCTGGTCGTCGTGGACGCCGCGCACGAGAATCACCGGGGTGAGCGGATCCTGCGCGTACGGCTTGATCTTCGCGAGGATCGCCTGCACCGAGAGGTTCGTGATCGTGGCCAATCTCTCGAGCTCGGCCTTCTCGGCAGCCCAGGTCTTCGGCAGGTCGGCAGGCCAGAGCTCGAGGCTCGTGCCCGCAACGTTCGAGACCAGCACATGGCCGTATCGGTCGAGAATGACTCCGCGCGGAGCGTCGATCTGGATCGTACGCACGCGGTTCTGCGTAGCCTGGGCGAGGTACTTGTCGCCCGAGAGCACCTGCAGTGCCCAGAGCCGCAGGATCAGCACGGCGAAGATGCCAAGCGCGAAGAAGCCAAGGATCGCGACCCTGATCGCAGTCTGCGGCGTGAGCCGGTAGGGCTCCTCGACTCGAGGATCACCCGGAACGAAGCGCCCAAGTCGCGAACTCACGAGCCACCCCCGCTCGGAGCGCTCTGCGAGACGCCGATCAGCCGCACGTCGTGCACGCGATGGCCCGGATCGATCGGCGGAAACAGGCGACGACACACGGCGTACACGGGCATCGTCAGCACCAGATTCCAGACGAACACCGCGGGCAGCTCGGTAACGGCGCGGCCCAGCGGAGCCGGGTCGCCGAGCACGAACCGCAACACGAGCGTTCCCACCGCGTAGAGGATCGTGACGATTCCCACCGAGGTGAACGGTGCGTGGAAGCGGTCGCGGGCGGTCGTCTCGCCGTAGCGGCCGATCAGGAACCCACCGACCGTCAGCAGGAGTGATGTCACGCCAAGCGTCGACAGGTGCGCCGAATCGATCAGGAAGCCGGCGGCAAATCCCGCTACGGCCCCGAAGATCGAACCGCGCAGGAGCGCGAGTGCGAGGAGCGTGACGAGGACGAGATCGGCGGAGCCACCGAGCTGGTGATACGCAGAGACGATCGACACCTGAACAACGACCACGAGAAAGAGCAGCGCGGCCGCCTTCACTGCGTCAAGCGTCATGGATGGGCGCTGGCCTTTGGAACCAACACGAGAACCGATTCAAGCGACGAGAAGTCGACGAACGGCTGCACCTGGATCTGCTTGAAGAGATCGGTGTCGCTCGCGTTGACGCTCGTCACGCGCCCAACGTTGATGTTGCGCGGAAAGAGCGACGGCAGCTGGCCCTGCCCCGGCGAGCCTGCGGTGATGATCGTGTCGCCAACGTTCACCTTCTTGTCCTTCGTGACGCGCGAGAGCACGACCGACGACGTACCGCTGCCATGCTCAACGATGCCGATCGCAGCGAGGTTGTTTGCGTCGGCCGAGCGCACCGCGCTATCGGGGTCGGTGATCAACATCACGCGCGATACGTTCGAGAACACGCGCGCCACCTGACCGACCAGGCCGTCGGCCGTGACCACAACGTCTTCAACCGCCACGCCCTGGTTCGACCCCGCGTCAACGGTGACGGTCTGATCGAACGAAGTCGCCGGATTCGTCAGTACGCGCGCGGCGACGCCGTTGAAGTCCTGTGGGAAGCGAGCCGAGTCGCGGTACTTGAGCAGGCTGCGCAGCGTGTCGTTCTCATGGATCGCGGCCTGATCGGCGCTCACCTGGCGGCGGAGCTCATCGACCTCCCGTTGCAGCGCATCACGCTTCGATTTCGCGTGAATCAGACCCTTCGTCCAGCCCGCCACGTCCTGAAACGGGCGTGCAACCCGGTTCGCGGCCACTTCAAACGGACGGAGCGCCGATGCCGCGACCCCTTCGGTCGAATCGAGTGTCGTCGACCGGAATGAGAGGGTCAGCAGGACGAGCGACCCGATTACGAGCGTGCTGAGTACAAGCCTGCGCCGGAGGGCGCTGGAGCGGGTCGAGGAGTTGCCAGCGGCGCTTCCGCGCTGCACCGGCGAGCCCAGGACCGCAATGCGCGAGACGGTCCGGTTGCGAGGCACGACTGGGTCAGTCTACCGGCGCGCTCGCGCGATTGTCTGTCTCAGGCTTCGAACTGGTGGGCGTAGGCCCCGAGGACGGTGGGCCAACCGTGGGCGTAGCTTGCGCGCATTTCGTCGGCACGCTCGGTGAACGCCGCCCACCCGCTGTGGCTCACCCGCACGCGGGTACCTCCCTCGATCGCGAGAAAGTCGACCACCACATCGGTGGGCGGGTTCGCAGGATTGACGTGCCAGAGATAGCCGAGGCGAGTCGGCGGCTCCCAGATCGTGATCCGCGCCCAGTGGTGGCGAACGTCCCCAACGCGCTCGTAGATCTCGCCCCCGACCCAACCCTCGAACACGAGCTCGTCGGCACCGCCTTCAAGGATCGAGTGCGTCTTCAACGGCCACCAGGCGCCGATCCGGTCGGTGAATACCGCAAATGCGTCGACCGGCGACACCGCAACGTCGACCTCGGCCACTACCGGTTCGTTGACGTCGATCATCGTGCCTCCCCCTCTGCGTAGGTCTTGAAGTCGTCGAGGGCCGTCGCCCAGAAGCCTTCGAGGTACGAGCGCACCTCGGCGAGCCCTTCGGGAGAAACGGCGTAGATGTGCCGCGTGCCCTCACGCCGCTCACGCACGAGGCCTGCATCACGGAGGACGCGCAGGTGCTGCGAGACAGCTGGCCGACTCACCGGAAGCGACGCCGCGATCTCACCGACCGCACGAGGGCCCCTGCGGAGGATCTCCCACACCGCGCGCCGGGTGGGGTCACCCAAGGCATCGAATGCGTGTGCGTAACTCATTGCTTACCGTAAGCTACTACTTACCTTTTGGGTCGTCAACGACACCACGCGCGCTGGCCAGGCGGGCGGAGTCTTACCGGCGGCCGGAGCGCGAGCGGCCGCGCTGGCGAGCCCGAGCGCTGTTACGCATCGCCTCGAACTCTTCGAGGCTGCGCCCGGAGCCGACCGCAACACACGTGAGCGGCGATTCGGCGAGGTGCGTGGGCATGTGCGTCTCCTGGCAGAGCCGCTGATCCAAGCCCTGCAGCAAGGCGCCACCACCAGCAAGCACGATTCCGCGATCCATGATGTCGGCAGCGAGTTCAGGCGGCGTCTTGTCGAGCGTCGACTTGATCGCGTCGATGATCTGGCTGACCGGTTCGTCGAGCGCGTGACGGATCTCCTCGCTCGAGAGGATCACCGTCTTCGGCAGACCCGTGAGCATGTCGCGACCACGCACTTCGGCCTGTACCTCCTCCTTCAACGGGAAGGCCGAGCCGACTTCGAGCTTGATCTCTTCAGCGGTCTGCTGCCCAATCAGCAACTTGTACTCACGCTTGATGTGATTGATGATCGCTTCGTCCATCTCATCGCCACCGACTCGGAGCGACTGTGAGACGACGATGCCGCCAAGCGAGATCACGGCGACTTCGGTGGTACCGCCGCCGATGTCGACGATCATGTTCCCGGTTGGCTCGGCGACCGGAAGGCCAGCACCGATCGCGGCGGCCATCGGCTCTTCGATCAGATGCGCTTCGCGCGCGCCAGCGTTCAGTGTCGCCTCTTCAACCGCGCGCTTCTCGACGCCGGTGACGCCCGACGGCACGCAGATGACGACCCGGGGATGCGCGAACCGGTGCTGGTGCACCTTCTGGATGAAGTGGCGCAGCATCTGCTCGGTGACGTCGAAGTCGGCAATAACGCCGTCCTTGAGCGGACGAATGGCGCTGATCGTGCCTGGAGTCCGGCCGAGCATGCGCTTCGCTTCAAGCCCAACGGCGTAGACCTCACCCGTCGCCTGATCGATCGCGACAACCGACGGCTCGCTCAGCACGATGCCGCGGCCGCGCACGTAGACGAGCGTGTTGGCGGTGCCGAGGTCGACCGCCATGTCGCGGCCACCGAATCCGGTGAGGTAGTTGAAGATTCCCATGGGTGATCCTTTGGCCACTCTACCCCTGTGGGTGTCGCAGGCCGGGGTCCGGGATTTTCGCCAGGGCGCTGCGTGTTCCTGCTACCCGAAGCCGTACATTCCCGGAAAACGGGCTGCGAGTACCTCGACGAGCGCCGCTGCGGGAAGCCCCACCACGTTGAGGTAATCGCCGTCGATCCGCTCGACGAGCGCCGCACCAAGACCTTGAATCGCATCCCCGCCTGCTCGGCCCGCCCACTCACCGATCGCGAGATAGCGCGCGATGTCCCGAGCACTCGCTGGCCGGAACGTGACGGTCGTGGTCTCGCGCCGCACCTCCTCCCAGCCCTCGCCTCGCAGGCAGAGGCCCGAGACAACCTCGTGCGTGCGACCTTGGAGCTTGGCAAGCATCCGCTCGGCGTCGGCGAGATCGTCTGGCTTACCGATCACTTCGCCGTGGCAGAGCACGACGGTGTCGACGCCAAGCACCGGCCGTTCGCCACCGTTGACGGAACGCGCCTTGCCGACAGCGTGCTCAACCGGGTCGCCACCAGGCGCCTCTTCGAAATCAGGAGCTACGACATCGAACGGGATCTGCAACTGCGTCAAGATCGCACGGCGCTGCGGCGACGTTGAGGCGAGCAGAATCGGTGCGGCGTCGGTCATTGCAAGGAGCGCCGCATCGAGCGGCAGCGGGCTAGACCAGGCCGTCGGGGAAGAACAGCGCGAGTTCGCGCTTTGCACTCGCCTTTGAGTCAGAGCCGTGAATCACGTTCTCCGACATTTCAAGCGCAAGGTCGCCGCGGATCGTGCCGGGCGCCGAATTGGCCGGGTTGGTCGCACCCATCATCGTGCGCACAACCGAGATCGCCGACTCGCCCTCGATGGCAAGCGCGAGCACCGGGCCCGAGGTGATGAAGGCAACGAGCTCGCCGAAGAACGGCTTACCCTTGTGCTCAGCGTAGTGCTGCTGTGCGAGGCCCTTGCTGACCTTCAGCAGACGCGCGCCCTTGAGCGTGAAGCCACGGCGCTCAAAGCGGGCGAGGATCTCACCGCTCAGCCCACGGCGAACCGCGTCGGGCTTGCAGAGGACAAGTGTGCGTTCAACAGCCATTGCGGTGGCGGAGCTTACCTACTCTCGCGCTCGTTGGCGCGGCGACCTGTTGTGAGACCGCCGCCGAGCTGAAAAACGCGTGAACGCCGCTGAAGAAGCTCGTGGTCACAAGAGCACCCTTCCTACGATCCAACCCGCGAGGAAGGCCGATCCCACAAACAACGCAAGGAGAAACCCCGCAAACAGAAAGACGCTGAGACGGTCAGGGCCAGCGGTCATCGTGCGGGGTCGCAACGGAACACGGAGCCTCACGCCCGCTCCTCTGCAAGCTCGGCGAGGAGGTAGAGAGAGCCCGTCACGAGTACCGCGCCGTCAGCGGCTGCGAGGCGGCGCGCTTCGGTGAGCGCCGCTGCCGGATTCGGATTCACACGCACGTCGGCAACGTAGCGCCGCGCGTGCTCGGCAAGGGTGTCCGCGTTCAGCGCGCGGGGATTGTGCGACTGCGTCGCGATCATGTGACTCGCATATGGCGCGAGCGTCGCGAGCATCTCGTCGACGCCTTTGTCGCCGAGGATTGACGTGACGACAACAAACCGCCGCTCG
>OMIZ01000117.1 GCA_900299235.1 Actinomycetota bacterium
AGAAGAGCGGCTCACCGTCGCCCGGCGGCATTTCGACGGTCACGGTCAGCCGCTCGACGTTCGGGCGCAGCGAGCACGCGTCGTCGGCGAGCTCGTGCGGCAACATCGGTGCGACAAGGCCCGGAACGTACGTTGAGAAGCCGCGCTGCGCCGCGCCCTGGTCGAGCGGACACCCGGCCGGCACGAAGTACGACACGTCGGCGATGTGCACCCACGCGCGAATGCCGCCCGGCTCGCGGCGGAACGACAACGCGTCATCAAAGTCCTTGGCTGTGTCGGGATCGATCGTGTACGTCGTCAGCTCGCGGAGATCGACGCGGTTCTCAAGCGACGGTTTCGGCAGCGTGTGCGGCTCGTACTCGACCCGCACCCCGCGCTCGACAAGCAACGCCTCAAGGACATTCTCGATCCGATCGGCGTTGCCGATAACCCGCTCGACCTTCGCGCGCCCCGGCCCCACCTGCACCATCGCCAGGTCGCCGTTCTCAAGCGCGCCCCACCCCTTCGTCTCAAGGATCAGCGGCACCCCAGGCGTGAAGAACAGTTCGCCCGTAACGAGCTTGCCCTTGCGGGCAACCTGCACGATCAGACGGGGAAGTTGGCGCGAACGCTCAACCATGGGAATCAGAGTACGGGTGAACGATCACACGCACGTGCAGGAGGGCTTTTCGATGCGCGCCTCGCCGCCAGGGGTGGCCAAGGTGTTGTCAGTCAAGGACGCAGGGAGTGTTGATAACAGCGCTATCGACACGACTGAGGACGATGAATCACGACACCTTGGCCGCGCATCGCGGCACAAGTTCGTGCATCGGAAATCCCTCCGCCCTAAACCTTGAGGAAACGGCGCAGGGTGACGCCCGAGCCGAGCGCACCGAGGCCGAGCCCGACCACGATCAGGACGAGCGACGTGAGCCCGAAGCTCCACGCATGCACGTCAGTTCCG
Organism: Actinomycetota bacterium; assembly: GCA_900299235.1. Lineage (GTDB taxonomy): Bacteria > Actinomycetota > Thermoleophilia > Gaiellales > Gaiellaceae > PALSA-600. The sequence continues at coordinate 944 of OMIZ01000117.1, forward strand.
CTCGTCGAGGTGACGTGCAGGATCGTCGAAGACGCCGCCGTCTTGCCGATCATCAGACAGACGATCGCGAGGATCGAGCCGAGCAGACCGCAGAACAGCCCTTCGATCATGAACGGCCCACGAACGAACCAGTTCGTCGCGCCCACGAGTTTCATCACCTCGACCTCGCGTCTGCGCGAGAAGATCGACAGGCGAATCGTGTTGGCGATCAGCAGCGTCGAGGCCACAAGCAGGATGACGGTTGCGACAGTGAACACGTACTCGATCACGTGCGCGTACTGGAGGATCTTCTTCGAGTAGGTCTTGCCATCAACGATGCCGCTCACCCCCTCGGGCAGCGGGCGCAGGCTCTGGCTGAGCAGCGCGATGTCTTCGGGCTTGTCGGGCGTCACCTGAAGGACGTCGGGGAGCGGGTTGTATGGCAGGTTCTTCGTCAGGTCGGGGTAGTGCTTGCTCATGTCTTTGAGCGCCTGCTCCTTCGACACGAACGTCCACGACTTCACGTACTTGTTCTGGTTGAGCGCCTTGGCGACCGCGTTCTCCTGCGCCTTCGTCGCCTGCGGGTTGGTCTTGAACTCGACCTTGACGAGCAGCTCTTTCTTCACGTGGTCAGACCACGAGACCGTCCAGGTGCCGAGCGCGATGAACAGCCCGAGCAGGAACATGCCGACGAGCACGGTCATCGTGGCGGCGATCGTTGTCGAAAGGTTGGCGCCAAGGCTGCGCCACGCCTCGGAGAAGAGCAGCCTGAGCCTCATTCGCCCGTGTACCCGCCTCGGCGCTCGTCACGCGCAAGCCGGCCGCCTTCGAGCTGAATGACGCGCTTGCGCATCTTGTCGACCATCTCGCGGTCGTGGGTCACCATCAGGATCGTTGTGCCGCTCATATTGATGCGGTAGAGGAGCTGCATGATCCCGACCGACGTGTCTGGGTCGAGGTTGCCGGTGGGCTCGTCGCAGACGAGGAGCGGCGGATGATTGACGAAGGCGCGCGCGATCGACACGCGCTGCTGCTCACCGCCCGACAGCTCGCTTGGCAGCGAGTTCATCTTGTGCGAGAGGCCGACCATCGACAGCACTTCCGGCACCTTCTTGCGGATTGCTGCGCGACTGTCGCCCTGCACCTTCAGCGCGTAGGCGACGTTTTCGGCGGCGGTACGGCTTGGCAGCAGCTTGAAGTCCTGGAACACGCAGCCGACGTTACGGCGCAGCATTGGAACCTTGTTCTTCTTGAGGCGCGTGAGGTCGCGGCCACCAACGACGATCTTGCCGCCCGTCGGCTCCATCTCCTTGAGCAGCAGACGGATGAGGGTCGACTTGCCCGAGCCCGATGCGCCGACGATGAACACGAACTCGCCCTTGTCGATGTGGAACGACACGTCGTTGAGCGCGATCACGTCGGGCTCGTACACCTTCGTTACACCGTCGAAGACGATCATCGAGCCCGACGACTCGAGGCGAGACTCCTCGGCGGGGTTTTCGATTACTGCCGACGTGGGTGTGAGGTTCGGTTCCATCACAAGGGGATCAACGAGGGGCCTGGCGCGGTTTCTCTGACAAACCTGTTTCTCTGGCGAAAGCTGGGCTACGGATATCCGTGGCGCGCCGAGTGCGTTGGGGGGAGGTGAAAGAGTACCCGACCCGTCAGACGCTACTTTTTCGCGCCCACTGACGCGGCGCGCCACAACAGGTACTCGTGGATGAACGGGTCGAGGTTGCCGTCGAGCACACCCTGCGCGTTGCCTGTCTCGTGGCCGGTTCGTGCGTCCTTCACCTGCTGGTAGGGATGCAGCACGTAGGTGCGGATCCACTCGCCGCCAAAGCCCGTGTCGGCCGCTCCACCCCGCTCCTTCGCGAGCTTCGCCTCGCGCTCTTCCTCGGCCTTTTCGGCCAGGCGCGACTTGAGCACGCGCATCGCCGTCTGCTTGTTGGCCGACTGCGACCGTTCGTTCTGACACTGCACGACGATTCCCGACGGAAGATGGGTGATGCGGATTGCGCTGTCAGTCTTGTTGACGTGCTGACCGCCAGCTCCCTGCGCGCGGAAGGTGTCGATCTTCAGGTCGGACTCGTCGATTTCGACCGCAGCGTCATCGGGAAGCAGCGGGGCGACGATCACCGTCGCAAACGACGTCTGGCGGCGATGCTGACTGTCGAACGGCGAAAGACGCACGAGCCGGTGCTTACCACGCTCGGCCTTGAGGATGCCGTAGCCGTTCTCGCCGCCCACGGTGAACGTCGCCGACTTGATGCCCGCCTCTTCGCCGGGGCTCGACTCGAGCAGCTCGACCTTGAAGCCACGCTCCGAGGCCCACCGCTCGTACATCCGCAGCATCATCTCGGCCCAGTCCTGGGCGTCGGTGCCACCTGTGCCGGATTGGAGCGTGACAACGGCGTCGAGCTCGTCGTACTCGCCATCAAAGAGCGCGTCTTCCTGCAGGCGATCGAGCTCGGCCCGCAGTGGCGCAATCGACGCTTCGATCTCGTCGGCCATGTCGGGATCGAGCTCGAGAAGCCCGAGTGCGTCCTCGTATTCGCCCGTCAGGCGCACGTAGCCGTTCAGCCGACGCGCAACGCGTGCCTGCTCAGTGGAGACCTTCTGCGCCCGGCTCTGATCGTCCCAGAGACCCGGCGCGCTCATGATGTCTTCGAGCTCCGCTAGGCGCGTTTGCAGGCTATCCGGGTCAAAGGTACTCACGGACCCAGGCAAGCTGGACCCCGATCTCCTCAAGTTGCTCCTGCACGCTGCCTCCGGATTCGGCCATGCGCCTAGCCTAGCTGGCACTCCCGGCATCCCCGCCGGGTGGGGGCTGCACCGGCCGCTCCATCAGCTTGAAGTCGGGTTCGGCGAAGCCAAATTTGCGGTAGAGGTCGTGCGCATCAGAGGTGTGCAGCAGCCACCGCCGCTGCGCGAGCGGCCCGTTTTCGACCATCTCGCGGACGAGCTCGACTCCAAGGCCTTTCCCGCGGAACGCCGGGTCGACGTAGACGTCCGCGAGATAGACGAACGAGTTGTAGTCGCTCAGCGCACGCGCGAAGCCGATCTGCGAGCCGTCCTTGTAGACGCCAACCACGCGCGTTGCCTCGCGAATCAGGCGCTCCTGCCGGTCGTAGGGCCGCCCGAGCGCCCAATAGGCCTGCTCGGAAAGGAAGCGATGGACTGCGACGGGGTCAACTCGTGCGGGATCGTCGTCGACCTCGAAGCCGTCGCCAAGGTCGCGACTCACGCCGACACCGTTCGCATGCGAAACCCGCCGTGCTCCTCGTAGGAGGTGGTGATTACCGCGAGCGCCTCGCGCCTGTCGCGGTCGTTCAATCCGGCGGCGTGTGCGTCGGCAAGCGGAGCCGACAGCAATGCCTCGATGCCGGCGATTCCTGTCGGTGTCAGGCTGATCGACCCGGCGCGATGTGCGCGGCACACGGCTCCTCCGGCGCGCGCCGAAAAACCCACGAGATCCTCCGTCACACCGCACTCGATACACGACGTGAGATGCGGCAGGTAGCCCGAGAGCCACAGCAGCTTCAGCTGAAACGACAGCACGAGTGCGTCTTCGGCCGGACGTGTGCACTCACCGTCGGGGAGTTCGTCGAGCGCCTCGAGGAAACGCGTGAGGGCCGTAAACGCGCGCTCGTTTGCCTCTGGCTCGCCGAAAAGGCGCAGCATCGCCTCCAGCCCGATCAGCCCAACGTTGAGCCGATACGGATCCTCGCGTGAGATGCGGTGGGAGTGCACGAGCTCAACGCCGGTGACCGTCTGCAGCTCGCCGGAACCCTCGTGCAGCATCAGCTCGACGTGCGAGAGCGGCTCAAGGCGGGCGCCGAAGCGCGACTTCGTCTTACGAATACCCTTCGCGATCGCGCCAACCCGGCCGCGTTCAAGGGTGTACAGGTGGAGGATGCGGTCGGCCTCCGAGAAACGCAGCGACCGAAGCACGACGGCCTCGGTCTTGTAGCTTCGGCCGCGCATTGGGTCAGTGTATTCCCGCGCTCGGAGGCCGCTTTGAGGCACATCGAGGCCCGCAAACCGAGGAGATCGCTTTCCCGGCCCCGCTACCGATCGAGGCGCTACCGTGATCGCAATGACTCAGATCCGCATGTACACGACCGAATGGTGCGGCTACTGCGTTCGGGCCAAGATGCTGCTCGACTCGAAGGGCATTGCCTACGAGGAGATCCAGATGGAGGACACGCCCGACTTCCGCAAGAAGCTCGTTGAGCTGACAGGCAACTGGACCGTGCCGCAGATCATCATCGGCGAGACGCCAATCGGCGGCTATACCGAACTCGCGGCAATCGCACGGGCGGGCGGGCTCGACGAGTACGTCCAGCCAGCTGCCTGACGCGCGTTAGCCGCGCGGGCTTGGCTGACAACGCGGGCAGTACCAGGTGCCGCGCCCGGCCACCCGGATCTTCTCGATCGGCGCACGGCAGCGGCGACACGCTTCGCCTTCGCGCCCGTACACCTTGAACTCGTTCTGCATGCCCCCGTACGCGCCGTCGGGCAACGCGTAGTCACGTAGCGTCGAACCCTGGAGCTTCACGCCGAGCGCGAGCGCGGCGCGAATCGTGCGTCGAAGTGACGCGACCTCAACGGGTGACAGTGACGCCGCCTCGCGGAGCGGATGGATCTGCGCGCGCCAGAGCGCTTCGTCGGCGTAGATGTTTCCCACACCCGCGACCGTCTTCTGGTCGAGGATGACCGCCTTGATCGGTGCCCGCCGGTGCGCGAGCGCCTTCGCAAATGCCCTCGTGGTGAAGCGGGAGCTCAGTGGCTCCGGGCCAAGACGCTCGTCGAGGTATGGCTCCACGGCACCTGGCTCAAAGAGATCCCACGTGCCGAAACGCCTGACGTCACGATAGGCAACAGCCGAGCCGTCGTCTAATGTGACAACAGCGCGCCGGTGCGGGTCGACCGGGATCAGCCCGTCCGGCGCGCTCCTCAGCGACCCCGTCATGCGGAGGTGAATCACCAGAGCCCCACCTGATTCGAATCGCACAATCAGATACTTGCCGCGTCGATCGACCGCGACGACTGCGTTGCCCTCGAGGCGCTGCGCAATCGCCCGCGGATCGTCGGGCCGCGTGAGACGCGAGTCCTCGATGCGTGCCGACACGACCGTGCGCCCGACGAGCACCGGTTCGAGGCCTCGGCGCACCGTTTCAACCTCGGGAAGCTCGGGCATGCGCACACGCTAGCGGCGAGGTGTCGGCGCACGCGTCCACCGTCGGCGTTAGCGTCTGCACCGTGGCACGCCATTCCATCCGCCAGGCAACCCTCGCTGACTGCGAAGCACTCGCTGCCTTCATCGCCGAGGCGTGGGTCGCCGCGTACGCAACGGTGCTGCCTCGCCCCGTCAAGGCGCCGGGGAGCAACCCTGGCGACTGGCAGACGTACCTGAGCTCACAGCCAGCCGACGATCGCGTATGGCTCGCGACCGCCCGCGGCGGTCGGATAGCCGGGTATGCCCGCACCGGGGCGACCCGTGACGACGATCTCGCCGGTCGCTCCGGCGAGCGGTGGGCGGAGCTCTTCGGGCACTACACCGACCCGGGCGCGCTTCGCGAAGGCACGGGCACGACGCTCCTCAGCCGCGTCTCCGACGACCTCAGCGCGCGTGGGTACACCTCGATTGCGCTGTGGCAGTTCGTCGGCAACCCCGTCGCAGCCGCGTTTTACGAACGGCGAGGGCTGCCACTCGACGGTGCGCGTC
>OMIZ01000118.1 GCA_900299235.1 Actinomycetota bacterium
CGCCGACGCCGAGGCGGCAGCCCGATCTGCCATTTCGTCGCTCGGTCCGGGCGTGCAGATCCAGCGACTCCGCATGCGGGACTCAGGCACCCGACAGTTCGCCGATGTCGTGATCGGTGTGTCGTCGCTTGCGGCCGTCGGCCAAGGCCATGCCGCTGCCGACCTTGTCGAGCGCGCGCTCGAGGACGTGCTGCCTGGAAGCGACGTCGTTGTGCACGTCGAGCCCTTGCCCGAGACGAGCGTGTGGGAGCGCGCCCATGCAGCGGCACTTGCCGTGCCGCGCGTACGTGAAGTACACAACGTTGCGCTCTACGAGATCGACGGCCGCAGCGAGCTGTCACTGCACGTCAAGCTGCCTGCCGACCTGACGCTTGATCATGCCCACGAGGTCGCCGACTCACTCGAGCGAAGTATCCGTGCGGCCGTCCCCGAGGTCGACATCGTCCACTCGCACATCGAGCCGATCGCGCCACCCGTGCCCGGCCATGACATCGACTTCGCGGCCCCTGAGGTCGCACGGATCGTCGAGGAGGTCACCGGTCGGCCACCGACCGAGCTGCGGTTCATCGAATCGGGTGACGGCGACGTTGTCGCGTGGCTCACGCTCGGACTCGATGGCGAAATGATGCTCGGCCGTGCGCATCGCGAAGCCTCCGAAATCGAAGAGCGAATCCGTCGAGAGCGACCCGACATCGCCGACATCGTCGTCCACACCGAGCCAGACAGGATGGAGGACGCGTGAAGCTCTGCATGTTCACTCCGCGCGAGATGGATCTCGAGCGTGGCTGGCCTGGGCGCATCGATGGCGACGAGGTGGTGCAGCTCGCTGCGCAGACGCTGCAGGCGTTCTTCACCGGTGGTGGCGGTGCCCGGGAGCACGCCCGCTACGCCCTTGCCGATTGCGACTTTCGCCCGCCCGTGATCGCGCCGCCGAGCGTGCGGATCTTCGACCTCTTCACGGCGCAGGGTGAGCCGTTCTTCTCGTTCGGGCCGACAGCGCCGATCTTGGGTCAGGGGCAGACGTTCGCGCTGCCGCCGGGCGAGATCGACGTTGCGGCGGGAATCGCCGCTGTGATCGGGGCGGAGGGTGCGATCGGCGGCTTCACGGCCGTTGCGGCGCTTGTTGCGCGCGATGTCGAGCGTGCCGAACGCGCCGCGGGCCGGGGTCCCGGCAAGAGCCTTGATGGCGGCATCGCGCTCGGTCCGGTTCTGCGCACGCCCGACGAGTGGGAGGGGATGACCGGCAGCGTCACGCTCCGCATCAACGGCACCGATATTGCGACGGCCTCGCTCACCGACCTGACTGCATCGTGGGCTGACGTTGTGGCCTATGCGGCTCGCGCGGCTGTGCTGCGGCCGGGCGACGTTCTCTTCTCCGGTGGCATTCCGGCGCCGGCGGTGCAGCTTTCCCCGGGCGACGCGATCGAGGTCGAAATCCCGACTCTCGGCACGCTCGCCGTCTCGGCCTAACCGGCCTCTTCAGCTGCCCGCTGGGCGCGAATCTCGTTCGCGACCTTCGCCCGCTCGTACGACAGGCGAAAGAGTTCGATCACGTCGGCGGCGTCTTCGACGGTCGTCACCTGGCGCTCGACCCAGCCCGAGTCGGGAAGGATCCGGTGGACGTTTGCGCGTCCCGTCTCGATCAACATGTCGTGCACCGGGCGCTTGAAGGGCAGGTCGGCGAGGCCGTCGTCGTGGATGTGGCCGATCTCACGACCGCCGAGGTGGAACTCGGCGCCGCCCGAGCCGTGCGGCACGGTGACGATGCCGTCCCAGCTACTGACCTCGGCGATCACACGGTCACGGCTAGCCTCCACACATGTCGTTCTACCACGGGGGTTGCCGCGATGCGTGTCGTTCTTGACTGGGACGGCACCGTCACCGTGCGCGACTCGCTCTGGATGCTCCTTGACGAGTTCGGCGACCGCGAGATCTTCGCGCAGGCCGAGAAAGATCTCGGCAAGACGCTCTCCTACCGTGAGGTAATGGAGACGGAGCTCGCGACGATTCAGGTGCCGTTTGAGGAGGCGCTCACGTTCCTGCTCGATGCGGTGGTTGTTCGCGAGGGTTTCCACGAGCTCGCCGCGAAGCACAACCCTCTCATCCTCTCGGGTGGCTTCCATCAGACGATTGAGCCCCTGCTCGCGCGTGAGGGGGTGTCGCTTGAGGTGAAGGCCAATCGCATCGACCCACGGCCTGACGGCTGGCTGATCGAGTGGCGTGATCCCGAGCCTTGTGAGGTCTGCGGTGAGCTCTGCAAGCGTCGCAACCTCCCCGCCGATCGACCGATGGCCTACATCGGCGATGGGTACTCCGACCGCTGTGCCGCCCTCGCGGCCGACAGGATCTTCGCGCGCGACGCGCTTGCCCGACACCTCGAGGCGGAGGGCGTGCCGTTTGAGCGGTTCGACACGCTCACCGAGGTTGTCGCTGCGCTCGCGGCATGACGTTTCTCGCCCTTCCGGCTCCGTACAACTTCGATCTCTCGGTTGAACGATTTCGCGTCTTCGGACGGGACCTCGCCGTGCTGTGGGATGACGGGGCGGTGTACCGCTCGTTCGCTGGGCGTGAGGTGCGGATCGCCGGTGCGCCGGGTGGGGTGGATGTCGATCCTTGCGACGGCGCTACTCGCGAGCACGTGTTGCGGCTGCTCGGCATCGAACACGACGTCGCCGCGTTTCAGGCGTGGGCCCAGACTGACCCCGTACTCGCCGGGCTCATCGAACGGCTTGCAGGCTTTCGGCCGCCGGTGATTCCCGACCCCTGGGAGCAGCTCGTCGGCGTGATCACCGCCCAGCAGGTCTCGCTTGTGGCAGCGGGGGCGATTCGCAACCGCTTCATCCAGCGGTTTGGCGTGCAGACCGGCCGCGTCTGGGCGTTCCCCGCGCGTGCCGTCGTGAGCAAGGCGGAGCCTGACGACCTTGTCGGGGTGGGCTTCTCACGCGCGAAAGCTGCTGCGACCGTCGCGCTCGCACGCTCGGAGCTCGACCTCGAGGGTTTGTGCGAGCTTTCTGACGCCGAGGTTCGCACCGCGCTGATCGCGCAGAAGGGCCTCGGTGCCTGGAGTGCCGAGTGGTTCCTCGCCCGTCACCTCGCCCGGCCAACCGCGTGGCCGCTCGGCGATCTCGTGCTTGCCAAGGCAGCGCAGAGCTTCTACGGCGTCAGCGCCGAAGAGCTAGGGCCCCGGCTCGCGCCGTTCCAAAATCTTGCCGCCCACTATCTGCTGGCCGGGCTTCGCCAGCCCTGAGCGAAACCGGTACAACGACACCGTGAAGCTCTACGACGCAGCCGCCTGTCCGTTCTGCGCACGCGCACGGATCGCATTGCAGATCAAGGGGATCGCCTACGAGACGATCGAGATCGATCTGCACGAGCGGCCCTCGTGGATCTACGACCTGAACGTGACGGGCCGCGTGCCTGTGCTCGACGACGGTGGGTATGTGCTTCCTGAGTCGGTGGTGATCATGGAGTACCTCGACGAGCGCTATTCCGATCGCCCGCTGCTTCCGGCCGACGCGCGCGACCGTGCGGCCGCCCGCCTGCTCGTCCATCGCTTCGATGACCTGCTCGCCCGCGACTGGTACGCGTTCCGGCAGGGGAAGGAGCACTCGGTCGAGCAGCGTCTCGACGAGCTGCCGGTGGGGCAGAGTCTCTTCGCCGACATCGCGTTTTCGCCCTGGGTGATTCGTGCGCGGGACTTGCATGGGTTCCGCCTGCCGGAGCGCCTGGAAGAATGGTTGAGCGACCTCGCGAAGCACCCAGCGTTCGCAGCAGAGATCGCACTCGTACGAAGCCTATGACTGACATCGACCTCACCGAACTCATGGAGCGCCGCGACGAGCTCGTCGTGCTCGACGTGCGCGCGCTCTGGGAGTACGACGGCTCACACGGCAACGACTGCTGCGTCCGTCAGGGGCACATCCCCGGCGCAATCCACTTCGACGTCCAGGAACTGCTGACGATGGGCGAGGTGGAAGTACGGGAGCGGCTCGGGCTGCCCGAGGGCACCGAGGTTGTCGCCTACTGCCACAGCGGCTCGCGCTCGCAGATGGCGACGCAGGCACTGCTGGCGCTCGGGTTCAACGCGCGCAACTATCGCGGGTCGTGGCACGAGTACGCCACCACCGACCTGCCGCTCGAAACCTAAGACGCGGCTTCGGCGAGGAATGCCGAGCAGAGCTCGCGGCCGTGCTCCTGCCACACCTCGATGCCTGCGTCGACCTCGGCGTGGACTTCGGCGAGGGGGCGGGGGAGACGCCCGCAGCTCTCGTCGTCGATGAACCACTGCTTCACCTGCGCGGCGCGTGCCTCGGGGTGGAACTGCACAGCCCAGGCGCGCTCACCAACGCGGTAGGCCTGTGGCGTTGCAACTGACGTGGCGAGTTCGACTGCCGCTTCGGGAATCTGGAAGCCGTACCCGTTGCCGACAAGCGCGTTGAATGTGGGTGGCAGCGCTCCAAGCACTGGGTCGCGGCGTCCCTCGGCCGTGAGCGTCACCTCAACGAAGCCAGCCTGCACTTCGGCAAGCGGCGCGACGCGAGCACCGAGCGCATGGGCGAGGGTCTGGGCACCAAGGCAGACGCCGAAGAGAGGAGTGCCTTCGTCGATCCACTCACGCAGCAGGTCGTACTCGTCGTGCAGCCAGGGGTGCTCGTCTTCCTCGCCCACGTTCTGGATGCCACCGAACACCATCACAGCGTCGTGGCCCCGTGGAGGACGGCCCTGGATGCGGATGTCCCACTCGGTGAGCTCATGCCCGTGCTCCCGTACGACGTCCTCGAACAGCTCGGGACGCACCTGCGGGCCATGGACGATTGCGAGGACGTGCATCGCACCAGGTTAAACGCTCAACCCACTGCGACGCCGTCGTCCTCAAGCAGCTTCTGCAGCAGGTTTGCTCCGGCGGGCGCCTGGGCGACGCCGTCGGTCTGGTTGTTGTTGTTGAAGAAGGCGTAGGTCTCGTTTGCCTGAGCGGCGAGTTCGCGCAGCGGCCCGACCCATTCGCGCAGCTCGTCTTCGCTGTAGAGGTAGTCGAAGCGCTTCGCTGCACTGTCACCGCGCGCATTCCATGTCGCCGCGTTGCGGCCGTGGAAGCGGACGTAGGCGAGCGGTGAGGTCGTAGCGACTACGGTGAGCGGCACGTTCTTCGCCGCAAGGCGCGGAGCATCGACCGTCACGTAAGCCATCCCACGCTCCTCCAGGAACCGCAACATCTGGTCGCGCACACCATCCTCGAAGAACGTGCGATTGCGGAACTCAACGAGCATCCGGTCGCCGCGAAGTTGCGCCTGCGCCCATTCGAGGTAATCGAGCACGGCGGGCTTCCACTCCAGGTAGGGCGGAAGTTGAAACAGGATGCCGCCAAGCTTCCCGGTCTCGCGGAGCGGCTCGAGTGCGCGAACGAACTCGTCGAAGATCTCGGCACGGAGCTCGGGCGGCGGGCGATCGACGCGGCCCCGTTCGTCAACGGGCATTGCGTCGCGCAGGTGCGGTGGCACCTGCTCAAGCCGCACCGGATGGCGTGTCATCACCCCGAATGCCTTCACGTGCATGACAAAGTCGTCGGGCGTTCGGTCGGCCCAGCGCTGCACCATCATCCGGTCGGGCACCCGGTAGAACGTCGAGTCGACCTCGACGGTGGAGTAGTGCTCCGAGTACCACGCGAGCCGCTCTCCTGCGGGAAGGCCTTTCGGGTACCAGATCTTGCTGAGCGTCTCGTCTGCCCAGGAACAGGTTCCGATGCGAACGGTCGACGCCATCAACGGAGGATAGGCCGATTGCCCCTCTACGATGGGCCTATGGATCCGCGCCCTATCGGTGTGTTTGACTCCGGCGTCGGGGGCCTCACGGTGCTCCACGAGTGTCTTGTGACGATGCCGAACGAGGACTTCGTCTACCTCGGTGACCACGCGCGGCTGCCGTATGGGCCACGCCCCCTGGAGGAGATCCGCCGGTTCGCGCACGAAATCGGTGGCTACCTGGCAGCGAGCGGAGTCAAGCTGATCGTCGTCGCGTGCAACGCGGCAACGTCCGCGGCGCTTCCTGATCTGCAGGCGACGCTGCCTGTGCCGGTGGTCGGGGTGATCACGCCCGAGGCGTCGGCCGCCGTTCGCGCCACGCGTAACCGGCGCATCGGTCTGCTGGCGACCCAGGCGACGGTGACTGCCGGTCGCTACGAGACGCTCGTCCGCACACTCGACGCTGGTGTGCGCTTCACGGCTGTGCCGTGCCCCAAGCTTGTGCCGCTCATCGAGGCTGGCGAGCAGACCGTCGAAGCCGTGCAGGAGTACGCCGCGCCGATCAAGGCGGCAGGGTGCGACACGGTGATCCTTGGCTGCACCCACTATCCGATGATCCGTCCGGTGCTGCAGCGCGTCTTTGGACGTGATGTCACGCTCGTCTTCTCGGCCGAGGAGACCGCGCGCGAGGTTGCCGACACGCTTGCCCGCAAGGGGTGGGAGAACGAGCGCAACCGCGAAGGCACCTACCGCTTCCTCACCACTGGCGACCCCGAAGTCTTCCGGGCGCTTGGCGAACGGTTTCTCCAGCTACCACTCAGTGACGTCGCGCAGGTCGCGGTCACCGAACTCGAAAGGGCCGCAGCATGAACCGCGAAAATGGACGTCGTCCCGACCAACTCCGTGAGGTCATCGCCGACCCGACCTTCCTTGAGCAGCCGCACGGCATGGTGCTTTGGAGCCAGGGCAAAACACGTGTCCTGTGTACCGCGATGGTGTCGGAAGGTGTGCCGCGCTGGCTCTACCGCTCTGGGCGCGGCTGGCTGACCGCCGAGTACTCGTTGCTCCCGGGCTCAACCGGTGAGCGCACAGACCGGGAGGCTGCCCGCGGCAAGCAGGGTGGGCGCACGGTCGAGATCCAGCGCCTGATCGGCCGCGCCGTGCGGGGCATCGTCGATTTCGAAGCTCTGGGTGAGCGCACCGTGTACCTCGACTGCGATGTGCTGCAGGCCGACGGTGGCACGCGTTGCGCCGCGATCACCGGGGCGTACGTTGCGGCGAGTCGCGCGCTCGAGCGGTTTGGTCTCTCGAAGGCGCTCACAGGTTCGGTCGCTGCCGTCTCGGTCGGTGTCGTCGATGGCGTCTCGTTGCTCGACCTCGACTACAGCGAAGACTCCAACGCCGATGTCGACTTCAACGTCGTGATGACGGGCGATGGCCGCCTCGTCGAAGTGCAGGCAACTGCCGAGAAGGTTCCGTTCGATCGTGCTCGTCTGAACGAGCTGCTCGATCTCGCCGAGTCGGGGATCGGTCAACTCGCGACGTTGCAGCAGCAGGCGATCGACGTTCCGCTCCCGTAGTGCGCGCCCTCCTCGCAAGTCAGAACGCCCACAAGCTCGGGGAGCTTCGCCTCGCCCTGCCCGGCTGGGAGATCGATCCGATCGTGGGTGAGGCGCCCGATGAGACCGGCGACACCTACGAGGACAACGCGCGCATCAAGGCGCTCTGGGGGCGCGCCCAGGCGGCCGACGTGCTCGTGATCGGCGAAGACTCGGGTATCGAGTGCGTGGCACTCGATGGTGCGCCCGGGCTCCACTCGGCTCGCTGGGCGCCGGGGCTCGATCAGGCCGATGCGCTGCTCGCGCGCCTTGCCGACGAGGGCGAACGCCGCACGCGAATGGTCACGGTGATCGTCGCGCTGACACCCGAGGGACGCGAGATCGTCGTCGAAGGCGTGCTTGAGGGCACGCTCGCTCGTGAACGGCGCGGGACTGGAGGCTTCGGCTACGACCCGATCTTCGTCCCGATCGGCGAGACGCGAACGGTTGCCGAGATCGGTGACGAGTGGAAGAACCAGAACTCGCACCGAGCCCGTGCCGCGCACGCACTGCGCGACGCGCTCAGTCTGATGTAGGCGCGTTGGCGAGCTGCGTCTCGTGGTGGCGGTGCCAGTTGATCTCGGCGCCGAGCACGATCACGTTGGCCATCACGTAGAGCCACACGAGCAGCACCGCCGGACCCGAGAGCGTCTGCAACACCGGGTTGTGCTTCGAGATCGTCACGAACGCCGGCAGGAACTGGAAGGTCGACTCCATCAGGATCGCTGCCGTCCATGCGCCCGGCACGCCCTCCCGCCACGTCAGCTTCGTGTTCGTGAGCACGTAGTACGAGGTCGCGAGGAAGCCGAAGATGCCGGCGAGCGAGACGAAGAGCGACAGCACCGTCGCGATGAAGCCGTTGCCCGCAAAGCCGCCGTAGCGCTTCAGCAACTCGGCGCCTGCATACCCGACGACGAGCGATGCGAAGAGTGAAACGAGCGAGCCGACCATCATCATCGTCGCGAGGGCCTTGCCCCGCAGGAACGGCCGATTCGGCCGGTCGTAGACGATGTTGAACGCGCTCTCAAGAACGGAGAAAAACGAGAGCGACGACCATAGGAGGAACGCACCGCCAACGATCCCGAGCGCTGTCGCGTTTTCCTGAATCGCCCGCACCGCACTGATCAGCGAGTCGACCGACGTCGTTGGGAACGCATGTTGCAACTGATGGACGAAGAAGGACCCCTGCGACGCCTGGTGCGCGATGCCCAGCAGGGCGAGCGACAAGAAGAGCAGGGGTACGAACGAGAGCAACGCGAAGTAGGCGATCATCGCGGCGAGGTGGGTTCCGCGGTCGGCAAAGAACTTCAAAACGACTGCACGCATGTGGCCGCAGTATGCTCACGTCCATGGATGCCGCCCAGGCACTCGCCGATCTCACCGAAATTTCGTCGCAGGTTGTCAACGTCGTGATTGCGACGGCTGACGGCGAAGTGCTCGCGACGACCATCGAAGACGGCGGTCGTGCCAGCCGTTTCACGAATCTGTTGCTCGAACTCGTCAACGAATCCGACGCCGCCCGCCGCGAGCGCGGCCTTGAGACGATGAGTCAGCTTGAGGCGGCGACGCTCGAAGGGAGCATCTTTGTCGTCAGGCGCGGGAACGTTCTCGTGGGTGCGACGACTCGTCCTGATCCGACGGTTGGCCTCGTGTTCTACGACCTCAAGCATTGCCTTCGCGCTGTCGCCGAGCCTGATGACGCTCCGGCATCGCCGCGCCGACGAAAGGCTGCCGATGCCACCGCGTAGGATCTTCACGGGCATGCTGCTCACGGCCGGCTCGCTTGCTGGCTCGGTGCTTTACCGTCGCCGCGCCGCCCGCCTTCGTGAGCGCATCGACCTGTACGCAGAAGACGGTTCGATGGTGTCGCTCGGCGAAGAGATGCCTGAGGCCGATCCCCTGCTCGGCATTGCACGCGAACTCCTAGCGATGACGCGATGACGACGCTTGCCGCCGCTGTCCGCGAGGCTGCGTACCTCGAGGGTGACTTCCTGCTTCGTTCCGGGAAGCGCAGCAGCTACTACCTCGACAAGTATCGCTTTGGGACAGAGCCAACTCTGTTGCGACGCCTCGGCGTTGCGATCGGCGAGACGATCCGTGAGCACGCGCCCACGGCACAGCGCATCGGTGCGCCCGAGCTTGGCGCCGTCTCACTTGCCGCGGCTGCGTCACTTGAGGTTGGGCTGCCGTTTGTGATCGTTCGCAAACAGGCGAAGGAGTACGGCACCGCCAATCGCATCGAGGGGCCGTTCGTCGACGGTGAAGAGGTCGTGCTGGTCGAGGATGTTGTCACCTCAGGCGGCGCCGCCATTTCAGCGATCGAGGCGCTCCGCGAAGCGGGCCTGAAAGTGTCGACCGCGATCTGCGTTGTCGACCGCGAAGAGGGCGGGGCCGATGAGCTCGCCCGCATCGGGATCCGGCTGCGGCCGCTCCTGCTTGCCTCCGAGCTTCGCTCCTAGCGCAGACCGTAGCGAACACACGTTCGCAACAAACGTAGACTCCGCATGGTTGAGCCATCCGATGGGGTTGTTAGCTTGCTCGCCAAGGCTTGACGTACGTCCGTTTTCCGGAAATCTCATCGAGGAGGAAGGTTTTGACGAAGCAGGACTTCATTTCCAAGGTCGCGGCCAAGAGCGGCCTTTCGAACCGTGATGCCGGCAAGGCCGTCGACGCCTTCCTGGAGTCGGTCACCGAGACGCTGAAGTCCGGCGACTCGATCAACTTCACAGGCTTTGGTAAGTTCTCACCGGCTGCTCGCGCCGCACGCACGGGTGTCAACCCGCGCACGGGCGAGAAGGTCCAGATTGCTGCAACGACCGTGCCTAAGTTCAGCGCCGGCTCGCAGCTCAAGGCAGCCCTCAAGTAGAGCTCGCCTGATCGGTAGTTCTGACGAAGGGGCCGCGAGAGCGGCCTCTTCGTCTTTTTGCGGCCGGGGAACGTTGGACAGGCGCATGGCGTGGGCAGCGCCTAAGCTGACGGACATGCGCGACGATGTAATCGCCTTCGCCGACCGGCTCGCCGCTGAGGTCAAGCGCAAGCAGAGTCAGCTGGTGGTCGGACTCGATCCGCGCCCCGATCTGCTGCCCGTTGAGTTGCGCGGCGATATCGCACGGTTCTGCTGCGGCATCGTCGATGCCGTGACGCCGCACGCTGTCGCAGTCAAGCCCCAGCTCGCGTTCTTCGAAGCCCTTGGCTCGCGCGGGATGGCGGCGTTTGAGGAGGTGTGCGAGTACTCGCGCCGCGCGGGGCTGCTCGTGATCGCCGACGGTAAGCGCGGCGACATCGGTGCGACCGCACGTGCGTACGCCGACGCCTACCTCGAGGGAGAGCCGCCGATTGCCGACGCGCTCACGGTAAATCCGTACCTCGGTCGCGAGTCGATCGAGCCGTACCTCGCCGCGGCGCGACGTTACGGTGCCGCCATCTTCTGCCTCGTCAAGACCTCGAACGCTGGCGGTGACGTGCAGGACGTGACGCTCTCCGATGGGCGACCGCTGTGGCACCAGGTTGCGGCACTCGTCGCCGATTGGGGCGCCGACCTGACCGGCGAGTCTGGCCTCTCAGCCGTCGGTGCCGTCGTCGGCGCCACGCATCCACGGGCCGTCGCCGAGGCGCGGAAGCTGATGCCCAACACGATCTTGCTGCTCCCCGGAGTCGGGGCCCAGGGAGCAGATCCAGCCGATCTCGCGCGCGCCTTCCGGGCTGGCCCGGCAAGCGCGCTCGTCAATGCCTCCCGGTCGGTGATCTTTGCCTACCGCGAAACCGGCGACGACTATCGAGCAGCGGCGGGTGCCGAGGCAGCACGGCTCCGTAGCGAGCTGTGGGCCGTCTCGGGTTGGTGAGCGCCGCCGAACGTCCTGTGCGTCCGTTCCTTGCGCCCTTCGCGTTCCTCGCCGTGGCGACGATCGCCGTGTTGCTTCTGCGACCGCTCGTGCACCCGAAGCACAGCGCGACCACCCCGAGCACAACCACCACGAGAGCCAAGGTCGCGATCGCGCGGACGCCCGCGAGCTACACCGTGCGCGCAGGAGACACGCTCGACGGGATCGCTGCGAGAACGGGCGTGTCGGTTGCCACCTTGCAGAAGCTCAATCCTGGCCTTTCAGCGACGTCGCTCTTCCTTGGGCAGAAGGTGCGGCTGCGATGACGCGCCTCGCCGTGCTGCTCGCAGTCGTTTGCGCACTCTCGGTCACGGGTGTGAGAGCCGCCGTGCGACCGTCGGAGCAGGCCCCGGTTGCTCACGCGGCCGCCTGGTACGTCGTCAACGCCGATACCGATGACGTCGTTGTGTCGCGCGACGCGCGCAAGCGAGTGCCGATCGCCTCGATCACGAAGCTGATGACCGTGATCGTCGCGCTCTCGCACCACTCGCTCGACGACGTCGTGACGGTCGATCCGCGGGCCGCGCGGGTAGGTGAAGAGACGATCAACCTGCGGTCTCACGAGCAGCTCACCGTCGCTGACCTGGTCAAGGGCGCACTCATCCAGTCGGCGAACGATGCCGCCGATGCGCTCGCGCTGTCGGTTGCGCCGAGCTTTCCCGCCTTCGCCGACCTGATGAACCACGAGGCGACCGTCCTTGGACTGAGCGACACGCACTTCGTCCGCCCCGACGGCCTCGACGCCGATGGTGAGTGGTCGAGCGCTCGCGACGTGACTCTCCTTGCCGAGGCGGCGATGAAGCTCGCGCCGGTGCGCGACGCGGTGGCAAGCGAGACCGCGACGATTGCCGGTGACCGACAGCTCCATACCTGGAACGACCTGCTTGGTGTCGTACCCGGTGTGATCGGAGTGAAGACGGGCCACACGAACGCGGCCGGCTGGTGCCAGGTGGTCGCGGTCGAACGGCAGGGCGTCACGCTTTACGTGACCATCCTGGGCGCACCCTCGCGGGCGCAGCGCAACCGCGACCTTCAGAGCCTGGCCGAGTTCGGCGTTGCTCAGTACCGCACCGTCGATGCCGTTTCGACCGAGCGAGAGTACGCGGCGGTCTCGCTTCCGTACGGACTCTCGCCGCTCCACCTCGTCTCGACTCGGCCGTTTACGGTTGTCACGCGGCTTGGCACACAGCTCGTCGAGAAAGTCGTTGCTCCCGCCGGTGTGATGCCGCCGATCGCGAAGGGCCAGCCGCTTGGCAAGGTCGAGATCTACTCGTCCGGCACGCTCGTCGGCACCCGCGAGCTCGTCGCTGACCGGTCTGTTGGTGCGCCGACGCTTCGCACACGGGTCGAGTGGTACACCCATCGCACGGCCGACCGACTTCTCGGCATTTTCGGGTAGCGCGGCACTCTTACGACGCGCTCGACACGTAGACTCACGCACTGCTGGGCACACCATCTGCTCCCCCAGCGCCTGCGGCAACAAACCGCACGAGGAGGTCTCACGTGATCCTGACGGTCACTCTCAACCCCGCGATCGACCGCACCCTGACGGTGCCGAACTTCCAACGTGGACAGCGTCATCGAGCCACCTCAGGGCTTGCGCTGGCGGGCGGCAAGGGGATCAACATCTCGCGTGCGCTCAAGGCGCTCGGTGTGCCATCGATCGCCACTGGGCTTGCCGGTGGGCAGACCGGAATGCGGATCGTCGAGCGGATGACGGCTGAGGGGATCCTCAACGACTTCGTTCGGATCGCCGACGAGTCGCGTACGACGACGGCGGTCGTCGATCCGACGAGCGGGAGTTACACCGAGATCAAGGAGTGGGGGCCGGCGGTGCGCGCCGACGAACTCGGCTTCCTGCGTGAGAAGGTCGAGTATCTGTCGCGAAGCGCCGATGTGGTCGTGATCGCCGGATCGCTGCCCCGCGACGTCGCCGACTCGTTCTACGCCGAACTGATCCACGATCTCAACCGCCGCAACGTCGCGACGTACCTCGACTGCGAAGGCGAAGCCCTGCGGCTCGGGGTGGAGGCCGAGCCAACGCTCGCGTCGATCGGGCAGCAGGACGCCGAGTCGCTCGTGGGTCAGGAGTTCCACGACGACGAGGATTACGAGCTCGCGCTGGAGCAGATCTCAGCGCTCGGCGCACGTAACGCGCTGATCTCGACCGAGGATGGCTGCATCGCGCTGCTGCGCGAGGATCGCGTCGTACATCGTTTTCGCGTTGTTGCGCCACGTGTCGAGCCTGTGTCGAGCGTCGGTGCGGGCGATGTCCTGCTCGCTGGCTTCCTGGCCGCGCGCGCCGCTGGCAAGGCGCCGGCCGAGACGCTGCGCCTTGCTGCCGCCGCGTCCGCGGCTTCGACGCTTGAGCTTGGTGCGGGCATGCTCGACCCGCGCGAGGCAGGCCGGCTTTCGCCCGCGACCGACGTCGTTGAGCTCGAACCGGCCGCCGAAGCGACCGTCTAGCACCTTCCTCACACCACTCTCGCCGTCCCCCGGTGGCGACGTTACGATTGGGCCAATGGAATTCGAGGGCTTCCGCGTCGACTCAGATCTCTCGCGTGGCGAGAAGTTCGGCAAAGCGGGCCTGACCTTCGACGATGTTCTGCTCGTTCCAGCTGAGTCGTCGGTTCTGCCGAACGACGTTTCGACGGCAACACGGCTGACGCGGACGGTTGTTCTCAACCTGCCGGTTGTCTCGGCAGCGATGGACACCGTGACCGAGGCGCGCATGGCTATCGCCCTGGCGCGTCACGGCGGCATTGGCATCGTCCACCGCAACCTCTCGATCGCCGACCAAGTGTCGGAGGTCGACAAGGTGAAGCGTTCCGAGTCAGGGATGATCGTCGAGCCCCTCACGCTGCGCCCCGATGCGCGCGTGTCAGATGCACTCGCGTTGATGGAGGCGTACCGTGTGTCGGGCGTTCCGATCACCGACGAGGCGGGCAAGCTCGTGGGCATCCTCACCAATCGCGACCTGCGGTTTGAGAAAGACACGAGCCAGTCGGTTTCGGCGCTGATGACATCGACAAATCTCGTCACCGCCCCAGTCGGCACGACGCTCGTTGAAGCCGAGAGCCTGCTGCACCGCCATCGCATCGAGAAGCTCCCCGTCGTCGACGCCGATGGCGTGCTCAAGGGCCTGATCACGGTCAAGGACATTCAGAAGCGCATCGAGTTTCCGATGGCGACGAAGGACGTGCATGGTCGCCTGCGCGTTGGTGCGGCGGTTGGCGTCGGTCCCGACGCACGCGAGCGCGCCCAGGCACTGATCGCAGCAGGCGCCGATGTGCTCGTCGTCGACACGGCGCATGGGCACTCGCGCGGTGTCGTCGAGATGGTCGCGACGATCAAGGGTCTCTCAGGTGAGTTTGAAGTGATCGCTGGCAACATCGCGACCCCTGAGGCGGGCGAGGCATTGATCGACGCAGGCGCCGACGGATTGAAGGTCGGCATCGGCCCCGGAACGATCTGCACCACCCGCGTTGTCGCGGGTGTGGGCGTGCCACAGATCACCGCCGTCTATGACGTCGCCGAAGTCGCCGCACGTCATGGCGTGCCGGTGGTGGCCGACGGTGGCATCACGAGTTCGGGTGACGTCGCAAAGGCGATCGCCGCCGGTGCTGACACGGTGATGCTCGGCTCGATGCTCGCGGGCACCGACGAGGCACCAGGCGATGTCGTCTTCGCGAACGGCGAGCGCTTCAAGGAGTACCGCGGCATGGGGTCGCTCGGTGCGATGCGCGCGCGCAGCTTCTCGAAGGACCGTTACTTCCAAGGCGACGTCGAGGACGTCGAGAAGCTCGTCCCGGAAGGCATCGAGGGTCGCGTCCCATACAAGGGGCCGATCTCGACCGTGCTGCACCAGATTGTTGGTGGACTGCGCCAGTCGATGGGCTACTGTGGCGCGCCGACGATCGAGGCGCTCCAGGGTGCCCGATTCGTGCGCATCACGGGCGCCGGACTCCGTGAGTCGCACCCGCACGACATCACGATCACGAAGGACGCACCCAATTACCGCCGGAGCTGAGGCGGCCGGGCACTCCGAGGCCGCCATGCCGCTGCCTGAGGAGCGGCCGGTTATCGTCGTCGATCTCGGTGGCCAGTACTCACAGCTGATCGCTCGACGCGTGCGCGAGGCGCGCGTGTACTCGGAGCTTGTGTCGCACCGTGTCAGCGCCGATGACATTCGCCGACGTGATCCGTCGGCCGTGATTCTTTCGGGCGGCCCCGCCTCGGTCTATGCCGACGGCGCCCCCCGAGTCGATCCGGGCATCTTTGAACTCGGCGTCCCGACACTCGGCATCTGTTACGGCATGCAGCTGATGGCGCAGGAGCTTGGTGGCCGCGTCGATCGCACCGGCTTGGCGGAGTTTGGCAAGGCTGAGCTCGGGGCGTCGGGCGGGCGGCTCTTCGGCGGGATTCCCGTCGACCTGACCGTCTGGATGTCGCACCGCGACTCGGTGGTCGCTGCCCCGACAGGAGCGACGGTCGTTGCTGGCTCGCCATCGACGCCGATCGCGGCATTCGAAGATGAGTCGCGCTCGCTCTACGGCGTGCAGTTCCATCCCGAGGTCGTCCACACCGAGCACGGCCAAGAGCTGCTGAAGAACTTCCTCTACGAGATCGCGGGAGCATCACCGGCGTGGACGCCAGCCGCGGTGATCGAAGAGCAGATTGAGCGGATCCGCGCCCAGGTCGGAACCGACAAAGTGATCTGCGGTCTATCGGGTGGTGTCGATAGTTCGGTCGCTGCGCTCCTTGTCTACAAGGCGATTGGTGAGCAGCTCACCTGTGTGTTTGTCGACCACGGGATGATGCGCAAGGACGAGGCCGAGCAGGTCGTGCAGACCTTCGGCGAGCACTTCCACGTCCCACTCGTGCACGTCGATGCGAAAGAGCGCTTCCTCACGAAGCTCGCAGGCGTCACCGATCCTGAGACGAAGCGCAAGATCATCGGCGAGGAGTTCATCCGTGTGTTCGAGGCGGAAGCCGCGAAGGTCGGCGACGCCAAGTGGCTTGTCCAGGGGACGCTCTACTCCGACGTGATCGAGTCGGGTGGCGAAGACGGAGTAGCCGAGACGATCAAGAGCCACCACAACGTTGGCGGTCTTCCTGACGACATGGAGATGGGGCTCGTCGAGCCGCTGCGCATGCTCTTCAAGGACGAGGTGCGGCGCGTCGGTGAGGAGCTTGGCATGGCAGAGCGGATGGTCTGGCGTCAGCCATTCCCGGGGCCCGGGCTTGCCATTCGCATCATCGGCGACGTCACGGCAGAGCGTCTTGAGGCGTTGCGCGAGGCCGACGCGATCTTGCAGGAGGAGGTCCGCCGAGCCGGCCTTTACCGTGACCTCTGGCAGTCGTTCGCGGTTCTGCCGGCGATTCGCTCGGTTGGCGTCCAGGGCGACTCGCGCACCTACGGCTACCCGATCGTGATTCGTGCCGTCACCTCCGACGACGCGATGACCGCCGACTGGGCGCGCCTTCCATACGACCTGATTGAGATCGTGTCGAACCGCATCGTCAACGAGATCCCCGCCGTGAACCGGGTTGTGCTCGACGTTACGTCGAAGCCACCCGCGACGATCGAGTGGGAGTAGCGCGAGCGAGGCGGCCTGGCGGCCGTCCAGAGCCCAGAGACGACTGGGCGATGCGCGTGCGGCTCCCTGCTGCGTTCGTTGTCGCCGCGTCGGCCATTGCCGCCCTGCCGGGAGCGGCGCACTCGGCTCGTCAGGACGTGAGGACGATCGTTGTTCGCTCAGTCGCGACGAAGGTGACTGTCGCGAAGGATACGCCGCCGCTCAAGACCCTCAATGCCGGTGACGTCCTGGGCGTGACCGACACGTTGAAGAACGTGCACGCGCAATTCGGGCGACCTGCTGGGGCGATCGTGGGTTCGGATCGCGGTACGGCACTGCAGCTTGCCGACGGTTCGGCGCGCTTCACGGGAACGGCAGTGTTGCCGGGAGGCACGGTTTCGATCTCGGGCGTGCTGGCGTCACCCAGCTCAACACTGACCGTGACCGGTGGCACGGGGACATACCAGGGTGTTCGCGGGACACTCGTCGTTGGCGCGGGTGATACCCCGCTCAACACCTACCGGCTGATCTTCCCGATCACCGCCTAGCGTTCGGTTCGCGGCCGCACGCAGCCGCCCGTGTCGCCACGGCCGGCTGCGACCCCCCGGTCCTCTCTTGCGGGGCTTCCCTCGTTACGGGCCCCAGCCGACACCGGCGGCGATGCCGGCGAGGGTGACGAGGGCGGTGATGAAGGTGAATGCCTTGGTGTTCATGGGTTCCTTTCGTTGGAGGTGGCGGCGAGAGGCGCCGTCACCGGTTCGTTGGTCACGTCGTGCAGCCGACTGGGTGTCGGCGTAGTGCGTGGTGGGATCAGGGGCCCCAGCCGACACCGGCGGCGATGCCGGCGAGGGTGACGAGGGCGGTGATGAAGGTGAATGCCTTGGCGTTCATGGGTTCCTTTCGGTGCGGTTGGTGGTTGATTCGCCCGTACCGCAGTGGCGGTCGGTGCGTGTTCCTGGCAGATCTCGTCGTGGATGAGCCGCTTGGTCGTGCCGGGTGCCGGTGGTGCCAGGGGGTGTCGCGCCCGGGTCGTCGTTTTCCTGAAATTGCGGGGCGTTCTCTGCTGGCTTCTTCCCTCTTTCGAGGTGTTGGCCTCCCCCAAATGGGGGGTGCCCACAAAAGTAGACACATTTCCGGATAGAAGCGCAATGGGCTTTTCTTGACGATTGGCAACCAACCAGCCAAGATGCGGGCTGTGACCGCGGCGGCCGAAACGATTGGGGATCGTCTCAAGCGCCTGCGGCGCGAGCGCGGACTCTCACAGCGAGCCATCGCCGCACGGGGCGTGAGCTATGCCTACATCTCTCGGATTGAGCTCGGCGAACGCGTTCCGTCGATGAAGGCGCTTCGTGTCTTGGCCAAGAATCTTGGTGTGACACCGCACTACCTCGAGACGGGCGTTGAGCAGCCCGATACCGAGGCGCGCGAGCTTCGCCTGGGCGAGGCCGAGCTGACGCTGCGGCTCGATCTCGATGACGTGGCCGCCGACGTGATGTATCGCGAGGTGCTCGCCGACGCCGAACGTGCGGGTGACGTGCGCGATATGACGCTCGCACGGATCGGCCTTGGCGCCGTTGCCGCGCAGCGTGGCGACCACATGGGCGCGATCGAGGTGCTGCGCGAAGCCGTGAAGGAGCCATGGGTGACGCCCACTGCGTTCCCGGATGCTTGGGCGACGCTTGGCCTAGCGCTGTCGAGCACGGGTGACGGTGTTGGAGCCGCGGAGCTCTTCCGCGCAGCGGCGACCTCGCTGATCGCGAACACGCCAGTCAACTGGCCTGCGCTCGTTCGCTTCTCGACGTACCTGTCCTACGCGCTTGCCGACATGGGCGAGCTCGAAGAGGCCCGCAAGGCAATCGACGATGCCCTTGGCTACGCCGCGCACGCCGACGACCCGTACTCCCGCATGAGGCTCTACTGGTCGCACGCGCGGCTCGCGTCGGCCTCAGGCGATCACGACGCGGCGCGCTCAAGCATCACGCGTGCGATTGGCCTGCTCGAGGCAACCGAAGACACGATGCACCTCGGCCGAGCGCATCTGCTTGCCGCGGAGATCGCGATCTTCGACGACGACCCGTACGCAGCAACCGAGCATCTGCATGCCGCCGAAGGTCTCGTTGCTGCAGTCGGCGATCTGCCCGACCGGGCGTGGCTGAAGATCGAGCGCGCGATCACGTTTGCCCGTACCGGCGATCCCGGTTCGGCGATCGACGAAGCCACCGAGGCGGTTGACATGCTCGCCCGTCATGACGACGCAGAGCTCCGGGGCTACGCCCAGTGGGCGCTTGGCGAATCGCTGATCGCTGCAGGCACGACGAAGGCCGCTCGCTCTGCCTTCACCCGGGCGTCCGATCTGATTCCGCCCGACTCGCGGTATGCGGCGACGTTCCTCCGGTCGTGGGCTCGGGCGTTCCCGACCGACGCCGAAACGCTCGCCTAGCTCACCTACGCCGTCAGCTTGAGCTCGTCGTACCGCGCCCGCACGGTGTCAACGAACGCCGCCAGTGTGTCAGCGTGATCGGCGTCGTCGAACTCAAGGACATTCTCGGCGTTCGACTCACCCGACCGCGAGAGGTTGAACGACCCCGCGAACACGGTGTCGTCGGCGACGACGATCTTCGCGTGCATTGAGTCGTGCAGATGGCCGCGTGCGAAAGGGCTCGACGGCTTCGCGCTGAGCGGGCCGCCGACGAGACGGCCGAGCAGCGGGAGCTTCCATGCCGACGCCGCGTCTTTCCACTGCAGTGCGACACCCTGCAGTTGCACGGCATCGACGCAGCCAGCGACGTCGACCTTGCCGGCCGCGACGGCTCCTGCGAGCGCCCCGAGGATCGGGCCGGAGCTGACAACCGGTGAGCAGATTCGGACGCGCGTACGTGCAAGCCCAATCGCCTGGGCGATGCGGTGCGAGAGATCGGGGCCACCTCGCGGCGTGAACCACACACGAATGCCATCGACGGGCGGATGCGCGCTCGCACCTGTCGCGGCTACAGGAGCACCGGAGATCAGCTCCTCGAAGTTCGCGATGTACTGAGCAGCGATTCCGGGCGACTCGACGATCACGATTAGGTTCTCTTGACGACCCCACGAGTCGTCCGTCCAATTCGTCGAGCCCGTCAACACCGCCCTGCCATCGCGGACGACGTACTTGTGGTGCATCAGGTTCGGGACACCAGCGATCGGTATCGCGGTTACCGGGAGCGTCGTGATCAGATCAAGGTCGGGTGAGGCGGGTGGCGGTACCGGAATCGGATTCCTGTGGTCGACGTTGTAGGCGAGCCGAACCGTGACGCCACGCGCATGCGCTGCACGAATTGCGTTGCCGATGATGTGGGCGGTTTCGGCCCCGAACTCGAAGTCGTACTGCGCGAGGTCAAGCGTGTGCTCGGCCTTGTCGAGGAACGACGCGATCTCATGCGCGATCTCCCGCGGCGATTGTCCGCTATCGGTCAGAGTACGGAGCGTGATCAGAGGATTCATGCGAGCACTTACCTCGGCAGAGATCGGTGAGACGTTCAATTTCTATCGGGATGGCGAACGCGCGCCGTTGCTTCGCGAACGCCTCTCCCAGTATCTCGACGAGCGGCGCGATGCCAGCGTGTTACTGGTCGCCGAGGCGCCTGGCTACCGTGGCGCCCGTGTCTCGGGTCTGCCGCTGACGTCGGAGCGTCAGGTGTCGGGCGAGGGGCCTGCCGAGGCAACAGCCACGATCGTCCATCGCGTCCTTGCCGAGCTCGGCGTCGCAGATGACGTGCTGCTCTGGAACGTCGTGCCAACCCATCCCGGCGACGCGCGTTCGAATCGTCCGCCAACCTCCGCCGAAGTTGCCGCTGGGATTCCGTTTGCCCGCCAACTGGCCCGTGGGCGACTCGTCGTACCTGTCGGACGGGTCGCTCACGCAGCATTCGGTGGCGCCTATGTGCGCCATCCATCGCGCGGAGGCGCGGCAGCGTTCCACGCCGGACTCAAGGAGCTCTTGTGCGACTGAGTCCCGCGTCGAAGAACGCAGTGCTGCTCGCAACCGGCCTCGTGTGCCTGTCCGGGATGATCCAGCTCGCGGTTGCGCTCGGAACCGTGACCCTCGTCTCAGTCACCGGGATCGAAGGGATTCTCGGCCTCGGCCCGGCGATCTTCCTGCTCGCCGGTGCAGCCGCGGTGAGTCCGGCTGGACGCATCTCCGACCGTGTTGGCCGGATGCCCGTGATCCGCACCGGCTTTGCGCTCGGCATCGTCGGGCCTGCGGTGACCGCGCTTGGCTGCTGGTCAACTTCGGGGGAACTCGTCGTGCTTGGCCTCGGCATCTGTGGCGCGGCGCAGACAATCGTCCTGCTCTCGCGGGCCGCAGCTGCCGAGATGTTCCCGCCTGCCTATCGCGCCCGCGGCATGTCGTTTGTCCTCTTCGGCGCAGTCTCGGGAGCGGTCTGGGGCCCGCTCGTCTTTGGCCCACTCTTTGCCGACCGTGCGCTTGCCCCGGCTGATCTCGCGCTGCCCTGGCTGCTTACCTCGCTCTTTGCGGTCGGCGGGCTGCTGATTTCGCTTGGCGTCCGTCCCGACCCCCAGGAGCTCTCTCGCGCGTTCGTCAACGAGGTGGGGGCGGCGCCGGAACCCGACTCGCCCGCAACGGTGCGGGAGTTGCTCCGTCGGCCAGGTGTGGGGTACGCGATGCTCGCTGCCGTCACGAGCTTCGCCGTGATGGCGGGTGTGATGAACCTCGCCGGGTACGTGGCAGTCGGCCATCACCACAAGCACGGCGACATCTTCACGGTAATCAGCGCCCACATCGTCGGCATGTACGGACTTGTCCTGATCGTCGGCGATCTCCTCGAGCGCATGGGAAGACGCCGTGCCATGACCGCTGGCCTGCTGATCATGGCCGTCTCGAACCTCAGCCTGGTGTGGCTCGGTGGGATTCCCGGCATGTCGCTCTCGATGTTTGGCCTCGGCCTTGGCTGGAACATCTCCTACGTCGCCGCGACGACGGAACTCGTCTCGCTCGCGGCACCGTCAGAACGCGGTCGACTCGTTGGCCTATCTGACCGTCTATCGAGCTTCTCAGGCGCATCGCTCGCGCTCTCGGGCGGGGTTGTCTACACCGTCGGTGGAGCGACGCCGCTCGCTATCCTTGCCGCACTGACGGCGGCTCTCCCCGCCGCCTGCATCGTCTTGCTACCATCCGGCGTCGGCGGACGACTCGTCCGTCGTTTTTCTGTGACCGCATCGAAACCATGAAGACCTACAGCGCAAAAACCGGAGAGATCACTCGCGAGTGGTACATCGTCGACGCCGAGGGCCAGACCCTGGGTCGGCTCGCCACGCAGATCGCCGATCGTCTCCGTGGTAAGGGCAAGCCGGTGTTCACACCGCACGTCGATACGGGCGACTTCGTCGTCGTCATCAACGCTGAGAAGATTGCGGTCACGGGCAAGAAGCTCGAGCAGAAGATGTACTACCGTCACTCGGGCTATCCCGGTGGGCTGACCACGCGTCCGCTGCGCGAGCAGCTTGAGCGCCGCCCCACCGAAGTGCTGCGGAAGGCCGTCAAGGGCATGCTCCCGCGGAACCGCCTTTCCCGTCAGCAGCTCACGAAGCTGAAGATCTACGCCGGCCCGGCGCACCCGCACGAGGCCCAGGCGCCGAAGCAGTTGGAGGTCTCGTAGTGTCGAATCCCGCCCAGTACCTCGGAACCGGGAAGCGGAAGACCTCCGTCGCCCGTGTGATCCTTCGCCCCGGCGACGGGAAGACCTGGGTCAACGGCAAGACGCTCGATGAGTACTTCCCTCGTCTGCTCCACCGCGTGTCGGTGCTCTCGCCGCTCAAGACGACCGAGCTCACGGGCCAGTACGACCTTCGCGTCCGCGTTCACGGTGGTGGCCCGTCGGGTCAGGCCGGTGCGGTTCGTCACGGCATCGCCCGTGCGCTGGTCGAGATCAACCCCGACTTCCGCGTGATGCTCAAGCGCCAGGGCTTCCTGACGCGCGACGCCCGCGAGGTCGAGCGGAAGAAGGCCGGCCTGCACAAGGCGCGCAAGGCCCCGCAGTTCTCCAAGCGCTAACGGAGAGCCGTGTACCTGTCGGCATCCCGCCGGCGCATCAGGAGTAGGCTTCGGCTCGCATGACGCGTCGCTACTTTGGCACGGACGGCGTTCGAGGAGTCGTCGGCGAATTCCTGACCCCCGAGCTTGTCGAGCGTCTCGGGCGCGCGGCCGTGATCTGGAGCGGCGCGGCAACGGTCTTTGTTGGGCGCGACACGCGTGGCTCCGGCCCAGAACTCGAAGATGCGCTAGCGCGCGGCGCCGCATCGGCTGGCGCGAACGTCGTACTCGGCGGTGTGCTGCCGACGCCCGCCGTGGCCCTTGCTGGCGCGGATCTCGGCATCGTGATCTCCGCCTCGCACAATCCGCCCGAATACAACGGCGTGAAGTTCTTCGATCGCGATGGCCACAAGCTCCCCGACGCAGCCGAGGAGCAGATCGAGGCTCTCCTCGGCGCGCCGGTGCCGGGTGGCTTGACGGGCACGATCACGCATCGCGACGGTGAGTCGTCGGCCGCCTACATCGACTACGTGATCGAGAAGTTCGGTTCAGACCTCACCGGGCTGCGTGTTGTCGTCGACTGCGCACACGGCGCCTATGCGGGTCTTGCGCCTGAGGCGTTCGCCCGGCTTGGCGCGACCGTCAAGGCGATAGGCGACGCACCCGACGGCACCAACATCAACTCAGGCTGCGGGGCGACCGCGCTTGAAGCGCTACAGGCGGCGGTCGTCGAACACGGCTTTGACCTTGGCATCGCGTTCGACGGCGACGGCGACCGCACGATGGCGGTCGATGAAAACGGCAAGGTCGTCGACGGCGACGAGATCGTTGCCGTGCTCGCGTTGCACCTCGGTGTCGAGCTCGTGGCGGTCACGCAGATGACGAACTACGGCTTCCACGCACTCATGGCCGAAAACAACATCCGCGTGCTCACGACCGATGTCGGCGACCGCTACGTCCTCGAGGCGCTGTGGCGTGAGGGAGGGATCCTCGGCGGCGAGCAGTCCGGGCACATCATCTACCTCCGGGATCACGTCACCGGCGACGGACTTGCCGCCGGCCTTCTGCTCTGCGGCGCACTCAAGGGCCGCACGTTGAGCGCTGCAGCAGGGGTGATGCCGCGGTGGTCGCAG
>OMIZ01000119.1 GCA_900299235.1 Actinomycetota bacterium
ACGAGTGAGGGTATGGGCATCTCCTCGCTCGCTCGTCTGCGCCCCGTCACGCTGACGGGCGCACGGGGCCACCTTGAGCCGCACCGTGTGGCCGAGGCGGTCACCGTGAACGACGCAGCAGTCGTGTGCCTCGAAAACACGAATACCCGCGCGGGCGGGGCAGCGATCTCTGCACGTGAGACCGCCGAGCTTGCCGCCGTGGCCCACGAGCACGACGCGGCCGTCCACCTCGACGGCGCTCGTCTGGCGAACGCCTCGGTTGCGCTTGGTGTTCCCCTCGCCGCTCTTGCTGCGCCGGTCGACACGGTGTCGTTCAGCCTCAACAAGGGTCTCTCTGCACCGTTCGGGGCGCTCCTCGCTGGGCAGGCCGACACGATCGGGGCTGCGCGGGAACATCTCAAGGCACTCGGTGCTGGCACGCTGCACAAGCTCGGCATCTTTGCGGCGGCCGGTTACGTCGCGCTCGGACAGATCGACCGGCTTACCGACGACCACCGTCGGGCGAGTCATCTCGCGGAGCTCCTTCGTGCGGGCGGGCTTGAGGTCGATCCCGTCGAGACGAACATCGTGTTCTGTCGCTGCCCTGCAGGCTCTGAGGCTGCGGCGCTCCGCCTCGCCGAGGAGGGTGTCCTCGCGTTCGTACGTGACGAGTCACGACTCCGGTTCGTCACGCACCGTCTGATCGACGACGGCGCGATCGAGCAGGCGGCAGCGGCCATCGTCGCGGCCGTCAGCGTGGTCGCTGCGTGAGCGGGTCAGATCTCGCCTTCGAGATCGCGACGATCCGTCTCGTCGATACGCACGAGCATCTCCAACCGGCCGCAGCGTGGCGCGAGGGCGGCCCTGACATTCTCCAAGATCTCTTCGGCCACTACGCATGGCATGACCTCATAAGCGCCGGCCTTGCTCCCGATGCTCTTGAGCGACTGCTGAATCCGGCAGCAGGGACGGTGAGCTCGCGCTTCACCGAGATCCGTGAGATCTGGGAGCGCACACAGTTTGCAGGGTACGGCGAGGCGATCCGGCTCTCGGCCCATCACACCTACGGGCTTGACGAGCTGACCGCAAACGGCCTTGAGCAAGCGCAGCACACGCTCACCGGTCTGCAAAGCGATGCCGAGCGACTGCGCTTGATGCGCGAGGTTGCCCTGCTTGACCACATCCAGATTGATGACATGCGCTGGAACCGCGAGCCCGAACCACTCGCCCAGGAGTTCTTCACCTACGACCTGTCGATGTGGAGCTTCTGTCGTGGCGAGATCGAGAGCGAGAAGATCGCCGCCGAGACGGGCATCGAGGTGACAGGCCTCGACAGCCTGCGCGACGCGCTCGCCGCGATCTTCGCGCGCAACGCGGCTCACTCGATCGCCGTCAAGTCTCAACACGCCTACGACCGCTCACTCGCCTGGGAGGAGCGCACCGACACGGATGCGGCAATCGCGCTCACCCGGGTGCTCCAGGACGGCGGCGACACCACCGACCGCGCTGTTCTTGGTGACTGGTGCTGGGCGCGCAGCGTCGAGCACGCGATTGAGTACGGCCTTCCGTACAAGGTGCATACGGGCATGTTCGCCCGCAACGGTCGAATGACGATCGACTGGGTTCGGCCTGGCCTGATGACCAAGCTCCTTGCGCGCTACCCGGAGGCGCGGTTCATCTTGATGCACATCGGATACCCGTATGGCGAAGAACTCGTGTCGATCGCGAAGCACTATGCGAACGTCTGGGTCGACCTCTGCTGGGCGTGGTCGATTGACCCGTACAGCAGCTCCGACTTCGTCCGTCGCTTCATCCACGCCGCACCAGTCAACAAGCTATTCGCCTACGGCGGCGACACGATGTGGCCGACGAATGTGCTCGCCTATTCGCTGCAGGCACGCCGCTGGCTCACGAAGACGCTCGAAGCGGAGGTGGCCGCTGGCGACCTCACTCAGGCGCAGGCGCTCACGATTGCCGAGCGTCTGATGCGCCGCAATCAGTTCGAGTGCTTCGACCTCGTCTAGCGCACGACGGGTCGTTCGCAGGGCTACTCGAGCGGATCCGCGAGCGTTTCGGTCGCGTCAAGTTCCGCCCGCCCCTCGGCTGAAGTTCGCCTAGCGAGACGGAACGATGGACGGTGCAAGGCGTGAGCGAATCCGGCAACCGACTCGACCGACATGTCCGACCCATCGGCCCGGGATGAGAGGAACCAGATCCCCCAGAGCGCCGAGGCAAGCGACACGGCTCCCCCAATGAGGTACGCAAGCTGAGTGCCTCCCCACGACACGAGGACACCAGCAAACAGCCCGCCGAGCGGGGCCCCGCCCTGGAATGCGAAGAAGTACAGGCTTGCTGCACGCCCGCGTAGGTGCGGCGGGGCCGCGAGCTGAATCGTCGTCAATGCGTTCGTGCCCCACAGCACGTAGAAAACGCCGATGAAGAAGAGGAGGACGCAGATCGCAATGAGCGAGTGCAGGGGAGCGAGGATCAGCTCAAGAGCGCCGTACCCGACCGCACCGAGGATGATCGTACGAACGCTTGCGACTGCACGAAACGCGTTGATCATCGCGCCTGTGAACGCTCCCGCCCCAAACACGGCGGCGATCACACCGAACGTCCCTGCGCCCTTATGCAATGTGCGGTCGGCGATCAGCGGGAAGAGGACGTTGAAGTTGAACGCGAACGTCGCGAGGAAGAAGACGACGACGAACGCGACCGTCGCTCGAGGCGTGTGACGGACATAGCTCAACGCCGCAACTGCTCCTTTCAGGACGTTCGACTCCTCACTCTTTCCCGGCCGGTGGAGCTTTGAAACATCCATCGACCAGAGCGACGCGAGGATCGCGAAGAAGCTGAGGGAGTTCAGCGCAAACGCAGTACCTTCGCCGGCTGTGGCAACCACCGCACCACCGATGGCGGGTCCAAGCACGCGCGCCATCGTGCCGAGGCTCGACGAGAGCGACACCGCGTTTGCGAGATCCTCAGGCCCAACCATCTGAAATACGAGTGAGTGCCGTGCAGGCGCGTCAATCGCACCGACGATGCCCTGGAACGCCGCGAGGGCAAAGACCTCCCAGACACGCACGACACCCGCGATCGTGAGCGCCGCGAGGAGCGCCGCGTTCGCCATCTGCAAGATCTCGGCGCGAATCACGAGGCGGCGCACGTCGTAGCGGTCGATCAAGGTGCCGACGAAGAGACCCATTGCCGTCACCGGCAGCAGCTGGCAAAGCGCAAGCGCACCGACGAGTACCGGTGAGTGCGTCAGGCGCAGCACGAGCCAGGAGGCAGCGATCTGCTGCATCCATGTGCCCGTAAACGAGACCAGGTTGCCGGCGAAGTACAGCCGGTAGTTGCGGTGCTTACGGACACTCGCGAAGGTCCTACCCCCGACCTGCGCGAGTGATGAACTCACTTGATATCTGCCCGATCGATTGGCTGGCCGAGCACGAACACGGAGTCACCCGCTTCGGCGACAGGAATCGCCCGCGTGACGACAACAATGCCGTCGCGTGGTGCCCGCATCACCGTGGGCGGACGGCCCGGCGTGTCGGGGAACCAGAGGCGGCCAACCGGCTCGCCCTCTTTCACCGGCTCGCCCGGCTCAAGGATTCCCTCCCAGAAGCCCGTCTCTTCGGTGATCACCATGTTGTCGCCGTCGCGACCGTCGATGATCACGGCGTCGGGCAGTCCGAGCGACGCGCGGGTCAGCACCTCACCCTCGAGCACGCCGAGATGGCGCAACACGTTCGTCAGACCCGACCAGGCGAGGCGATGCACCGGGGCCGGAACGCGACCGCCACCACCGAGCTCGGTCGTAATCACGGTCTTACCCTGATTCTCGGCCTCGACCGGCAGCAGACCATTGCCGTTGATATCGACGTAGAGGAAGTGGAAGTCAGAGTTCCACGCGAGCATCCCCTCGAGCATGCGCGCGCGCTGCTCGGGATTCTCAACGACGTGCATGTGCGAGCACGGCAGGAACCAGGCGGTGCGTCCACCTGAATGCATGTCGATCACGACGTCGGCGGCCGGGAAGAGCTCGCGCGTGAAGTAGTCGGCGAGCTGCTCGTTGGGCGGCCCGTCGGGGCGACCAGGGAACGAGCGGTTGAAGTTTGCCCCGGACGGCCACAGGCGGGTGTTTGCCCAGGACGCATCCTTCGAGATCACCGGCACGACGATGATTCGGCCGTTGACCTGCGAGGCGTCGATCTCGTCGATCAGACGCAGCGCCGCAACCTGGCCTTCGTACTCGTCGCCGTGGTTACCACCCGAGACGAGCACGGTGGGGCCTGTGCCGTTCGCGATCGTCGCGATCGGGACGAAGCTGAAGCCCCAGCCTGCGGTGTTCGAGATGCGCGGGAACTGGAGCCGACCGATCTGCTTGCCTTGCTTCGAGAGATCGATCGTGCAATGAACGGGGCCGTCGTAGCTCATGCCCGTGCCTCCAGCACAGCCTTGGCCGATGCTTCGGCGGCCTCAAGGAGCCGGTCGACGTCGTCGTCGGTATGCGCGTACGAGAAGTGGCTGCGCTTCAGGTTCAACGGAAGCTCAAAGACACCGTGCTTCATCTGCTCGCGGCGGACGCCAATGAACATGTCGACGTCGTTTGCAAGCAGGTCGGTGTAGTTCTCAACCGGGCCTTCGAGGAAGTACGTGACGAAGACCGAGCCGAAGCCGCTCACGACGACCGGAATGTCGAGCCCCGCGTAGACCTCACGGAGGCCCTGGCGGGCACGTTCGCCAAGGCGGAACACGTGCTCGTGAACCGGCTCGTTCTGGAGCTTGTTGATCGTCGCCAGCGCGGCAGCAGCCGTTGGCGGGTGACCGTTGAACGTGCCAGCGAAGAACGCCGGCTGCCCAGGGGTCGTGCTGAAG
Source organism: Actinomycetota bacterium (assembly GCA_900299235.1). Taxonomy (GTDB): domain Bacteria; phylum Actinomycetota; class Thermoleophilia; order Gaiellales; family Gaiellaceae; genus PALSA-600. The sequence continues at coordinate 4,858 of OMIZ01000119.1, forward strand.
AGATCCATCAGCTCAGCCTTGCCGCCGATCGCCGAGATCGGCCAGCCGTTGCCCATCGCCTTACCCATCGTTGTGATGTCCGGCGTCACGCCCGCAACCGACTGGTAACCGCCAAGACCGTGACGGAAACCGGTGATCACCTCGTCGAAGATCAGCACGGTGCCGTGCTTTGTTGCAAGCTCGCGAAGCCGCTCAAGGAAGCCGGGCTTCGGGAGCACTGCCCCGATGTTGTGCGGGATCGGCTCAAGGATGATCGCCGCAACGTCGTACTCGTTCAGCGCACGCTCAACCTCGTCGGCGTCGTTGAACGTGCACACGATCGTCGCCTCGGTGACTTCAGGCAGGACACCCTTCGAGAGCGGGTCGCGCTTGCCGACGTTCTCGGGAAGCGAGATCACGTTCATCGCAACCGAGTCGTGCCACCCGTGGTAGCAGCCCTGGAACTTGATGATGTGACGACGCCCCGTGGCAGCACGCGAGACACGGATCGCATGGAAGGTCGCTTCGCTACCGGTCTCGGTAAGCAGCACCTTCTCGACCGATGGCAGGAGCGAGACGATCTTTTCGGCGACCTCGACTTCGATCTCCGAAACGCCGATGCCCATCAGCCCAACCGACTTCGCGGCGGCTGCAACGGCACCATCGACATCGGGGTCGTTGTGGCCGAGCAGCGGCGGCCCGAATGCCGCGTGGTAGTCGGTGAAGGTCTTGCCGTCAAGCGACGTGAACGTCGAGCCATGCGTCGAGGCGATGACGAGATCTTCGAGTCCCGGCACTCGACGTTGGCCGCTGTTGACACCACCGGGGATGACCCGGGAGGCCCGCTCCGAGAGCGACCCTGTCTTCTGCGATTCGGTCGTGGTCATGCGCGTGTTTCCTCTCAGTCGACCCGATACCGGGCAACAATTTCGGGGTTGACCGTGACACCGATGCCGGGCGCGGTCGGGATCTCAACGTTTCCGTCGGCGTCGATCGGCAGCAGCTCGAACGTGAGCTCGGTGTTGATCGGAGTGCCAGCGATGCAGTACTCCTGGAACTGTGCGTCGGGCAGCACGGCGTTGCAGTGGAGCGACGCCGCCTTGATGATGCCGCTCTTCCACGCGTGCGGCACCGTCTCGACGCCACGCGCGCGCGCGAATTCCCCGATCCGCAGAAGCTCAGTGATGCCACCACAGCGGGTGACGTCTGGCTGCACAAGATCAACGTGGCCACGCTCGATCAGCTCGCGGAAGCCCCAGACCGTCGTGTCCTGCTCGCCCGCCGCGACACGAATGTCGACGGTGTCAGCGAGCTCAGCGTACGCCTCGTACTCGTCTGGCTCAAACGGCTCCTCAATCCAGAAGATGCCGAGCTCCTCGAATGCGCGGGCAACCTTGATCGCCGTCTTGGCGTCGTTTCCGTAGCCGAGACCCGAGTCGATCAGCACGGTCACCTTGTCGCCACCAGCCTCGACGGCCGCGGTCGCGAGGGCGATGTCGTGATCGGCGTTCTGACCCTGGACACCCCACCCGAGCTTCACGGCCGTGAAGCCGAGTTCGCGAACCTCTGCAACTGCTTCCTTCACTTCGGTCGGGGTATCCGGCATGAGCCGCGATGCGTATGCGCGCACCTTGTCGCGCTTCTTCCCACCAAGCAGCTCGTAGACCGGCTTGCCAAGCGCCTTGCCCTTGATGTCCCAGAGCGCAATGTCGACACCGCTGATCGCGTGGAGCGCAATGCCGCGACGCCCGACATAAATCAGGCCGCGATACATCTTCTGCCATAGGCGCTCGACGTCCATCGGGTCTTCCCCGATCAGCAGTTCGCGCAGGCTATTGGCGATGGCGTGCGAGCCAGGGGCGTGAATGACCGCCTTGACCGCTTCCGGGGCCGAATCGACCTCGCCGACTCCGGTGATGCCCTCATCCGTATGGATGAAAACAACAAGGTCGTCCTGACTTCCGTCCGCGATGCCCTCGTTCAGCGCCGGCTGTCGAAGGATCACCGCCTCGACATCCGTGATCTTCACGAAATCCCTCCTCGCAGAAGTGACTGTTCAGGCCAAATCTCGGGCCCGAAGGCCAGATTGTCAACTATAGAGCAATTGTCTACAATCGCGAATCAATGGCGGACACACCGGTGCACTGCACGATCGACCTTGATGCCCCGGGTAAGCATGTCGGTCGCCTTGAACTGCCTCGCTCGAACAATACGAGCGGTTGGTCACATCAGTTCATTCCGATTATCTCCGTGAAGGGCGAGGGCTCTGGCCCTGTCGCTGTCGTGATCGGCGGCGTACACGGCGACGAGCCCGAAGGCCAGGTTGCCGCGCTGAACGTCTCTCGCTCCGCGACACCCGAAAACGTCCACGGCCACCTGATCATCGTTCCGTGCGCTTCGATGGAGGCTTCGCGCGACTTCACGCGCCTTTGGCCCTCGGGCGCGAATCTCAATCGCTCGTTCCCTGGTCGGCCTGACGGCCCCGCCGACGAGCAGCTCGCAGATTTCTTCACGCGCTACCTCTTCCCCCGCGCCGAGATCGTCGTCGATATGCACAGCGGCGGTCGCACCATGCTCTGTCCCGAGTGGTCAGAGATGCACTGGGTCGACGACCCCGAGCAGCGCCGGCAGATGGTCGAGGGAATGCTCGCGTGGAATAGCCCCTTCCATTTCGTCTACATCGACGTTGGCGGCACAGGCCTCCTCGTGGGTGAGGCAGAACGGCAAGGGAAGATCGTTGTCTCAACCGAGCTTGGCGGCGGCGGCCATGTGCACGCCCGAACGCACCGCATCGCCCAAGACGGCCTTGCCAACGTGCTCCGCCACTTCGGCGTCATCGCTGGTGCCCCCAAGAGCCGTGAAGAGCTTGGACTTGCGCCGCCGGTGATCGTGCGTGCAACCGACATGGAGAACTACGTCTTCGCCCCCGAGAGCGGCCTCTGGGAGACGTTCGTCGACCTCGGGGCGCGCGTAAAGAAGGGTGACGCGGTCGGCCAGATCCACTTCCTTGAGCGGCCTGACCGCCCGGGAACGGTTGTCCACGCCGAATGCGACGGCGTCGTGGCAGCCGTGCGTGCCATCGCCCCAACCACACAGGGCGACAACGTAATCGTTGTCGGCCGCGAGATCGATGCAAAAGAGCTCCTGTGACGCTGTACGCCGGAGTCGCTCGGGTGGATATCACCCCGCCGCTTGGTACCCCTGTTGCGTGTTGGAACGCCCGTTCGGCACTCGCGAGTGGCATTCACGAGCGGCTGATCGCCCAGGCCCTCGTGATCTCTGACGGCACGAACACCGCCGCGATCGTCGCGAGCGACCTCGTGTTCGTTGGGCGCCTCCTGGCCGAGAACATTCGGACAGAGGTAACCCGCCTCACCGGCATTCCGGGCGATGCGGTCTCCGTTCATGCGAGCCACAACCACAGCGGCCCGAGCCTGACCCGCGGGCAGAGCATTCCGACGCTCCGCGACATCCCGAGTTTTGCTCGGTACGCCGATTCGCTCACCGATCTGCTCGCAGGTGCGGTCTATGGCGCCTTCAAGAACATGCACCCGGTTCGCATCGGTGCCGCCGTCGGTCACGGCGCAGGGCTTACCGGCAACCGTGTGCAAAAGGAGCGGCCGGTCGACGACACCGTCACGGTCGTCCGCGTCGACAAGACTGACGGCTCGCCGCTCGCGGCCGTTGTGAGCTTCCAGACGCATCCGATCTCGGTTGGTGGCGTGTCGTATGAGTGGGACGCTGAGTACATCGCGCCGCTACGCGACACGGTTGCTGCCGGTGCTCCCGGCACCGAAGTGATCTTCCTGCAGGGCTGCGCTGGCGACCTCGCACCGTTCGATTGGTACTTCGGCAACTGGAACTCGAGCCGGCACTCCTATGCGGAGCGCGACCGGCTTGGTCGCGCGATCGGCGAAGTCGCCCTGGAGCTACTCCCGACAGTCGACACGAGCCCCGATGGCGACGTCCGCTTCGCGTCGATCGACCTAGAGCTCGCTCGTCGTAACCCCGGCTACGACCTTGCCGAGCTGAAGGCGCGCCGCGAGGAGCTGCAGAAGCTCCCTGAGCCGCAGTGGCCCGAAGTGTGGCCGACCGAGGTGCACACGATGACCTCCGCCCAGCAGTTTCCGCTCCAGTACCAGATTGGCGCGCTGACGATGTACATCGACATGCTCGAGCGTCAGAGCGAGCCGATCCCGGCGCAGGTACAGGTGATTGCTGCGGGCGACATCGCGATCGTGACGAACCCGTTCGAGCTCTTCAACCACGCTGGCGTGCGCATCAAGGAAGGCAGCCCGTTTGGCACGACGATCGCGGCGGCCTACGCGAACGACTATGCGGGCTATCTCCCCGAGAGCACCGACCTCGACCTCGTTGCAGGCGTGCCGCTCGACGAGATCCTCGACCAGGACGCCTACCGCTGGGCGTACGGCATTACGAGCTCGAACGTTGAGCGTGGCGAAGTCGACCGATTTGTCGACGAGAGCGTCGGCCTGCTGCAGCAGGTCAAGTCCGCAGGTTGACCCAGCGCTACGACGTCATTGTCGTAGGCGTCGGCTCAATGGGGAGCGCCGCTGCGTTCCACCTTGCCAAACGTGGTGTCTCGGTGCTTGGGCTTGAGCAGTACGCGATTGGCCACGATCGCGGATCGCTCCATGGCCTGTCACGGATTATCCGCCTCGCCTACCACGAGCATCCGGACTACGTTCCGCTGCTGCGCCGTGCCTACACGCTCTGGCGTGAGCTCGAAGCGAGCCAGAACGTGGCGCTCTTCGAAACGACCGGCTCAGTCGAGGTAGGTACGCCCGATAGCTCGCTCGTGGCAGGGACGCTCGCAGCGTGCGCAGAGCACGACCTCGCCTTTGAGCTCCTTGGCCCTGGTGATCTCGCCGAGCGCTTCCCTGCCTACCACCCGCGCGAGGATTGGGTTGGCATCTTTCAACCCGACGCGGGCTTCCTACGCCCTGAGGCCTCGGTTGCCGCGCATGCCGCTTCCGCGCGAGCTGCAGGTGCCGAACTACGCGAAGGCGTGACTGTGCTGAGCTGGAGCACAGACGCCGAAGGGGTGCGGGTCGAAACGAGCGATGGCGCAGTCGAAGCCGACCGCCTCGTGCTCGCCCCTGGCGCGTGGGCCTCGCGGCTCTTTGGTCTACCAGGCGAGCTCTTCCAGGCGGCCCGACAGGTGGTCGCGTGGTTCCAGCCAACGATGCCGGAGCTGTTCGAACCGGCGAGGTTTCCCGTGTTCATCGTTCAGGAGGACGGCATCAACCACTACGGCTTCCCGCCTGTCGATGGCGCAGGGTTCAAAATCGGTCGCATGCACCACCCCGGTCAGCCCGTGAGCGACCCGGCAGATCTTGACCGGGTCGCAGCCGACACCGAGGTCGCCGTACTTCGCTCCTTCGTTGAACGCGTCTTCCCGCAAGCGGCAGGCCCGGTACTTGACGCGCAGGCGTGCCTCTTCACGAACACGCCGGACAGTCGCTTTGTGATCGACCTGCACCCTGACGCTCCCAATGTCACTGTGATCTCAGCCTGCTCGGGACACGGCTTCAAGTTCGCCCCCGTGATTGGTGAGATCGCCGCCGATCTCGCACTCGACGGACGCACCGACCATCCCATTGGCTTCCTCAGCCTCGACCGACTGCTCCAGGAGGCCGCATGACGGTTCCGCCCCCACCACTGCTCTGGACACCTCCCGCCGGGTTCGCCGAGACAACCGAGCTCGCGCGCTACGAGCGTTGGCTTGCCGAGACGCGCGATCTCAGCTTCCGCGACTACCACGCGCTCCAACGTTGGTCGGCGACCGACCTTGAGGGCTTCTGGGGCTCACTCTGGGACTTCTTCGACGTCGAGGCGGGCACGCCGTACGAGCGAGTCCTTGGCTCGCGCGCC
>OMIZ01000120.1 GCA_900299235.1 Actinomycetota bacterium
CCTCGGTGATCGCCTCGATCATCAGGTCGGCGGTGGTGAGCCCGGCTACGGGGCGAATCCGTTCGAGCACCGTCGCGGCGGCAGGCCCTCCCTTCAGCGCAAATCGCTCCAGGCTCTTTTCAATCGTCGCCAGCGCTCGGTCGGTTGCGCCGGGGTACGGGTCGTAGAGGAGCACCTCTCGACCCGACGCTGCGACGACCTGCGCGATTCCGCTTCCGATCTGGCCAGCTCCAACCACGAGCACCGTCGAAAACCTCATGCGCGCCCCTCGAAGGTCACGCGCGCAGCCTACCCTTGCGTGATGCAGGTGCGATACGCAGAGCCCCGCGATGCTGATGCGATCGAAGGCATTCGCGTCCGCGGTTGGCAGGCCGCGTATCGCCATGTCTTTCCGCCGACGAAGCTCGATGCGATGCCACGCGATGGTGCACGCTGGCGCGATCGCCTGCTGAACCCGGAACCAGGCTTTGAGATCCTCCTTGCCGTCGAAGGCGATGAGACGGTCGCGTTCGCAAGCCTCCACACCTATGACGACGAGCCGCAGACGGCGTTGATCGGCGCGTTCTATGTCGATCCCGATCATTGGCAGCGCGGGGTCGGGGCAACGCTGCTCAAACGGGCCGAAGTACGGCTCAGCGAGCGCTACCGCACGGCCGTGCTGTGGGTGCTCGAAGAGAACCACCGTGCTCGCGGCTTTTACGAAGCGGCTGGTTGGGCACCGGACGGAGGAGCCGAGACGAACGAGCGCCTTGGCGTTTCGGCCCGGGAGCTGCGTTACCGCAAGCGGCTGAGCAGTTCGCGATCGCGCGAGTAGCTCAGCAGCGTCAGTGCCTCGTCGATCGGCACCCAACGCACGGCGTCGATCTCGTTCTGCGCCCGAGCTTCGCCATCCGAGCGCATGCGGAAGTAACGCACTTCCTTGTTCCTACCGTTGCCGTCGACGTAAAACGTCCGCCCCGCGTTCCCGACGATCTCGCACACGAGGCCGGCCTCTTCTTCGACCTCACGGATCGCGGCAGTCTGCCAATCCTCTCCGGGATCGAGCTTGCCCTTCGGAAACGCCCAGTCGCCATAGACCTCACGATGGACGAGCAGCACCGCGCCGTCACGGATGATCACGCCGCCCGCGGCCCGTACACGCTCGCCGCGGCGCGAGCGGAGCCGCAGCGGCCCGAGACGCACAGCTAGACCTCGAGCAGGAGTGCGTCGCCCTGACCGCCGCCGGAGCAGATCGCCACTGCACCGAGCCCGCCCCCAGAGCGGCGCAGGTCGTGCACGAGTGTCGAGACGATGCGTCCACCGGATGCGCCGATCGGGTGCCCGATCGCGATCGCACCGCCGTTGACGTTCACGCGCTCCTCATCGATGCCGAGCATCTGCGTCGACTTCCAGGCGACCGAGGCGAATGCCTCGTTGATCTCAAGGCGAGAGAGGTCATTGACAGACTTGCCGGCACGTCGCAGCGCGTCTGCCGTCGCCTCGGCTGGCGTGCGCGCGAGAAATGCAAACTCGCCTGCGTAGAACCCCTGCGAAACGATCGTCGCGAGTGGCGTGATCCCACGCCTCCGAGCCCACTCTTCGCTCGCAACGATCACGCACGAGGCGCCATCGTTTACGCCCGGGGCGTTCCCCGCCGTGGTGGTGCCTTCGGGGTCGAAGACGGGCTTCAACGACTGGAGCTTCTCAAGCGTCGTGTCACGGCGCGGGCTTTCGTCAGCCTCAAGCTCGCCAACCGGGATGATCTCGTCGCGGAACAGGCCTGCGTCGGCCGCAGCAACCGCTCGCTGGTGCGAGCGATAGGCCCAGGCGTCCTGCACGTCACGTGAGATCTCAAGCTCACGCGAGACGTATGAGGCCTGCGCGACCATGTGGCGACCATCGAACGTCGACTCGAGACCGTCGAAGACCGCCAGGTCGACGAGCGTGCCGTGCCCCATCCGATACCCGGCGCGCGCCTTCGGCAGCGCGTAGGGGGCGTTTGTCATCGACTCCATGCCACCGGTGACGACGAGCTCGACGTCACCGGCTCGGATCATTGAGTCAGCGATTTCGATTGCCCGGATCGACGATGCGCAGACCTTGTTGATCGTGTCCGACGGTGTCTCGATCGGAATCCCAGCTGCCACCGCCGCCTGGCGCGCGGGCGCCTGCCCGACGCCACCCTGGAGCACCTCGCCCATGATGACGTAGTCGGGCTCGTGCGCCTCAATTCCGGCACGTTCGAGCGCACCGCGAATTGCGAAGGAACCGAGCTGCGGGCCGGTGTACTGCGCAAGGCCGCCGGCGAGCTTGCCAAACGGGGTGCGCACTGCGGAGACGATCACGGATCTAGTCATGCCTGCAACCTACCGAGAGACGGGAGTCTTCGGGCCGTCACCCAGCAGAACAGCAGCGACGTTCTCGGCGGCGAGCCGTGCCATGGCCGAACGTGTCTCGGCGGTCGCGCTGCCAAGGTGTGGGCTGAGCACAGCGTTCTCACACGCGAGTAGAGCCGGGTGAACCACGGGTTCGTTCTCGAAAACGTCGAGCGCTGCGGCACGGATCGTGCGAGCGGCGAGCGCCTCGGCAAGCGCTGCCTCGTCCACTACCGGCCCCCGCGCGATGTTCAGAAGGATCGCCGACGGCTTCATCAGCGCGAGCTCGGCGGCACCGATCAGATGCGTTGTCTCGGGTTTCAACGGCACGTGAAGAGAGACGACATCCGCTTGAGCGAGCACGTCCTGGAGGGGTAATGGGCGCGACGAGATCACGTTCATCCCGAGGGCGACTTCGGCCATGCGGGCGAGTTCTCTCCCCGTCCGTCCCATGCCGACGATTCCAAGCGTCTTCCCGCGCAGCTCGACCGTCTGGATCTGATTGGCGCTCCAACCGATCCACTTTCCCGCGCGGATCATCCGATCACCCTCAGCCACGTGCTTGGCGGCGCCGAGGAGCAAGGCCAGCGCGTGCTCGGCAACCGCAGCCGTGAGCACGTCAGGCGTGTTCGTCACCACCACGCTGCGCGCATGGCACGCCGCGATATCGATGTTGTTCGTCCCAACAGCGAAGTTCGCCACGACCTGCAGCTGCGGCCCCACCCGATCGAGGAAGTCGGCGTCGACCGTTTGGATCAGGTGCGCCAGAACACCGTCGGCGCCCGCAGGGTCGCCGCCGACCTGCACGTCGAGCCCGGCTGCCTCAAGCACGGCGACGGCCGGGTCGGGCGTCGGATGCGAGACCCACGCCTTCATGCCGCTACCGAAGAAACGACTCGTCTGCGGTGAGGCGCGCAGCGAACGCGACGGTGAGGCGAATCACCGACTCGATGTCGTCGAGCGACGCGATCTCGACAGGCGAATGCATGTTGCGAAGCGGAATCGACAGCAGTCCGGTTGGGATGCCGGCTCGCGCGCCATGAACAACGTCGGCGTCGGTCATCGTGTCAGAGGTGTAGATCTCGAAGCAGTGCTGGATCCCCTCTGCCTCGGCAGCTTCGACGAGCAGATCGAACACGCGCGTGTTCAGCATCGGGCCACGGCTGATCGGCACGCCACCGCCAAGGTCGACCTTGCCGACCCGCTTCGGATCGCCACCCGGACCGTCGGTCGCGTACGTGACATCGATCGCGAGCGCGGCGGTCGGATTCAGCGAGTAGGCGGCCGTCCGAGCACCGAAGAGACCGACCTCCTCGGCAACCGCAGCAACAGCGATCGGCTGGAACGCACTCCCGGTCTCACCGATCCGGCGCGCGGCCTCGAGCGCGATGTACGCGCCAAGCCGATTGTCGAGCGCCTTCGAAGAGATGCGGCCGTTCGGTAGTTCAAGCAGCGGCCCGTCCCACACGCCAGCGTCACCTGGCCGTACGAGCTCCGCGGCCTCGTCGCGTGACGTGGCGCCGATGTCGATGTGAAGTTCGGTGTGCTCGATCCGCGGCCGATCGCGACGCTCGGCTGGTGAGAGCTGCCGGCGCCCGACCACACCGCGCACGGGGCCATTACGGCCGGCGATGGTTACGCGCTGGGCAAACAGCGCCTCCGGCGAGAAACCGCCAACCACCGTGTACGACAGCAGGCCGTTGTCCTCGATATGCGTGATCGCCACCCCGATCTCGTCGATGTGGCCGATCAGCGCCAGCGTGGGTCGCCCGCCAGGCCCAACGTGGGCGTACGAGTTACCGACCGGATCGCGCGTGACCTCGGCAAACCCTTCGGCGGCCGCACGCCAGACACGCGCTGCAGGCTCCTCGTGCCCCGACGGACCAGAGGCGGCGAGAAGGTCAGCAAGCAGTTGTGGAGTCGCCATCAGGTTGCGGATTCAATCAGGAGCGCCTATCGTGATGCGCGATGGCACTCTCTCCCCGCACGTGGTGGTCGTGGCGCGCACAGCGGGGCGGGAGCCTGCGCCGGGTCTAGACACCCGCGTTCAGCCCGATCTCCGCTCGACCGAGACCCTGATGGGTCTTTTTTGTTTGTCTATCACCACCAACCGACGACCCACATGACCGAGACCGCAACCGAACTCCATACCGACCTCCTCACGCCGCTTGCTGCGTACGTGCGGCTGCGCGGCCGGGGCCAGGCGTCGTTCCTGCTCGAATCGGTCGACCAAGGACGTCTCGGGCGCTACTCGCTGCTCGGTTGCGGTTCGCGCGTGGTCGATGTGCATGAGGCCGAGCGACTGAACGAGCCTGTCGTCGGCCACGTTGGCTACGACTGGATTACGGAGCTTGAACCGACGGTGCCACTCCCGGAGCCCGGGCGCGGCCTCCCGATCAGTGAGTTCATCGTGGCCGACATCCTCGTGCGGTTCGACCATGTGCGTGGCGTCTCCGAGGTGCTGCGTGGCGACCCGGCCGAAGTCAAGGCCCTGCTCGACGCCCCGATCGATGTGCCAAGTGCGACCACAGAGTTCCCGTCGGGGCCGATCGTCCGCACCCCCTCCCAGGCCGAGCATGAAGCGCGTGTCCTGAAGGCGAAGGAGTACATCCGGGCCGGAGATGCCTTCCAGATCGTCGTCGCGCAGCGCGCTGAGCGTCCAACATCGGCGAGCGCTCTCGCCATCTACCGCGCACTGCGCCGCGTGAACCCCTCGCCGTACCTCTTCCTGCTTGAGCTTGGCGACACCGCACTCATCGGCTCCTCACCGGAGACACACGTGAAGCTTGAAGGGACGCGCGCGAGCCTCAACCCGATTGCCGGCACGACACCGGTTGGTGAGGGCGACGCGGAGCGCCTGCTCGCATCGGAAAAGGACCGTGCCGAGCATGTCATGCTCGTCGACCTTGGTCGCAACGACCTCTCCCGCGTCTGCAAGCCCGGAACCGTGCGCGTCGAACGCCTGCTGCAGGTCGAGCGGTTCTCACATGTGACCCACCTCGTCTCCGAGGTCGCTGGCGAGATTCAGGAGGGCTACACGCCCTGGGATCTGTTGCGGGCCACGTTCCCCGCCGGAACGGTGTCGGGCGCGCCGAAGGTGCGCGCGATGCAGATCATCAGCGAGCTTGAGGGCTTCCGACGTGGCTTCTACGCGGGTGTCGTCGGGTACCACATCCCCGGCGTCGGCCTCGACACGTGCATTGCCCTCCGAACGATGCTCCTCCACAACGGGGTGGCGCACCTCCAGGCAGGTGGCGGTCTCGTCGCCGACTCCGACCCGACCGACGAGCACAACGAGTGTCTGAACAAGCTTGCAGCGATCGAACGGGCAATCGACCTGGCAGAGTCCGAGGCGACATGATTCTCCTGATCGATAACTACGACTCGTTCACGTACAACCTCGCCCACCTCTTTGGCGAGCTGGGCGCCGAGGTGAACGTCGTGCGTAACGATGCGATCACGATTGCCGAGGCCGAGGCACTCGCGCCCGACCAGCTCGTCATCTCCCCCGGCCCAGGACGGCCAGAGGATTCGGGTGTGTCGATTCCGCTGATCGAGACGTTCGCCGGACGGATTCCGATTCTCGGCGTCTGTCTTGGGCACCAGGCGATCGTCGCGGTCTTTGGTGGAACAGTGGGCGCAGCCCAGGAGCTCGTCCACGGGAAGGCGACGACCGTCACGCACAACGGCGCCGGCCTCTTCACGGGCATGCCACAAGGGTTTGAGGCCGGTCGCTACCACTCGCTCGCCGCGACCTCGGTGCCAGACATCCTCGAAGTGACAGCGACCGCGGCGGATGGCGAGGTGATGGCTGTGCGCCACAAGAGCCTGAAGGTCGATGGTGTGCAGTTCCATCCCGAGTCGGTGCTCACACCGCTCGGCTCCGATATCGCACGCAACTTCTTGGCGGGGAACTGATGCAGAAAGCGATCAGCGAGCTCCTCGAAGGCCGCGACCTCACCCGTGAGGAGGCGCGCCGGGTGATGGACACGATCATGAACGGCGAAGCGACGCCCGGGCAGATCGGCGCGTTTCTCGCGGGCCTCCGGCTGAAGGGCGAGACTGCTGACGAGATCGCCGGCTGTGCCGAGGCGATGCGCAGCCACGTGCTCGCCGTACACCCGACGCGAACCGACCTCGTCGATGTGGTCGGCACCGGTGGCGATGGCGCGAACACCTTCAACATCTCCACGACCTCGGCAATCGTTGCCGCGGCAGCTGGCGCAGCAGTTGCGAAGCACGGCAACCGTGCCGCATCGTCGGCGTCCGGCTCAGCCGACGTCCTCGAAGCGCTTGGCTTCCGGCTCGACCTCACGCCTGACCGCATCGCAGAGTCGATCGACACGCTCGGCTTCGGCTTCATGTTCGCCCAGGTGCACCATCCGGCGATGCGGCATGCAGCGCCGATCCGACGCGAGCTCGGCACTCGCACCGTCTTCAACGTGCTCGGCCCGCTCACGAACCCGGCAGGCGCACGCGCAGGCATCTTCGGTGTCGCAACCGAGCGCCTGATGCGCACGTACGCGGAAGCGCTCGTGAAGCTCGGAACGCGGCGGGCATACGTCGTCCACGGCTACGAGGGCATCGACGAGCTGTCGCCAGCTGGGCCGAATCAGGTGTGCGAGGTGATCGACGGCGAGGTACGCGAGCGAATCATCGATCCGGCCGACTTTGGGCTACCACCGTCTGATGCTCACGACCTACGCGGCGGCACTTCCGCCGAGAACGCGGCGACGACTCGCGCCATCCTCGCAGGCAAAGAGACGGGCGGAAAGTTGCAGGCCGTTTTGCTGAACGCAGCGGGAGCCATCGCGGCAGCGGGTCATGCGGAGGATCTCGCCGAAGGAATCGAGGTGGCGCGCGAGACAATCGACTCGGGCGCAGCTGCCGAGCGGCTCGAAGAGCTTGCAGCGTTCACCCAGTGGGACGAGGCCGCCTGATGGGTCGCTTCTACGACGCGCTCGCTGCGCCCGGCTTTGGTGCGATCGCCGAGTTCAAGCGGCGCTCACCGTCAGCTGGCGACCTCCTGCCGACCGGCGATCCGGCCGACTTCGCTCGCATCTACGAACGCGGTGGTGCGCGCGCGATGTCGGTGCTCGTCGACGAGCGCTTCGCAGGAACGTGGGACGACCTCCGGGCCGCCAGAGCAGCCTCAAGCCTGCCGCTGATCGCCAAGGGCTTCTTCTCGACCTCTGAGCACCTCCGCACCGCTGCCGAGGCCGGAGCGTCGGCAGCACTCCTGATCCTGCGCGACCTCGACGACGACACGACGGCTCGACTGATGACGGAGGCAACCGATCTCGGCCTCGACACGCTCGTCGAGGCCCACAACCTCGATGAAGTTGAGCGGGCCACACGCCTTGGCGCGCCGATCGTTGGCGTGAACGCGCGCGACCTCTCGACGTTTGAGATCGACCGCTCGACCCAGCTCGCGCTGCTCGCCCAGGCTGGCGTGC
>OMIZ01000121.1 GCA_900299235.1 Actinomycetota bacterium
ATGTTGTGCGGCTTGATGTCGCGGTGGACGATCCCGTGTCGGTGTGCGAACCCGAGCGCGCTCAGAATCTGGCGCGCATAGTCGATTGCGACGGGAATCGGCGGTGGCCCGTTCCGGGTGATCAGCTCCATGAGCGTGTGGCCGCTCAGGTACTCCATCGCGATGTAGTAGGTCCCCTCGGCCTGCCCGCGCTCAAAGATGGCGACGATGTTCGGATGCGACAGGCCGGCGGCGTTCTGCGCTTCACGTCGGAAACGCTCGACGAACTGTTCGTCGTTCGCGTGCCGGTCGTTCAGCAGCTTGAGGGCGACCTTGCGCCCAAGGTCTTGATCCTCCGCCAGGTAGACGTCGGCCATGCCGCCAGCCCCGATCTTTTTCTGGATCAGGTAGCGGCGATCGAAGAGCTGGTCGATATGTGGATCGTTGGCCATAGGACTACGGGTTCGTGTTCGACGAAGGAGGGAGGATCGCCTGCATGATCGCCTTTGCGATTGGTGCGGAGACGGAGCCACCAAATCCGTTCAGCTGGCTCTCGACTACCACCGCGCCGGCGATCGTCGGGTTCTCGGCAGGAGCAAAGAAGATAAACCAGGCGTCGTAGACGTGGTTGATCCCCGTCTCGGCGGTACCTGTCTTTCCGGCGACAGTGACACCCGGAATCTGCGCGCGGGTGCCAGTTCCTGCCTGTACGACCGCGACCATCATGTCCTTGATCGCCGAGGCGGTTTCGGGGCTCGTTGCCTGGAGGTACGGCTGTGGCTTCACCTTCACGATCGTGCTGCCACTCGGGCTCACAACCTCCTTCAACAGGTGGGGCCGCATGATCACGCCTTCATTCGCGATCGCGCCAGCGACCATTGCCATCTGCAGTGGCGTCACGAGCATCCGCTCCTGCCCGAACGCGAGACGGCCAGCGTCGACATCGGTGTCGGGATTCTTCGGCTTGAAGAGCTTGCCGTGGTCGTAGAGGCCTGAGGCGGAGCGGGCCTCGCTTGGCGTCTCAAGCGGCGGTACCGAGTAGAAGCCGAACTTGCGGGCCTCCGACAGGATCGCGCCGCCGCCCAGCTTCAAACCGATGTTGCAGAAGACCGCATTGATCGAGTGCTGGTAGGCGGTAACGAGGCTGACCTTGCCGTAGCGCTCGGGGCCGTTCTGGTCGAGCGCGTTTGACACCTTCTTCCCGTAGACCGTGCAGTAGCCGGGATCGATGAAGGTCGAGGTCGGCGTGTACGTCCCGCTATCGAGCGCGGCCGCCGCAGTGATCGTCTTGAAGGTTGACCCTGGTGGGTACAGACCCTGCGTCGCGCGGTTGAGAAGTGGCGCGGCGGGAGTGCAGGGCGCTTTGGTCGCCTGAATCTTGGCGTAGCCCTTGGGTGTCTCGATCAGGTTCGGGTCGTAGCTCGGAGTCGACGCCATCGCGTAGATGCCACCCGTCTGTGGGTTCCACGCGACGGCAGCGCCGCACACGCCCTGCAGGAGCGACTCGGCGACCTTCTGGGCCTTCACGTTGAGCGTGAGCACGACGTTGTTACCGGTGATCGTTGTTCCCTTGAGTCGGTCGCCGAGGCTCGAGAAGATCGAGCCCAGGTTCGCGTCTGACGCAGTGAGGTAGCTGTTCAGCGTGCGTTCGAGCCCTGCCCGCGAGCGGCTCTGGGTCGAGTAGCCGACTGTCTGTGAGGCAAACCCGTGCGTGGGATAGCGGCGGAAGAAGAGCTTCTGGCCGGCGAGGGTTTGCGCCACGTTCGCCGCGAGCACTGTCTTCCCGTCGGCTGCGAGGATCAGACCGCGTTTGATTTCGAACTGTGCGACCCGCTGGATCTCGTTGTCCTGGCGGGTCGCGAGACCACTCGCGGCCCACGTCTGCCAGTACGTCGTGCCGACGATCAGCGCGGCGAGCAGAACGAGTGCGGCCAGCGCGACCGCCGAGATCTGTCGATTCACGTCAGGATCTCGCGTTCGCCCGATTGGAGATCAGCAGCAGCCCCGCGAGCAGCACGAAGTTCGTCACGACGGACGAGCCGCCATACGACACAAACGGCAGCGTGATGCCGGTGAGCGGGATCAGCCGCAGGACACCGCCGACGATGATGAACGTCTGGAGGGCGAAGCCGAACGTCAGACCAGCGGCGAGGAGCTTGGAGAAGCCGTCGTCAGCCTGGATCGCGATCTTCATGCCGCGCGCAACGCAGACCATGAAGACGAGCAGCATCGCGGACGCGCCGATCAGCCCGATCTCCTGTGCGAGTGCCGAGTAGATGAAGTCGGTGTTCACAAACGGGATCAGCGGTGTGCCGGACGTCGTCGAGAACGTCCCGTTACCGAACCCCGTGCCCATGAACCCGCCGTTCCCGATCGAGTAGAGCGACTTCACGAGCTGGTAGCTCTGGCAGTCCTGGCGCAGGGCGGGTAGGCCGTTGAGCGGGCAGTAGACCGGCTTGGTTGTCCACGGCTGCAGCCAGATGATCACGCGCTCGTGGACATGGGGGATCTTCTCGTAGGCACCAAAGCCACCGATCGCGAACAGCCCAACTCCACCAAGGACGTAGGTCAGCCGCCCGGTGGCGATGTAGACCATCGCGAGAAAGATCCCGAAGTAGAGCAGGGCGGAGCCGAGGTCGTTCGTCTCGACGAGCACGAGCATGCACGCCCCCCAGATCACAAGCAGAGGCCCAAGGTCCTTCAGACGGCCCTGCGCGAGCACCTCGCGCTTCCCGCGCAGATACCCGGCCAGAAAGATGATCAGGAAGATCTTCGCGATCTCGCCTGGCTGGAACGTGAATCCGCCAACCGAGACCCAGAGGCGCGCCCCGTTCACTGTCGTCCCGAGGCCGGGGATGCTCGGCAGGAAGAGCAGCACGATCGCTCCGACGCCGAAGAGGTACTTGTAGGACTCAAGGATCCGGTAGTCGCGTCGCAGGCCGATCAGCGTTGCGGCAAAGAGCGCGACGCCGATGACGATCCAGAGGCCCTGCTTGAACGCGTCCGTTGGGCCAAGCCGGTAGATCTCGGTGAGGCCGATCGCGGTGAGCAGACCGGCCATCGGCAGGAGCGCGGGATCGGCCTCGGGCACCGTGGCGCGCGCGATGAGATGCGCCGCCAGGTACAGCGCGAAGAAGAACCCGGCGTAGCCGAGCGACCCCCACGAGACGACCGCCGAGCGGGCGATGTAGACGCTCGCAAACCCGATCGCCGTAAGTGCGCCGACCGTGACGAGCGAGACGAGTTCTCGGTTCCGCTCGGTCAGCGCGCAAGCCCCCAGACGACGAGCGCGACAACGACCGCTGAGAGAGCGAGGACGACGAGGGCGGCAAGTGCCGTCTGCACGGGACCTGCCCGTGGCTCGGTTGGCTCGGCCGCCGCAAGCTCATCGGCACGAAGCACCATCGTGTCCCCGTTGCCGAGCAGATGCTCTGCCAGGCGCGTCTCGCCGTGCAGCGTGTCTTCATCGGCTGCGGCGGCGAGGACGTTCTCCTCGGTGGGATCGTCGCCATCGACGACCTCAAAGACGACCGCGGTGATGTTGTCCTCGCCACCGTTTTCGTTTGCGGCCCGGATCAGTTCGCGTACGGCGGTGCGGAGGTCGGAGCGGTTCTCGGCAAGAAGTCGCCGAAGCGTCTCGCTGCCGACCATCGTTGTCAGGCCATCGGAACAGAGCAGAAAGAGGTCGCCTGCCCTCGCAGCGACCGTGAATGAATCGACCTCCACGTCGGGATCGGTTCCGAGCGCACGTGTGATTACGGAGCGCTGCGGGTGGATCTCTGCCTCGCCAGGGGTCAGTTCACCGCGCCGAACAAGCTCCGCGACGAGCGAGTGGTCGTCGGTTAGCTGGTGGAGGCGATCGTCACGCAGCATGTACGCACGCGAGTCGCCAACGTGCGCGATCGTCACCCCACCGTTCGGTTGAACGTACGCGACCGTCATCGTGGTGCCCATGCCCTGGGCGGTGATGTCGGTGCTTGCGCGGTCGTGCACACGCCGGTTTGCCGCCTGGACGAGTGCCACGATGTGGCCTTCGTGCAGGACGCCCTCGGTGGCGCCCGTCTGAAACCCTTCGGCAAGTGTCGCCGCCGCCAGGGCCGATGCAACCTCGCCCGCTTGCGCCCCTCCCATCCCGTCGGCGACCGCAAAGAGCGGTGGTGTGCAGACGAACGCGTCCTCGTTGCTGCGGCGACGACGACCGGGGTGGGTCTCGCCGTGTCGGTGGCCGACTCTCACGCCTCGAACCGGAGGTCGGTCTCGCCGGTGCGGACGACGTCCCCGGGGACGAGACGGTGGGCGCGCGTGATCTGCGCGCCGTTGACGAAGGTGCCGTTTGTTGAGCCGATGTCCTCGACGTAGACGCCGTCGCGGCGAGGCTCGAAGCGGGCGTGTCGGCCGGAGGCGTACTCGTCGGACGCGATCACGATGTCGTTGTTGGCGGAGCGTCCGATGAACACTGACGCGGTGCCGATCGCGTACGAGGTGCCCGCGGTGATCGCGGGGCTCGAGGCGACAACGATGCGTGCGAGTTCGCGCGCGGTCGGCTGCGGAAGGTAGGCGGCGACCTGTTGGGGCGAGAGCACCATCGACTCTTGCGGTAGCCGCAAGTCACGGGCGGCCGTTCGCACGATCCGCCAGATGAACACGTAGAGGAGGACGAGGAACGCGAGCTTCAGGACGAGCAGAGTCGTCTCGACCTGCGCCGAGGCAATCACGTCGCCGAGAGCTCCCGCGAGACGACGATCTCGGTCGAGCCGAGCACGAAGCGTGTGCCGTCTTCAAGCTTGAGGCGCTGCACCTTGCCCTCGGCGGTCTCAATGCCGTTCGTCGAGCCAAGATCGACGAGCCAGTGGTCGTCGCCCTCCTGCACGATCTCGGCATGCCGACGTGACACGTTTGCGTCGGGGATCTGAACATCGCAGTCGCTCGACCGGCCGAGGACGACACGTGAGCCGTTGACAGGCCGCTTTGTGCCAGCGAAGGCAAGCACGAGGCGCTCCACCGCGCGTGTCTCGACGGCCGCGAGCTTCGGAGCCTCGACAACGGGCTCTGGCAGCGGCGGCGGCTTGTAGATCATCGTCTCGCCCACCGAGGTCGAAACGGGCGGAGCGCTCGAGGCTGGCCGCTCGTCCTTCGGCGGCTGGACAAGACGCGTGGCGATACCGAACACGCCGAGCTCAAGGTCGTCGTCGGTCTCAAGCTTCACGTCGGGTGGGCCTGGGAGGACGTACCGCTCTCGGCGAGCGTGCTCGGAGAGGTAGTCGGTCAGCTCGCCCCGGAGTGAGTTCTCGTAACCCGAGAACTGCTCGCGATCGGCCTTTGAGAGATAGACCGTGTACTCGTTTGGGACGTAGACGCGCGAGACGCTCACCGTCTTGTGGTCGTCCATCTCCTTGACGAGCTTCCTGGCAAGTTCAACGGGCTGGACGCTGCCACGGAAGGCGCGACCAAACACCCCTTCGAAGAGGGATTCGATCTTGGATTCGAGGGATCGGAGAACGCTCATAGGTGACCACCAGGTGGAGCTTGGGCCAGGCGATTTGACGCCGTTTCGGCTCTGCTCAGTGTAGAGGTGAGGGTGTCCGGAGCCGCTCCAGCGCGAGTCCGACGGCGCTCACCCAGGCGGCGGCGACGAGCGGAAGAGCGGCGGCTTCAGGAGCAAACAGAACGGTCGTGCCAAGCAGACCAGCTCCGTACAGCGCCGCAGGCCACGGCCCCTTGCGGCGAAGGAGCGGCAGCGTTGCGGCGGCCGCCGCGAGGAGTGCCGTCTCGGCGATGAGCGCTGGGTGAAGCGAAAGGAAGTGCCATAGGGCGGATGCAACCGCGCCGGGCCGACTGCTGCCCGCAATCCCGAGGCCGAGCGGCGCTGGATCGTGGGTGAACGGCAACGTCGCGTGACCGAAGCCGGCGACGGCGATCGCGGTAAGGACGCCGACCGCTGCGGTTGCTGCCTTACGGGCTCTCCCGGGAACGAGTTGAGCCGCAAGCGGCATCAGCGAGAGAAGGCCGACGGCGCCGAGGAGTGGGCCGGCGATGAACGCGAGGCCAACCCGCGGTGAGCGCCAGAAGAGCGCGAGCCACGCCGCCGCGACGAGCGCGTAGGCGATCGCGAGGCCGAGCGAGATGTTCGCGAGTGGGAAGAACGCAACGCCAAGCGCCGCGGCCAGCCCTGCGCGCGGCCGCGTGAACGCGAGCGCTGCAGTGGCAGCTGCCAATCCCGCGGGCCAGCCTGATGGGAAGAACGCGAGTGTTGATGTGACCCAACCCGTCCAGAGCGCCGCGAGCGCAGCGGGGGCGACACGGCCAGCGAGGGCGGCGGGCGCAAGATCGAGAGACGCAGACGGCTGCACACTCTTTGGTGCTGCGGCTGGACGCTTGCGACGCCGCGGCAGGTTGCGGAGCTCGTCTGCGAGCGCCTTTGCATCGGGTCGACGTTCAGGGCTGAGATGGAGTGCGCTGCCGATTGCTGCGCGGAGCGCTTCGGGCAGATCGGGGCGCATGTCCTCGAGTGGTGGTGCGCCAGAGCGGATCCGGCGAGAGGTCTCAGCGGTGCCCGAGTCACGGAAGGGATGACGGCCAGCGAGCGCCTCCCACAGCATCACACCCACCGCCCAGATGTCGGCGGCGCCGGTTGCGTTGTCGCCCTTCAGTCGCTCCGGTGAGACGTACGCCAGGGTTCCAGGCACGTCACCGACGGCAGTGAGAGTGTCGAACTCCGCCATCTGAGCAAGGCCGAAGTCGAGGAGCCGCGCATCGATTGTCGTGCTTTCGGCAAGCAGCACGTTTGCCGGTTTCACGTCGCGATGGATGATGCCCCGACCGTGCGCGTGGGCCAGCGCGTCGAGGAGCTGGCAGGCAACCTCGACGGCACCACGGTCGTCAAGCTCGCCCGCCTGCATTGCCTCGCGCATCGTGCGGCCAGGGATGTACTCATAGGCGATGTAGACATGGCTCGGGTCGCGCGACAGCGAAAACACGCGTTGGCAGCGGGGATGGCGGAGCGCGGCAGCGGCGCGCGCCTCACGTTCAGCGCGCGCTCCCGCCTTGCCTTCGCGCGCAACCATCTTCAGCGCAACGTCGAGTCCGGTCTTCTCATCGCGCGCAAGCCAGACGTGGCCCATCCCTCCCGACCCGAGGGGACGCAGTGCCCGGTATCGGCCCAGGATCAGTTCATGCGCAAGCGCAGACGAAGACACGCTGGCTGTTTCTACTTCGCCCGCGCCTGATCTCCTTTGCGCACGGGCAAAAGGCGGTAGGCTCTCAGCGTCTGATGGATATCGACGACGAAGACATCCAGTTCGACTTCTTCGAGGACGAGCCCGCGACCACCGAGTCGTCGGGGTCGCGCGTCCGCCTGCCCCGACGGCAGGCCTCGCGCCCACGTCGTCGGCCTGCCGGCCCGCCTCGTGGCGGCGCCCCGCTCCTACGCCTCGTACTCATGGTGGTGTTTGTTGTCTTCCTCGTGCTGCTCTTCGGACTTCTCGTCCAATCGTGTGCGAGCCAGTCACGCCACGATGCGTATTCGCACTACATGACCAAGGTCAGCGCGATCGCCACCCAGTCGGCGACGAACGGGAAGTCGGTGGCGAGCATCCTCACCACACCGGGTCTTTCCGTCACCCAGATCGAGTCGAAGCTGCGCGGTGTCGCGCAGGCTGAGGAGCAGAACGTCCTTGCGGCCGAACACATCAATCCGCCCGGCCGCCTGCGCGACGTGAACATGCATCTGATTGAGGCGCTGGAGCTGCGCGTGAGCGGGACGAACGGCCTGGCCGACACGTTCCAGAGCACGGCGAAGAACCAGACGTCAACCGACTCGACGCTCCTCGCCACCGAAGCAGAGCGGCTGCTCGCGAGCGACGTCGTGTGGGACGACCTTTTCAAGGGGCCCGCTATCGCGCAGCTCCAGAGCGATGGGGTCAGCGGCGTGAACGTCCCTGAATCGCACTTCGTCGCAAGCGCCGACCTCGTGAGCGAGAAGTCGATGGGGCTCGTGCTCCAGCGCATCCGTGGTGCATCAACCGGTGGGACGCCGACGGGGGTCCACGGGACGAACATCGTCGACGTGAAGGCTGAACCGGGCGATCACGTTCTTGTCGCCGGTACGACGAACACGGTCACCGCGACGACGACCCTCGCGTTCACCGTCGATGTCGCCGACTCGGGCGACTCGCAGGAGGTGCAGATCGCCGTCACGCTGACGATCGATCGCAGCTCTGCGGATGGTGGGCCGATCGTGAAGACGCAGACGATCGACGTGATCAACCCTGCACAGACCGTGCCTGTGACGTTCACGGATCTCGGCCGAGTGCCGTTTGCCACTGCGACGACGGTTCGCGTTGATGTCGCGACTGTTCCGGGCGAGAAGAACAAGGCGAACAACTCCGCCCAGTACCCGGTCATCTTCTCGCTGCCGTAGCGGTCATGCACGTCGGCGCAGCTACCGCAGCCGTCATCGCCGCCGCCGGGCTTGTAGTGGGCATCGGCGGCCTTGCGCTTGCCTGGGCATCGTGGCTCAAGATTTCGCGCACCCGCGACGCCCAGAAGCACGTGCTTGGTGGCACGCGGCGCGACGTGATCGATTTCGCTGTCTCGCTGCAGACGCGCATCGATGATCTCCATCGCACAGTCGACGAGATCGCGGCCGGGCTCGCTCGGCTTGATCGCCGGATCGACCAGGGCCTGACGAACGTTGCCGTTGTGCGGTACGACGCGTACGAGGACACTGGCGGCCATCAGTCGGCGTCGGTGGCGATGCTTGATGCGACACGAACGGGTGTCGTGATCACGGCGATCACCGGTCGTGAGCATGCTCGGATCTACGTCAAGGATCTCGAGCGTGGTGTCTCGGCGATTCCGCTCTCCCCCGAGGAGAGCGAGGCCGTCGAGCGGGCCATGGGTCGCTAGCGCGCCACAGCTGTTGCAGTCCTGTAACCGCGGCCGCTACCCGCCGGACACCGCGGTAGAGTGATCCGGGCGTGCAACACGTCCTGGTCCTGAACGCCAGCTACGAGCCGCTCAACGTGTGCTCGCTTCGACGCGCGCACGTTCTCCTGATCAAGGGCAAGGCTGAGGTTGTTGAGACGCTCGAGCGTCCGCTGCGAGCGGCGGCAGGTTCCTATCCGTGGCCGCACGTGATTCGCCTGCTCACCTACGTTCGCGTGCCGCGCATCGTCCAGCGCAAGATCTCGCGTCGCGCTCTCTTTGCGCGTGACGGCTGGCGCTGTGTCTACTGCGGCACTGCCTCCGGCCGACTCACACTCGACCACGTGATCCCGCGATCACGCGGGGGCGGTTCGGAGTGGGAGAACGTCGTCACCTCGTGTGCGCCGTGCAACCTTCGGAAAGGGAATCGCCTCCCGCACGAGGTGAACATGGTGTTGCCGCAGCCTCCCCGACCGCCGGCGCCGGTGCTCTTCATCCGTCTTGCGACGCCAAAGATTCCTCAGCGGTGGGAGCACTACCTCGCGTCGTATGGGCAGGCGCAGTCGCCGCCGCCCGAAGCCGTTCCGCTCGCGGCGTAGCGCTTAGCCCGCGGCGCGCGGGAGATCGG
>OMIZ01000122.1 GCA_900299235.1 Actinomycetota bacterium
GGCGGCGGCGGCGGCACCTGCCGCCCCCGCGGCTAGCGCAACGAGCGCCGTCGCTGCTGCAAATCCGCGCGTGGCTAGGCCTTCCCGACGGGGCGAGCCAGAACAGAACCGAGAACGCGAATGCCGCTGCGCGACGCAAGCGCATCAAGGCCCGGTGTCCCATTGCCGTCGGTGACGGCAACGATCGCATCGACCGCGCTCGTCAGCTCCGAGTCAAACCGTGGTTCAGCCACGAGCACGAAAGAGCAGCGGGCCGAGAGGCGCGCGAGCTCAGCGGGATCGGCGTCGGCCGAACGCACCCAGATCGTCATCTCACCACGCTCGGCGAGCGTGTGGGCGATACCGGCGGTGATCGCGCCATCGGGATCACCCGCGAGCATCACCGTCTGGAACGGCACGATCTTCGACTGGCGAATGAGCGAGTCGGCGATCTGGGCGTATCCGCCGCTACCGCCGACCTCACCGAGAACGAGTCCGCCAACGGCAGGGGCGGGAGCCACGAGCGGCTCCGGATCTGGTGCGAGACCCCAATCGTCGATCTCGGCGGCCGGTTGGGAGTTCGGAGCCTGCCCGGCTGAAACAGAGGTGTCGGGCTGTTCGACAGCAGGCTCAGCCTCAGGTTGCGGATCCTCGCGTCGGCGCCCAGAACGACGCGGGGGCGAACCTGGCGCGCGACGATCAACCATCCGTGCCGGCCGACGTCGGACACCCGCGAGATTGGCGACGAGCAGCCCCGCCAGCACTCCGAACAGCGCACCCCAGGCGAGGTCACGCTTCACCCGCGGCTGCGCCTTGCCGGCGATCGTGTGCACCGGATCGAAGACCGACACCTGAATCGGCGACTGCGTCGTCGATGACGTCTGCCCGAAGCGATCGCGGACAAGCTGCGTGAACACCAGCGCAAGCTCCTGCGCGATCTGCTTCGAACGTGACGAGCTCTCGTCGAGGACGCGCAGCGTGATCACTGCCGAGCCCGTCGCGTTGTGCACGTGAACGCGCTGCAGAAACGTTGCACTCGATTCGTGGAGCTGCAAGTTCTGGATGACATTGGACGTGACGATGTCGCTACTCACAAGGTCGCGGATCGTGCTCACGAGCCCCGCAGCGGTCGGCCCACCCGAGAGCGGCTGATTGCCCTGCTGCACAACGAGCGACGTCTGCGACGCATACAGCGTCTTCTGAAGCTTGCCGAACCCGTACGCACCACCGATTCCCGCGGCGATACCCACGAGAACAAGCGGAATGAACAGGCGCCAGCGGATGATTCGCCCCTCGGTCATCAGACAAACCTTACTCCAGAATTGCAGGGGCTCTTGCTTCAGAGTCGCCTACCTCGTACCAAAGATCGGTTAGTCGAGCTCCCACGGCGGCCGCCCTCGACCAGAGGAAGCGTCGGTTCGCGCTAGGAGCGGTCGCGAAGAGCCGGGAAGAGCACGACGTCGCGGATCGACTCTTTGCCAAGAAGCACCATGGCAAGCCGATCCATTCCCATGCCGAGACCGCCCGTAGGGGGCATGCCGTACGACAACGCCTCGACATAGTCGGGGTCGCCCGGCTCAGCCTCAACGTTGCCGCCCGCGCCTTCGTCGGCCTGCATCGTGAAGCGCGACTCCTGATCGACCGAATCGTTGATCTCGGTGAATGCGTTACCGAGTTCCATCCCACCGACGAAGTACTCGAACCGTTCAACGATGGCCGGATCGTCGTCAGTCGACCGGGCAAACGGTGAGAGCTCGACGGGATAGTCGTGGAGGATCGTCGGCTGCTGCAACGCCGGCTCAACGTAGTGCGAGAGCGCATGATCGATCAGCTGCGCCCACGTACGGTCGTGCGTCGTGTCGACGCCACGCTCGTTGAGCTTCGCCCGGAGTTCATCGGCGTCCTTCGTCCATAGCCCGTGCGCGTCGAGCGCATCGACGAGCTTCACACGCTCCCAACGGGAGAGATCGACCTCGTTGCCACGGAACGTCACCTTCGTCGAGCCAGTCGCCTCCTCGGCAACCTGGCCGACGAGCGCTTCCATCCGCGCCATCGTGTCGCGGTAATCAGCGAAGGCCTCGTACCACTCAAGCATCGTGAACTCAGGGTTGTGCTTGTACGACACACCTTCGTTACGGAAGTCCTTGCCGATCTCGTAGACACGCTCAAGACCACCGACGATGAGGCGCTTGAGATACAGCTCGGTTGCGATCCGCAGGTAGAGCGTCTGATCGAGCTCGTTGTGATGGGTCGAGAACGGACGTGCGAACGCGCCGCCGTAGCGCGGCTGGAGAATCGGCGTCTCGACTTCGACGAAGCCGTCGTCATCGAGCGCACGACGAACGGCGCTGATCATGCGAGCGCGCATCTGGAAGTCGCTCCGCGTCTCCTCGTTCATCAACAGGTCGAGGTAGCGGCGCCGGTAGCGCTGCTCAACGTCAGTTAGACCATGGAATGTGTCGGGCAGCGGTGCGCGAATGTGCGCGAGCACCTCGAGCTTGTCGACGACAAGCGATGGCTCGCCACGACGCGACTGGGTGGGCTTGCCCTCCGCCCCAACGATGTCACCGAGATGCAGGTCGACCTCGCCCGTGCGCTCGACCGGACACAAGAGCTGAATGCGGCCTGAACGGTCAACGAGGTCGAGGAAGACAAGCTTTCCCATGCCACGCCGACCGAGCACACGGCCCGCAACACGACGCGTTGTCTCGCCTTCAACACCGGCCGAGAGGCCTTCAGCCTCGGCACGAACAGCGGCGATCTCATCGCGATCAGGGAAGCGCTTTGGAGCAGTCACGATCCGAAAGCCTACGGATTCTTCAGCAGCACCCACGCCTTGGGCCCGTTACGGCCCGATTTCGACTCCTTGATCACCTCGAAACCGTGGGCGCGGTAGAAGCTCAGATTGCGCTCATTGTTCGTGAGCAGCGCGCAGGGAAGTCGTGCCGCAGCGGCCGCATCAAGCCCCGGCCGCATGAGCGCCGAGCCGATGCCGCGACCCCGCTTCGCAGGGTCGACCCCGATGCCCGCCAAGTACCAGTGCGGCATCGGCACCGCGTCACGGCGAAGATCGTCGATTGCACGACCGTAGGCAAAGAAGCGTTGCGTCGCGTCACGGAGCCGAATCGGCGTGACGACGAGCGCCTTGACAGCGGCGGTGAACTTCAGCGGCGGACGCCCCGGCGGCATCCAGCGAGCGACACCGAGGATCGGCCCCGCCGTCGTCCAGAGTTCCGCCTCCGTGACGTCAAAGCTGCTCGCGAACAGCCACGGCAGCGCTGCCGCCCGACGAGCGGCGTCGGGGAACACCCACTGCCAGGCCGGGTCACCCTGAAAGGCGCGCGCGAGCACCGCGGCGGCCTCGACCCGCTTTCCGGGGGGAACTGGAACGACGTCCACCCGGCGACCCTACCGCGTTGAGCAGCGGCACCGGGCGGAAATTGCTACGCCGCGCGGATCTCGAGGATCTTGAACTTCAGGGCGCCGCGTGGAGCGGTGACCTCGACGGTCTCGCCCTTCTTGCAGCCCATGATCGCCTTGCCAACCGGCGACTCGTTCGAAAGCTTGTTCTCGGCCGGATTCGCTTCGGCGGAACCGACGATGTGGTACTCGAACGTCTTGTTCGCAGCCACGTCGCGCAGCTTGACGATCGATCCGATTGAGACCGAGTCCTTCGAGATCTCCTTCTTGGTGATCACGCGGGCCGACAGCAGCCGCTCTTCCAGCTGGGCGATCTTGTGCTCAAGCATCGCCTGCTCGTTCTTGGCGTCGTCGTACTCGGCGTTCTCGGCGATATCCCCGAATTCGCGGGCGACACGGATCCGCTCTGCGACCTCACGGCGCTTTTCGGTGCACAGGAAGTCGATCTCCTGCTTCAACTTCTCGTAGCCCTCAGGCGTGAGGATTACTTCCTTCAAGAACGGCCTCCCGTCGCCGGTGCGAGGGCGTAATTAGCGCCCCCAAATGGGGGGCAATAGTAGCCCCCAGACCGGAGCCGACGCAACCCCCCTCGGTACCATCGTCCACAAATGCTTCCTGAATTGCGAGAAACGTGGCGTATTGGTTCGGTGGAAATCCCGAGTCGACTCGTGCTGGCCCCGATGGCGGGGGTGAGCGTGCAGGCGTTCCGGCGGCAGGGCCGACGCTACGGAGCGGGCCTTGTGTGCTCCGAGATGGTGTCGGTTGCGGGCATCCAGCACGGGAATGAGAAGACGCTCGGCTACCTGCGCGTCGCGAGCGACGAGCATCCGCTTGCGATTCAAATCTTTGGCTCCGATCCCGAGCCCATGGCCGAAGCCGCGCGCCGTGTTGTCGCCGCCGGTGCGGACATTGTCGACATCAACTTTGGCTGCCCGGTGCGGAAGGTGACGAAGACGGGGGCTGGCTCGTCGCTGCTCGATTCGCCCGATCTCGCTGAGCGGATCGTCGCCGCGGTGGCCGAGTCTGTTGAGGTGCCGGTGACGGTGAAGATGCGACGGGGTACCGACAACGGCTCACGTACGTGTCTTACGGTTGGGCCTCGGCTGGTCGAGGCCGGGGCGGCGGCGCTGACTCTCCACCCCCGCTCCGCGAAGCAGCTTTACACCGGTACCGCCGATCACTCGCTGACCGCCGAGCTCGTGTCGCTCGTGAACGTTCCGGTGATTGCGTCGGGGGATGTGACGTCTCGTGCGCGTGCTCAGGCAGTGCTCGCCACCACCGGCGCTGCCGCGGTAATGGTGGGACGTGCGGCGCAGGGCAATCCGTGGGCGCTGCGCGAGATCATGGGTGACGACAGTGAGCCGTCGCGCGAGGAGGTCGCCGCTGAGCTGATCCTCTTCATGCGTGAGACGGTGCGTGAGCTTGGCGAGCATCGTGCGAGCGGCTTCTTGAAGAAGTTCTACGCCTGGTACCTGGGACGCGGTCGCTTCCCGAAGCCGTTCAAGCAGGAACTGGTGGTGCTGAACTCAACCGAGGAGGTTGAGTTGCGCCTCTTCGCCGCCGCGCCCGGTGCGCGAGAGATCGTGGAGCGGCTGGAGGCGGAGCTCCCCGATCCGGCGAGCGACGTTCTCCTCGACTCTCTTCCGATCTCGGCGTACGGCGGCGGCTAGCCGCCGAGGTTCCCCGCGCGCCTGCGCCCGACACTTGGGGCGCGCACGCCCACCGCTTCCACCCCGGTGTCAGACACCGTGGCGTGTCAAGGGTTTAGGCGTAACAAGATTGGATCAATGTGCCTCGAACCCGAACGGCGCCGACACCACGCAATTCCCTGCTCCTGGGGCATTTCGCCACAGGTACCGCCGCTCAAAGAACGTTACAAACATGCAACAGAATCCCCTTGACAGAAAATGGTGTCTGACACCGGGTGTGGGGACGCGCGGCTAGGGCCACTGAGTTGAGCCTGCGGGGCGGATGTCCATCGCTCCGCCGGGGGTGCAGTCAGCAGACCAGTACTGCGAGTTCAGGGCGGTTCGGTAGCCGGGATAGATCCGCTCCCAGTAGTACGTGGCAATCGCCTGCGCGTCGTCGGCTGTATCGCCGAGCTGAGTCGCAACGTAGGGCATCCACTGCATGCCGTAACAGGTCGCCTTGGCTTCAGCCTGCGCGTCGCCAGCGACAGCGCCGCTACGAAGCGTCGCGCCCACCACGCCGCCGAGGTGGATCGCCTCATGGGCGAGCGTGAGAATCGCCTGAGCGTAGTCGCCGTACGCCGCCCAGAACGCGTCGGGCATGTCGGCCGCCTCACGATTACCTGCGATGTAGCAAGGGCCTGGCGGGCCTGTTGTCTTCGCACCGGGAACGGTGACGGTCTTGTACGAGGTGACCAGCTTTGAGGTCGCGACACCATTGACGACCACGCGCTTGCGTGTGGTGACTTTCACCCGTTTGGTCGTCGACGGTGCCTGCGTGATGGGGGAGCACTTCGTTGGCTTGGTGGTCGCCGAGGCAAACGCTTTGAGTGGCGCACACACCGCAGTGCGGAGCTCCATGAACGTTGCGATGCTCGTTGCCGTGCGGGTCGTCGCCGAGAACGTTGCACTCACGTAGCCGAGCTCTGCGTTCGGGTTACCGCCTTGCTGAGTGACGAGCGTGACCCAATCGGTGTCGCCTTCGCAGCGAGCAGTAACCGCCCGGTTAGCGATGTGCGACGCGATCGGCGCGAGCAGCACCTCGAGATTGCTCTGATGGCTGGGGTTCGTCCAGGGCAGGTCAGGGGTGTCCTGGATCGGCGCCGTATCACGCTGCCCGGCAGCCGCCGCAGCGGCAATCACGAGCGCGAGACATGCGACGGCAACGACACCCTTCCGCATCCTCCCACGGTACCGCGTTGCTTCCCGCGTTCCGGCGAATGGCGCGGCGCTCGACCGAAAGTGAGCGCCGCCCAGGGACGCGTTAGGCGTTGCGTTCCCAGACGAGGCGAAGACCGTGGAGGGTCAATTCCGGGTCGATCGCGGTGATGGTGCGTGAGTGTGGCGTGATGAGGGTGGCGAGGCCACCGGTTGCGATGACGGGCGCGTCGGGCGCTCTGAGTTCATCGCGTACGCGGTCGACGATCCCGTCGACCTGCCCGGCGAAGCCGTAGACGAGACCTGACTGGAGCCCCTGGGTGGTCGTCTTGCCGATGACGTTCGCGGGGGCTTCGAACGGGACTTTGAGGAGCCGAGCGGCTCGCGCGAAGAGCGCGTCCATGGAGATCTCGATGCCGGGTGCGAGGACGCCGCCGAGGTATTCGCCGGCAGCGGAGACGATGTCGAAGTTGGTGGAGGTGCCGAAGTCGACGACGATGGCGGGGGCGCCGTGGCGATCCCGGGCGGCGACGGCGTTGGCGATACGGTCAGGGCCGACTTCGCGGGGGTCGTCGTAGCGGATCGGGATGCCAGTGGCGACACCGGGGCCGAGCACGAGGAGGTCGACGCCGGCCCACCGTTCGGCGAAGCTCTCGTACTCGCGAATGAGCTGCGGGACAGTTGACGAGAGAACGATGCCGTCGAGTGATTGCAGGTCAACGAAGGCGCGAAGCATGATCGCAAGTTCGTCCGCGGTGTGGGCGCGGTCGGTGCCGACACGGAACTGTTCGGCGATGCGATCGCCATCGAAGAGACCGAAGACGGTCTGGGTGTTGCCGACGTCGATTGCGAGCAGCATCGGGTTTCCGGACGGGCCGGCGCTACTGGTCTTCGTCGGGTGAGTGGTCACCCTGACGTTTCGCGAGAACTTCGGCGGTGATGGTTGGGCCGTCGCCCTCGCCGCGGAGCTCCTCAACGGTGACGTCGGAGGTGGTGTTGACCTCGACCCGCGGGATCATGCGGGTGGGGCGGTTCTTGTCCCAGACCCAGACGTCCTCCATCTTGACGCGGAAGAGCGGGTACGACGCCTGTGGCAGGTATTGCATATCGAGCTTGTTGCACAGGTAGGTCGCGTCCTGGGTGAGCACGCAGTAGCGGAAGAGCGAATAGACCGCGTTGTATTCCCGCTTGATGCCGAGCTCGAGCTCGGCTTCGTATTCGTCGAGCTCGTCGAGGTGGCTCACGTTGAGGATTGTATCCGGCGTAGGAGTTCCGATACAGGCCCGCGCCCAGGAATAACGAGGTCGGGGGCGAGTTCGGCGAGTGGCTGGAGGACGAAGGTGCGTTCGTGGAGGTGTGGGTGTGGGACGCGGAGGTCTTCGTCGTTGATGATCTCGTCGCCGTAGAGCAGGAGGTCGAGGTCGATCAGTCGCGGCCCCCACCGGTTGCCGTCGCGGACACGTCCGAGGTCGCGTTCGACCTTGAGCAGTTGCAGCAGGAAGACGCCGGGCGAGGCGGTCGTGGGCACTTCGGCGACGGCGTTCAGGAAGAGGGGCTGGTCGGTGATGCCCCACGGTTCGGTCTCGATGAGAGTCGAGATGCGGTGGGCTCCGATGCGATGGGCGGCTTCGAGGATCGTTTGCTCGCGATCGCCGAGGTTGGCGCCAAGTCCGACGTAGGCGATCGTCATGCGCGGGCGCGCTCGACGGTGACGGCGCTCCAGTCGACCTTCTCGCCCGCGGGCCGCACGGTTGGCTTGCGGACGCGCACCTTGACCCAGGTCACCGGGAAGTTCGCGAGGAGCGCGTCGGCGATCGCGGGTGCGAGCGCTTCGAGGAGGTCGAACGAGCGGCTGTCGGAGATCTGCTTGATCGTGCGAACGACATCGCGGTAGTCGACGGCGCTTTCGATGTTGTCGTCGGCGCCCCGTTCGCCCACCTCGAGCTGAACGTCGAAGAGGAAGGGTTGGCCGTCACGCTTCTCCTCGGCGAGTACGCCGTGGTAGGCCCAGAGCTCGAGTCCTTGCAGCTCGACGATCATGCGGCCACCGCTGCGGCAACACGGAGGGCCGCGACGGTCTCCTGCACATCGTGAACCCGGAAGATTGTGGCGCCGCGTTCGAAAGCCGCGACAGCTCCGGCAAGCGATGCCTCAAGCGGCCCCTGGGTCGCTGCTGGATCGCCAAGGAGCTTGCCTAGGAAGCTCTTGCGGGAGAGTCCAACGAGCACTGGTTGGCCGATCGCGACGATCTCGTCGAGCCGTTGGAGGAGCTCGATGCAATGGTCGACGGTCTTGCCGAAGCCGATGCCGGGGTCAAGGCAGATCCGTTCAGCGGGGATACCCGCGTCGATTGCGAAGGCGAGACGCTCTTCGAGAAACGCCTTGACCTCACTGACGACGTCGGTGTAGCTCGGTGCGACCTGCATCGTTCGCGGCTCGCCCTGCATGTGCATGAGGCAGAGGTAGGCGTCGCTCTCGGCGACAACCTCAGCGAGCTGAGGGTCGTGTCGGAGTGCCGTGATGTCGTTGACCATCTCCGCCCCGTACCGGAGCGCAACGCGCGCGACGCCGGCTTTCGAGGTGTCGATCGAGACGGGCGATCCTTCGAGGGCCGCGAGGACGGGCTCGACTCGCCGGAGCTCCTCGACGAGCGTGACACCGCCTGAGCCGGGCCGGGTTGATTCGCCGCCAATGTCGACGATCGCGGCGCCAGCATCAAGCATGTGCCGGGCGGCAACCGCGGCGACCGCTGGGTCGAAGTGCACGCCACCATCCGAGAACGAATCGGGCGTCACGTTCAGCACGCCCATCACTGAGGGTCGAGGGAAACGCTGCGCGAGAGGTTCGCTGGCCATGTCAGAACGTTGGCCGCCGAGAAACCGCGGCGGGTGGTTCTAGGACGCGCCTTCGGGCTTTGGCGGCTGCATGGCCGAGCCCGGTAGCGGGAACGGACGCGGCTTCGGCAGGATCTTGCGGCCCTGCTCGGCGGTCGGCTCCGGCAGTGCGGCGTCGGGCTCGTCGTCGGCCGGGAACACCGAGTCGGTGTTCTCGCCTGCGAGGAGCCGCAGGAACTGGTCGGCGTCGATCGTCTCACGCTCGATCAGGATCTCCGAGATGCGGTGGAGGTCGTCGAGGTGCTCCTTGAGCACCGTGAGTGCGAGCTGGTGGCCGTCTTCGATGATGCGCAGCACTTCGTCGTCGATCTCCCGCGCAACCTCATCGGAGTAGTCGGGGGCATGGCCCATCTCGCGGCCGAGGAACGGCATGTCGTTCTGGCGGCCGAGCACGCGCGGGCCAAGCTTCTCGCTCATGCCCCAGCGCATCACCATCTGCTTGGCGGTGTGCGTGATCTTCTCAAGGTCGTTGGCGGCGCCCGTCGTAACCTCGTTGAACACAAGCTCCTCGGCGGCGCGACCACCGAGCGTCATCGCGATCTCTTCAAGCAGCGCCCGACGGGTCTGCATGTAGCGATCCTCGGTCGGTAGCGAGATCGTCAGGCCAAGCGCTTGGCCGCGCGAAACGATCGTGATCTTGTGGATCGGGTTCGTGTTCTCGAGGAAGTGGCCGACGATCGCATGCCCCATCTCGTGGTAGGCAGTGATCCGTCGCTCCTTCTCGGAGAGCAGGCGCGCCTTCTTCTCCGGGCCTGCGATGACGCGCATGATCCCCTCTTCAAGTTCCGACTGCTCGATGATCTTCTTGCCGCGACGCGCCGCGAGCAGCGCAGCCTCGTTCACGAGGTTCGCGAGGTCGGCGCCGGTGAAGCCCGGCGTGCCGCCAGCGAGCGACTCAAGGTCGATCTCGGTCGAGAGCGGCTTGCCCTTCGAGTGCACCTCGAGGATCTTCTTGCGGCCGTTGCGGTCGGGACGGTCGACGACGATCTGACGATCGAAGCGTCCCGGGCGGAGCAGCGCAGGGTCGAGGATGTCAGGCCGGTTCGTGGCGGCGATCAAGATGATGTTGTCCTTCATCTCGAATCCGTCCATCTCAACGAGCAGCTGGTTCAGCGTCTGCTCGCGCTCGTCGTGGCCGCCACCCATGCCGGCGCCGCGGTGACGCCCGACGGCGTCGATCTCGTCCATGAAGACGATGCACGGCGCGGCCTGCTTGGCCTGCTCGAAGAGGTCGCGGACGCGTGAAGCGCCGACGCCAACGAACATCTCAACGAAGTCGGAGCCGGAGATCGAAAAGAACGGCACGCCAGCTTCGCCTGCGACGGCGCGCGCGAGGAGCGTCTTACCGGTACCGGGAGGCCCGTAGAGGAGCACACCCTTCGGAATGCGCGCGCCGAGCGCCTGGAACTTCTTCGGGTTCTCAAGAAACTCTTTGATCTCCTGGAGCTCTTCGACCGCCTCGTCGACGCCCGCGACGTCCTTGAAGCCGATCTTGGGCGAGTCGGGGGCCATGCGCTTGGCGCGCGACTTGCCGAAGCTCATCACCTTCGAGCCGCCACCCTGCACCTGGCTCATCAGGAAGAACCAGAAGATGACGATCACGAGGATCGGCAGAACGCTCCCGATGACCGTCGTCCAGGAGAAGCCGCCTGTGCCCTTCGAGTCGTAGACGATCTGCGACTTGTCGAGCAGGTTCTCGAACTCGATCTGTGACTGATCGGTTGGGTAGTGAACCGTGACGTTGTACGCCGGATCCGTTGTGGTGGCTGCGAACGATGCGGTGATCGCGCGCCGGTCCGGGTCGAATGAGACCTTGGAGATCGCATCCGGGTTCGTCACGACCTCGGACTTGAGCTGAGAGTAGGTCTCTTTCTTTGTGTGGCTCGTACTGGGGATCAGAGCCTGGCTCGCAGCCCAAACAACAACCACGAGGAGGATGAGCGGTACGAACGCGCTACGGAAGAGGCGATTCACAAGGGCAGCTCCGGTGGTCAGCGTACCCGAACAGGGGTGCCTGACGCCCTACGGCGACATGAAGTGACCCTAAGAATCAGGTCAGGCTCCTGCGGGTCAGAGCCCCTCAGGCATCAGGTCTTCGTGCAGAACGCCAACGAACGGCAGGTTGCGATAGCGCTCGGCGAAGTCGAGGCCGTAACCGATCACAAACTTGTTCGGGATCTCGAAGCCGACATAGCGCACATCAACATCGATCTCGCGCCGCTCTGGCTTCGTCAGAAGCGCGCAGACTTCGACGCTTGCCGGGCCTCGCGACTCGAGGTTGCGCACGAGGTAGGAGAGCGTGAGGCCCGAGTCGATGATGTCCTCGACGACGAGTACATGACGACCTTCGATGTTGATGTCGAGATCTTTGAGGATGCGGACGACACCCGAGGAGTCGGTGCCGGTGCCGTAGCTCGAGATCGCCATGAAGTCGATCTCGCACGGAACCTGGATCTGGCGCATCAGGTCGGCCATGAAGAACACGGCGCCCTTCAGGACACCAACGAGCAGCAGTTCGCGACCCTCGTAGTGGGCGGAGATTTCAGCCCCGAGTTCCCGAATGCGGGCCTGGAGCCGTTCCTCGTCGATCAGTACCTCACCGACACCGCGCTGGAGTTCACGCTGAGTCATTCCCCCACCTCCGTTTGCCGTACCGCCGTCACGCCCGGTGCCTCCACGAGCCCGGGCACTGCTACCACCTCGTCGCCGGAGACTACGAGCGGCCAACCTTCACGGTCAGAGCGCGGAATCTTGGCGTCAACGAACACGTCCTGGATCTTCTTCGAACGCCCCGCGAGCCGGTCGCCAGGACGCCACCCCCTCACTCTAAGGCCTGGCCGGTCAGATGCAATGACCCACCCGCCCCAGCACACCTCACCGGTCAACGCGACGGGGGATCGCTCAAGCCACAGCCGGTCGTGCTCGCGCACCGCCTGCACACCCTCGCCAAGATCGACGCGCTTCGACGCCGTCGGTTCGGCAAGCAGTTCGGCGAGTGCGGGCGGCATCACCCGGCGCTCGTCGAGGGCGCGCAGGATGTTCTCGCGAGCGGCCGGGTGGAGACGTTCGAGCAGCGGGAGGATCTCGTTGCGGATCAGCCCACGGACCGTGTGTTCGTTCGAGGAGTCTGTGCGAACCTCGATGCCCCGCTCCCGGCAGAACGTCTCGGTCTCGTCGCGCCAGATGTCGAGCAAGGGGCGGACGACGCCGTCCTCGCGACGCGACTTGATGCCGGTTGGCCGTCCGCTTGAGGCGAGGCGGTAGATGATCGTCTCGACCTGGTCGTTTGCGGTGTGGCCGGTCGCTCGGAGCACGCCTGCGGTTGCGTCGTAGCGGAGCCGCCGCAGCTCATCTTCGGTCGCCCGCTGCGGGTGGACACGGATCACGGTCGCTCCTAGCTCAACGGCACAGTGTTCGGCGTCGGCTTCGGACTCATCGCCGCGAAGGCCGTAGTTCACGTGTACTGCGTGGGTTCGGTACCCGAGCTCCCGCAAGGCAAGCAGAAGGCACGTCGAGTCAGCGCCACCCGAGACGAGACAGGTGATTTCTCCGCCCGGTTCGATGAGCGCTTCGGAGCGGATCCGTCGTTCAACGCGAGCGAGAACGTCCACAGCCGCAGTGTGTCACTCACCAGTCGGGATCGTCGAGCCACGATTCGAGGATCGTGACTGCGCGATCGAGTTCATCGACACTGAAGCGGTACGGCGTGGCGTACGAGACGATCGGCACGCGTGGACGGGGCGGCGTCCCTTCGGCTGCACCGAGGATGTAGGCGATCGGCAGCGAGTGCGCGACGACGAGGATCGACTCTTCCGATCGCGCGAGGACTGCGCGGTAGCCGTCGACGTACCGCTCGACGATCTCCTGTCGGCTCTCGCCCCCACCTTCGGCGCGCGTCCCCGAGCCGGCTACGGCAGCCCAGTCGCGGTAGCCATCGATGTCGGCGCGTTCGAAGCGGCCATACCGAGGATCGTTGAGTCGCGCCTCGACGACGGTGGTGATCGACCGTCCGGCGAGCGCGATTTCTGCGGTCTGGCGGACGCGCTCGAACTCTGTGTGGATGCACAGGTCGAACGGATCGTCGGCGATCGCCGTCGCGAGCTGCTCGGCCTCGAGGATCCCCTGGGCGGTGAGCCCACCGGTCACGCTTGGGTCACCGTTCAGCAGCCCCGCCACGCTGAAGACGCTCTCCCCGTGACGGGCAAGGGTGATGCGCCTCATGGCAGGAGGATGCTGCGGTAGGTGAGAACGCGCCGCATGCCGATCGACTCGTAGAGCCGCAGGGCCGGCTCGTTGTCGGTGCGCACGAAGAGCGTCACGGTCGGCGTCGTCTCGAGCAGCAAGCGGCAGAGATCCCGCAGCGCACGGCCCGCGAACCCTTGACCGCGCGCCTCAGGGTCCGTCCACACCTGCTGGATCTGGACAGCGTGCGGTGTCCACGCAGACGCCTCGGCCTTGAAGCGGATGACCCCGTTCTCAAGCCACAGCCACGAGCGGCCCTCTTCGATGTGCGCCATCGTCCGCCAGCGAAACGAGTCGGGGTCGCGCTTGATCGGATCGACGCCGAGCTCAAGCTCGTGGGCAGCAGCGCAGGCCGGGATCAGGAAAGGCAGATCGGCAAGGTTCGCGGCGCGCAAGCCTGTTTCGCCCGGCGCAGGCGGCTCGGAGATCGCGTACACCGGCTGGCCGGGACGATCCTCGCGCGGTGTCGGCATCCCCCACGCCGCCGCCTCCCAGAGCGCAGAGACAGCGTCGGTTTCGCCGATGATCATCCGTGCTCGGCTGAGGCCCGCGACCGGAGCGAACACTTCGCAGCCGTCGCCTGCAGGCACGAGGTTTGCGCCGACATGGCAGAGCGCAGCGAGCAGACCGTCGTCGCGCCGAGACGCAACAAACCGCCCGCCACCCCGACGTGCCACGTCCTCAAGGAAGACGCGCTCGACCGGATCGCGGCCGCAGAACTCGAGAACCTGCTCGGGGGAGGGATCGATCAGCAGCGACACGTCGAACACATCCTCGCGTATCAGCGCACGCCGGGGTAGAGTCCTGCGCCATGCCTATTCACGTTCGCGCCGAGCCCGGCGATTACGCCGAGGCCGTCCTGTTGCCCGGAGATCCTCTCCGCGCCAAGTACATCGCCGAGACCTACCTCGAGAACGTCGTCCAGCGCAACTCCGAGCGCGGGCTCCTCGGTTTCACGGGCACCTACAACGGCAA
The DNA here is from genome assembly GCA_900299235.1 of Actinomycetota bacterium. Classification (GTDB taxonomy): domain Bacteria; phylum Actinomycetota; class Thermoleophilia; order Gaiellales; family Gaiellaceae; genus PALSA-600. The sequence continues at coordinate 14,357 of OMIZ01000122.1, forward strand.
GCCCGTCTCCGTCCAGGGCACCGGTATGGGCTGCCCGGGAGCGACCATCGTGTTCGAAGAGCTCGTGCAGCTCGGCTGCAAGAAGCTCATCCGTGTCGGCACCTGTGGTGGCCTCCAGCCCTCCCACGCCCTTGGCGACCTGATCGTTGCCCTGTCGGCAGTTCCGGCCGACTCCACCGCCATGCACCTCGTGGGTAACGAGCCCCACTGCCCAACGGCAAGTTGGAATCTCGTTCATGAAGCGGTGCACATCGCCAAGCACTCGAACGAGCCGATTCACGTTGGCCCGATCGTGTCGAGCGATCTCTTCTACAACCCTGACGGCGGCCAGTACGAGCGGTGGTCGTCACGCGGCGTGCTCGCCGTTGAGATGGAGGCGGCCGCACTGTTCACCGTCGGCGCACTCCGTGGTGTGTCGGCCGCATGCTTCCTCACCGTCAGCGACATCGTCGTTGAGGGCGAGTTCAAGCGGATCTCGGACGAAGACCTGCGGGCAGCTGTTGATCGCATGACGCAGCTCGCTCTCCAGGTCGCGACCTCCGACAAGGTCTGATCATGCGAGCCGTCTTCCTCGTCAACCCGGCGAGTGGAAACGGCTCGACCGGCAAGAAGTGGCCAAAGCTCGCCGCCCGCGCGGCCGAGCTTGGCCTGCCCGGTGAGGTGCTCTTCTCGGAACGGCCCGGGCACCTCACCGAGCTTGCCCGTAGCGTCGCGTCGCCCGACGCGTTCCTCGTCGTCGTCGGGGGCGACGGGACGCTGAACGAGGTCGTCAACGGCATCGTCGGCTCCGGCGCAACACTCGCCGTGCTGCCGAACGGCACCGGGCAGGACTTCGGTCGCACCTACGACATCCCACAGAAGTTCGACGCAGCCGTGAACGTCGCGGTGAACGGCGTCACACGCACGGTCGACGTCGGCAAGGTCACCTTTACCGCAGCTGACGGGACGACACAGGTGCGCCATTTCGCAAGCATGGGCTCGGTGGGGATGAGCGGGGCCGTCGCTGATCGCGCAAATGGCATGTCGAAGGCACTCGGCGGGAAGGCGACGTTCTACTACGCCCTCACGCGAGTCTTCCTGAGCTGGCGGAACGGCGAGGTGACAACACGGTTCGAGGGCGGTGAACGACGCGGCCTGATGAACAACGTGGTCGTAGCGAACGGAAAGTACGCGGGTGGCGGCATGATGCTCGCCCCCGGCGCCGTTCCCGACGATGGCGTGTTCGACATCGTCTTCTTTGGCGACGTCTCGAAGCTCGACTTCATCACGACCTCGCCGAAGCTGTACGGCGGCGGCCATCTGAAGCACAAGAAGGTCGACGTCGTGCGGTCGCCGTGGATTGAGGTCGAGTCGACCCGCCCACTGCCAATCGAGCTCGAAGGCGAGCCGAGCGGGACGACGCCGGTGCGGTTCGAAATCGTGCCGGCCGCGCTGAACGTGCGCGTCCCCGCTTAGCGAGCGGCGGCTCTACTTCGGTGCTACGGGCTTGCGAGCCGCGGGCTTCTTCGCCGCGGTGGTGCTGGCCTTCGCCGTCGTCTTCGCTGCGGCACGCGCAGGCGCCTTCGCCTTCTCAAGCTGAGCGACACGCGCCTCGAGCTTCGCGACGCGATCGTCCATCGCCTCAAGGCCGCGAACGAGCTTCTCAACCCGATCCTTGACTTGGATCGCACCCTCAAGCGCCTTGTGGGTGACGGGACTCTGCGCAAGCTTGCCAAGCGCCCCTTCACCGACCGACTGCAGCTGCGAGATCATCGTGCGACGAACCATCTCTGCTCCTTTCGACGACTGAACAACACGATAGCCCCGCCGGTCGAGAGCACCGTCCGAGAGTTGCGCTGCCTAGAGTCAACACGTTAGAGTCGGCTGCGTGATCGCTGCCGCACCGCACAGAGGTGGGACGCTCCTCCCGCGCACGACGACCTGGCTCGGCCGCAACATCGCGCCGCTCGTGTTGCTGCCGCTTGCAGCCCTGCTCTTGTGGGTCGCGATCTGGCGGGTATGGCTCCCTGGGGACGGCCCAGGAACCGGCGTCGTGAAGACCGTCACATCGACGCAGCGGTCGGGCTCAGTCGGCGCCGGCACGTCTGTGGTGACGGTCGAGCGCGCAACAAGCGGGGCGCCACCGTCGCGCCGATCCGAGACCCTCGTCGTCGTGCTGCTCGTGCTCGCGGTTGGCTCTGCAGGTGTCGGCGTCTTTCATCGGCAACTCGCGAGCGTCGAACTGGGTGCTGACGGGTTGAAGATCACGCTCACCCACGGCGAGAAGCAAGGGTTGGCCGAGCTCGTCGGCGCGTTGCACACGGCGGGAGCGACACCGGTGGCGAGCGCTACGTCGATGCGGTGGCGTCGCTACGAGCGGCTACGCCGCAATCGGCTCGCACGTCCCGGTCGGTGCGCTCCGCAACCATCGCTCGAGACGCACCGGGATTGACGGCTGCTGAGGCGCGCGCGCTCGCGCGAAGGCTGGCCGACGACCTGACCTAGTTCGGCAGCTGCACTCCGCCCGCGCCGGTCACTACGCTCGAACATGTGATCGTCGCGCACCTCGACCTCGACGCCTTCTTCGCCGCTGTTGAAGAGCTCGAGCGTCCGGAACTCGCAGCAGTGCCGCTCGTCGTTGGCGGCGACCCAAAGGGCCGTGGCGTCGTCGCAACCGCGAACTACGTCGCGCGCACGTTCGGCATCCGTTCAGCGATGTCGTGTGCCGAGGCGCTGCGCCGCTGCCCCGAGACGGTGTTCGTCCCACCTCGCATGTCGGTGTATCGCGAGTACTCGCAGGCGGTCTGGACGGTCGTGCACGAGATGATCCCAACCGTTGAGCAAGCCGGGATCGACGAGGGCTACCTCGATCTCGAGGAGGTCGCGCCCGTGTTCGACGACGCCCGGGCACTCGCCGAGGCCGTGCGGGCAGTCGTTCGTGCCCGCACCCGACTCTCGTGTTCACTTGGCGTAGCGACATCAAAGGTCGTGGCGAAGGTGGCTTCGGATCGCCGTAAGCCAGGTGGGCTCACCGTCGTCCGGCCAGGCAGCGAGGCGTCCTTCCTGGCGCCGTTCCCGATCCGAATCCTGCCGGGGGTCGGACCGCGCGCCGAGGAGCGTCTTGCAGCAACGGGAATCGAGACGATCGGTGCACTCGCTGCGCTTGACGACGCGTCCTTGCGGCAGCTTCTGCCTGGCAAGGTTGGGCTGCTGCTGCGTGAGCGAGCGCGTGGGATCGACCCCCGCCCGCTCGAGACGTCGACCGAGCGGATCTCGATCTCGCACGAGGAGACGTTCGCCCGCGACGTCAGCGATCCCGAGAAGCTGCACGACGAGCTCCGCCGCATGAGCGTACGGCTCGCCGAACATCTGCGTGCGCGAGGCCAATCGGCGCGCACCGTCACAACCAAGCTGCGCTACCCCGACTTCACGATCCGCACGCGTTCGACATCGCTGCGCGTTGCGATCGACGACGCCGAACGGATCGGCGAGCTTGCCTGCGGCCTGCTCGACCGCGCCCTACGCGATCGGCCCGGTCCGCTACGGCTCGTGGGCGTCGGCGTGTCGGGCCTCACCGACGATGCGCAGCTCTCGCTGGAGACAGCCTCTATCGTTCCCGTGCCGTGAAGGGGTTCAACTTCTCGACCTCCGTCCGCGTTCGGTTCGCCGAAACCGACGCCCAGGGCGTAGCCCACAACTCGAACACGTTCGTGTGGTTCGAGGTCGCCCGTGTCGACTATCTCGCGCGTCATGCGGGCGGCTACCAGCGCCTGCGCGACGAAGGCGTGGAGGCGGTCGTACTTGAGGCGTGGGCGAAGTTCATCCTCCCAACGCGGTTTGACGAGGAGTTGACGATCCATGCGCGCTGCGTCGAGATGAAAGGGGCGCGATTCCGCTTCGAGTACGTGATCGAACGAGCGGGTGAGGTCGTGACCGAGGGCTGGACGCTCCACGCAGCCGTCGATGGAAAGACGATGCGCCCGACGCGCATCCCCGCGTGGCTGATCGACGCAGTCGCTACTGCTGAGTCGTCGTCGTAGCGGCGACTGTCGTCGTCGCGGCGGCACCAGACTTCGGCTTCTTCTTCTTTGGCCCGACACGAACGAGCTTCGGGAGCGGGCGGTAGTTCGACACCCACGTCGCCTGTGAGAGCTGCTTGCCGCTCGCGTCGTACACCGTCCGAGTGACCGAGGTTGTCTGTGCCGGGACACCGGGGTCATCCACGACCTTCTCGCCGGGCTTCAACGTCTTGTCGATCGTGCGCTTCACCGGGGGCGGTGCGACCCACGTGAGCGGGGAGGTCTGAGTCTCGACGCGACGATGCTGCGGCGTGCCATAGAGCGTCACGACGAGCGACGACGACGAGACAACCGTTCGCAGCAGCAGCCAGTGCCCCGTGTCGTTGACGAACTTGAGATCGGTGTCGGGATAGTCGACCGTCGCGTCACGACCGAGCGGGTAGTGCGAGATGTAGATCGCGTGATTAGTGCGGGCGGTGATCGGCAGGCCTGCTTCGTACGCAGCGTTGAACACGGTCGTCGACACCTGACACACGCCGCCGCCAAGGCCCGTCTGCACCTCGCCGTTGATGATCACCGGCGCCTCCAGGAACCCCTTCGCCGCTGTGCGCTCACCCGTCGTGTCGTTGAAGGAGAACGTCGCGCCCGGCTCGATCAGCTTGTTGTCGACAAGGTGTGCGACAAGCTCGACGTTGTGGATCCGGTTGGGCACTCCACCAAACGTCGTCTCGTACGTCCCGACGACGCCAGTGATGCCCATTGCCTTCGCCTCGGCTGTCGTTCGGGTTGGCTGCACGCGCCCAACTGCCAGGCGAACGACGCGATTCGTCCCGCGTTCGGCAGCCGCAAGCAGGGCCTCGGCGCTCTTTGCAACATCAAGACCGATCCCCTCACGGGCCGGAATGACCTTCACCGAGTCACCGCTCGTCGCAAACCCGGCGTCGCGGGCGGTGGAGCCGATCTGGTGCGCGAGCTTCGCGAAGAACGCGTCGCCTGCATCGCCCCCGAGAACGATGTTGCCGCCCGCGTCTGCCGGTAGCTGCAACATCGGTGCGAGCTGATTTGGCGTGACAACGATGCGGCGTTGACCGAGCCGCAGGACCACGGGACCCGAGAGGATCCGCTCGGCGAGAAGCTGCGTGCGCACGAGCTTGTCGTCGATCAGCATCGCCGGATCGGACCGCACCGGTAGCGCAATCTCACCGCGGGTGAAGCCCGCGAGCGCACCGACGATCGTCGCTGCAGCGGCGGTGCGGTCGAGGACGACGCCGCTCTCACCGGGAATCTCCCTGATCGCCAGGCCGCGACGAACGAGACGCGGGTCGCGGTGCGGCTTGTCGATCGCTGCCGCGATCACGCCGACTTCGTAGTCGACCGCCGGCTCGTAGCTCTGAGCAGAGGCCCGCAGGTGCAGCGGCGAGAAGCGCAGCTGAATGCGATGGAAGCCACGGAGGATCGCGACGCCACCAGCTCGACTCTTGGCGCGATCAACAGCTGCCTGCCAGTCGACCGCCACACCAAGCTGCTCCGGCGAGATCTTCCACGAATGCCCCTGCGCCGTGAAGGTCAACGGCACC
>OMIZ01000123.1 GCA_900299235.1 Actinomycetota bacterium
GCTCACAGCGGAATGTTCCCGTGCTTGCGTTCGGGCCGCGGCTCACGCTTTGTGAGTGCGGTCTCCAGAGCATCGATCAGGACGCGACGGGTGTGGCGTGGCTCGATCACCTCGTCGACGTATCCACGCTCGGCGGCTGTGTAGGGGTTTGCGAACCGCTCCTTGTAGTCGGCGATCAGCTCGGCCCGACGGGCCTCGGGATCCCCGGCTTCGGCGAGCTCGCGGCGGAAGACGATGTTGACGGCACCCTCGGGGCCCATCACCGCGATCTCGGCGCTTGGCCACGCGAAGTTGAAGTCGGCGCGGATGTGCTTCGAGCTCATCACGTCGTATGCGCCGCCGTAGGCCTTGCGCGTGATCAGCGTCAGCTTCGGCACGGTCGCCTCGGCGTAGGCGTAGAGAAGCTTCGCGCCGTGACGGATGATGCCGCCCCATTCCTGCGCGGTACCAGGCAGGAAGCCGGGAACATCGACGAACGTGACGAGCGGAATGTTGAAGGCATCACACGTGCGTACGAAGCGCCCCGCCTTCACCGACGAGTCGATGTCGAGCACGCCGGCAAGAGCGCGCGGCTGGTTGGCGACGATCCCAACAACATGGCCGCCAAGCCGAGCGAAGCCACAGAGGATGTTCTCGGCGTAGCGCTCGTGCACCTCGAGGAAATGACCGCCGTCGACGACGCGCTTCACGACCTCGTGCATGTCGTACGGCTTGTTCGGCTGGTCGGGAATCAGGCGGTCGAGCTCGGGATCCTCACGATCCTTCGGGTCGATCGGTGTCGCCGACTCGGGCTGCTCACGGTTGTTCTGCGGCAGGAACGAGATCAGGTACCGGGCATCCTCGAGGCATGCCTCCTCATCCGGCGAGATGAAGTGGGCAACTCCCGACTTCGCAGCATGGGTGGTTGCGCCACCAAGCTGCTCGAAGCTGACCTCTTCGCCCGTCACCGTCTTCACGACATCGGGGCCGGTGATGAACATGTACGAACTGCCCTCCACCATGAAGATGAAGTCGGTGATTGCAGGCGAGTAGACAGCGCCGCCAGCACACGGCCCCATCACGAGGGAGATCTGCGGCACAACGCCGCTTGCCTGCACGTTGCGCCAGAAGATCTCGGCGTAGCCCGCAAGCGACACGACCCCCTCCTGGATGCGTGCGCCACCGGAGTCGTTGATGCCGACGACGGGACAGCCGTACTTGACGGCCAGATCCATCACCTTGCAGATCTTCTCGGCAAACACCTCCGAGAGCGACCCGCCGAAGACGGTGAAATCCTGCGAGAAGACGAAGATCTTGCGCCCAAGCACCTCGCCGTAGCCGGTGACCACAGCATCACCGAGCGGGCGGCGATCGAGCATCCCGAAGTTCGATTCGCGGTGGCGGACGTACCGGTCGAGCTCGACAAACGTGCCTGGATCGCAGAGGCGCTCAGCGCGCTCACGCGCAAGCAACTTGCCCGCGCCGCGATGCTTCGCAACAGCCTCCTCCGACCCGGCGTGCAACGCCTGAGTCCGGAGCTCCTTCAGCCACGCGAGCTTCTCTTCGGTTGTCTCGTGATGCATCAGCCGCGCTCCCCGTCGTAGGTTCCGAACTCCTCCCGCAGGACTCCGCACACCTCACCGACGCTACACAACGCACGGAGTGCCTCGCGCATCGGCGGCAAGAGATTCGTGTCGCTACGGGCAGCCTCGCGAACGGCCACGAGAGCTGCGGTCGCAGCCTCGGCGTTACGTCCCGCCCGTACGCGCGCAGTGCGTTCAACCTGGCGCGCCTCCGATGCCGGGTCGATCTTCTGCAGCTCAACACGCTCCTCGGACTCCTCAACGAAGCCATTCACCCCGACGATGATGCGCGCGCCCGACTCGACCTCTTGCTGGAAGCGGTAGGCCGACGACTCGATCTCGTCTTTCACGAAGCCCGACTCGATCGCCGCAACGGCTCCCCCACGCTCGTCGACCCTGCCGATGAGTTCTCGCGCGGCGTCAACGAGTTCGCTCGTGAGTGCCTCGATGTAGTACGAGCCACCGAGCGGATCAGCGGTGTCGGTCGCGCCAGCCTCGTTCTGGAGAATCTGCTGGGTGCGCAGGGCGATGCGCGCGGAACGCTCGGTCGGCAACGCGAGCGCTTCGTCGAAGCCGTTTGTGTGAAGCGACTGCGCACCACCCGCCGCTGCGGCAAGTGCCTGAATCGCGACACGCACGATGTTGTTCTCGGGTTGCTGCGCGGTGAGCGTCGAGCCGCCGGTCTGCGCGTGGAACCGCAGCGCCAGCGCCTTCGGGTTTGTGACACCGAACCGTTCCGCGAGCAGAGTTGCCCATAGCTGCCGCGCTGCCCGGAACTTGGCGACCTCCTGGAAGAAGTCGTTGTGGGCATTGAAGAAGAACGAGAGGCGCTCACCAAACGTGTCGGGTGAGAGGCCCGCTGCGACGGCTGCCTCGCAGTACGCGAGGCCGTTCGACAGCGTGAACGCGAGCTCTTGTACGGCCGTCGAACCCGCCTCACGAATGTGGTACCCCGAGATCGAGATCGTGTTCCACGACGGAATGCGCTCCTCGCAGTACGCGAAGAGATCAGTCGTCAGACGCATCGACGGACGTGGCGGGAAGATGTAGTTCCCGCGCGCGACGTACTCCTTGAGAATGTCGTTCTGCACCGTGCCACGAAGCGCAGTTCCAGGAACTCCTTGCTCCTCGGCAACGAGTTCGTAGAGCAACAGCAGGAGTGATGCCGGCGCATTGATCGTCATCGACGTCGAGACCTTGTCGAGCGGGATCCCGGCGAGCAGCGTGCGCATGTCCTCCAGCGTGTCGATCGCGACGCCGGTGCGGCCAACCTCCCCAAGGGCGAGCGGATCGTCGGAGTCGAGCCCCAGCTGCGTGGGCAGATCGAATGCGATCGACAGCCCCGTCTGGCCACGTTCGAGGAGGTAGCGGTAGCGAGCGTTCGACTCCTCCGCCGAAGCGAAGCCCGCGTACTGCCGCATCGTCCACGGCCGCCCTCGGTACATGTCGCGGTACGGGCCGCGCGTGAACGGCGCCTCACCCGGCAGCTCCGGGCCAGGCGCAGCGTCGTGCGCCGTGTAGACCGGCTTGATCTCGATGCC
>OMIZ01000124.1 GCA_900299235.1 Actinomycetota bacterium
GCATCTACATCATCGACCTGCAGCAGACGCAGGCGCTCATCGATGAGGCCTACGCATTCGCGAAGGCGATCGGCGAGCGGAATGGCTCGATCCTCTTCGTCGGCACGAAGAAGCAGGCGCAGGAGGCGATCGCCAGCGAGGCAGCACGCGTTGGCATGCCGTACATCAACAACCGTTGGCTTGGCGGACTCCTCACCAACTGGCGGACGATGACCGAGCGCGTCCAGCGGCTCCACGAGCTGCGCATGCTCAAGTCAGAGGCTCAGCTCGGTCTGCTCCCCGCGAAGGAGCGCATCGCGATGGAGGCCGAGCTTGAGAAGCTTGAGTCGAACCTTGGTGGCGTTGCAGACATGCGCCGCCAGCCGGACGCGATCTTCATCGTTGACCTCAAGAAGGAGCAGCTCGCAGTGCGCGAGGCACGGCGGCTCAACCTGCCGATCATCGCCCTCGTCGACACGAACTGCGATCCGGACGAGGCCGACTACGTGATTCCGGGCAACGACGACGCTATCCGGTCGTGCAGCCTGATCGTGCGTGCCCTCGCTGAGGGTGTCCATGCTGGTCGGCAGAAGGTCGCAAGCGGCGATGGTTCAGCGAAGAAGGGCGGCGGCAAAGCCGCTGCAGCACCGGTCGCAGAGGCCGCACCTGTCGCCGAGCCGGCAGTCGAAGAGGCACCCGCGGCTGCGGAGACTGAGGAAGGAGCCGCATCGTGAGCGAGATCTCCGCCGCAATGGTCAAGCAGCTTCGCGACGCAACAAGCGCCGGGATGATGGACTGCAAGCGCGCTCTCGAGCAGACAGCTGGCGACTTCGACGCGGCAGTGAAGCTGCTGCGTGAGAAGGGCATGGCTTCTGCTGCCAAGCGCGCCGACCGCGAAACAACCGAAGGTCGTGTGCTCGTGGGCGTTGACGGTGGCTCAGCCGCCATCGTCGCCCTTGGCTGCGAGACCGAGCCGGTCTCGAAGAACGAGGAGTTCCAGGCGTTCGCCGACAAGGCCCTCGCGACGCTGCTTGCCGGCGGTGAGGGTGCGCTCGAATCGCTCGAGGCCGAGCGCACTGAGCTTGTCGCGAAGCTGGGCGAGAACATCCGTGTCGTTGGTGCGCGCAAGCTCGACGGTGGCGACGGAGCGGAGTTCTCGCAGTACGTGCATCCGCCCGCGAACAAGATCGGCGTGCTGCTGAAGGTCAAGGGCGGCTCGCCCGAGCTCGCCCGGCAGCTCGCGATGCACATCTCGTTCTCTCGTCCGACGTACTCATCGCGCGATCAGGTGCCGGCCGAGCTTGTTGCGGCCGAGCGCGAGATCCTCGAGAAGCTGCCAGAGGTCGCCTCGAAGCCCGACGATGTTCGTGGCAAGATCGTTGAAGGCATGCTGAACAAGCGCTTCTACGCGGAGTCTGTCCTTGGTGAGCAGGCGTGGATTCACGACACCGGCTTGACGGTGGACAAGGCGCTCGCACAGGGCGGCCTTAATCTTGTCGATTACGCCTGGTACTCGGTCGGCTAATGGCGTCGGCGCCGCAGCCTCTTAGCGAGACGGCGCCGCGATTTCGGCGTGTTCTGCTCAAACTCTCCGGTGAGGCTCTCATGGGCCCCGGAGAGTTTGGGCTGGACGCCCCGACGCTTGACGCTCTCGCCAAGGAGCTTGTCGCTGCGGCGGAGGGTGGCCCACAGATCGCACTCGTGATCGGTGGCGGCAACATCTACCGCGGCATGGCGGCTGCGGCAGCGGGCATGGATCGCGCGACGGGCGATTACATGGGGATGCTCGCGACGGTTTTCAACTCGCTCGCGGTACAGGAGGCACTTGAACGCAACGGCGCTCACACGCGGGTGCTCTCGGCGCTCGATGTGCGCGAGGTCTCGGAGCCTTACATCCGCCGCCGCGCGATCCGACACCTCGAAAAGAACCGCATCGTGATCTTCGCAGCAGGCACCGGCAACCCGTACTTCACGACTGACACGGCCGCCGCGTTGCGGGCACTGGAGATCGGTGCCGACGCGATCTTGATGGCGAAAAACGGCGTGCGTGGCGTCTATGACGGCGATCCACGCACCGACCCGAACGCAAAGTTTCTGCCGGAGCTCACACACCTCCAAGCGATTGAACGCGGCCTGCGGGTGATGGATACGACGGCTCTCTCACTCTGCATGGACAACAACCTGCCGATTCACGTGTTCGAGCTCGCCCCTGGCAAGACCGCTCGCGCGTTGTACGGCGACCACGACGGCACGATCATTGCCAGCACGGAAGGAGAAGCACGGTGACGACGATCGAGGAGTTCTTGACGGACGCTTCGGAGCGGATGCAGAAGTCGGTCGACGCTGCGCATGAGCGCTTCAACTCGGTGCGCACGGGTCGCGCGTCTGCCGCGCTCCTCGACCGGATCACCGTCGACTACTACGGCACACCTAGCGCGCTCAAGAACATGGCGACCATCTCCGTTCCCGAGCCGCGCATGCTGACGATCCAGCCGTTTGACGGCAGTCTCATCAAGACGATCGAGAAAGCGATTCAGGAGTCCGATCTCGGCCTCACTCCGTCGAACGACGGCAAGATGATCCGCCTCCCGATTCCGCAGCTCACTGAGGAGCGCCGGAAGGAGCTCGTCAAGCTCGTCAAGCAGATGGCGGAGGAAGGGAAGGTCGCGATTCGCAACGTTCGCCGCGACGTGCTCAAGCACCTCGAGGAGATGTCGAAGAACGGCGACGTCGGCGACGATGAGGAGCGCGCCGCCGAGGGAAAGGTTCAGAAGCTCACTGACGATCACGTAACCAAGATCGACGACCTCGTGAAGCGCAAAGAGGCCGAGATCATGGAGGTCTAGAGCCGTCTTGGCTCTCTCGGCCCGCGTGAGCGGGCTGCTACCCCGTACCGTGGAACGCGCCCGGTGAAACTGATCTCCCGCATCCGCACGCTCGCGCGCGTGAAGTCGCTGCCTGAGGGGAATCTGCCGGAGGTCGCGCAGGTCGTGGCGATCATCATGGATGGCAATGGGCGGTGGGCGCGCCGTCGAGGCCTGCCGGTCGCTGCGGGCCATCGCGCGGGGACAAAGGCGCTTCGACGAACCGTCGAAGCTGCGATCGATCTCGGTATCCAGCACGTGATTGTGTACGCGTTCTCGACCGAAAACTGGTCGCGACCGCAGGACGAGGTCGATGCGTTGATGGAGATCTTTGGTGAGACGATTGAGCGTGAGCTCCCCGATCTTGCTGAGCAGGGTGTGCGCGTTCGCTTCATTGGGCGTCGCGATCGAGCGCCCGAGAGTCTGCGTGCGCGGATGGAAGCGATGGAGGATCGCACGGCGCTCAACTCTCGTCTCGGGCTATGGATCGCGTTTGACTACGGCGGGCGAGCCGAGC
>OMIZ01000125.1 GCA_900299235.1 Actinomycetota bacterium
ACCGAGCAGCGCGAGCGCGCGATTCTCGTCGACGAGCGGCACAACATCGGCGACCGTCGCGAGTGCGACAAGGTCGAGGTGACGGTCGAGGAACGGGTGCTCCGGGCCGAGCAGCGCCTGTGCGAGCTTCCACACGACCCCTGTACCGCAGAGGCCGGCGAATGGGTAGTCGCCCTTGAGCGGGGCAACAACCGGGCAGTCGGGAAACGTCTCGGTTGGGCGGTGGTGGTCGGTGATGACGACCTCAACGCCAAGCTCCTTTGCCGACTCGACCTCGTCTACCGCGGTGATGCCACAGTCGACGGTGAGCACAAGCTCGAACCCTTCGTCGGCAAGGCGCGCGAGTGTCTGGCCGTTTAGGCCGTAACCCTCTTCGAAGCGGGAAGGCAGATGCCATGCCGGATCGGCGCCAAGTTCGCGCAGGAGCAGCACGGCGAGTGTGGTCGCGCAGATGCCGTCGGCGTCGTAGTCGCCGTGCACACAGATCCGCGCACCGGCCTCGACCGCGCCCATCAGCGTCTCGACCGCCTCGTGCATGTCACCGAGCGCGAACGGGTCGTGACCGGGCAGTGCGCCTTCGAGAAAACGACCGGCCTGATCAGGGTCGGTGTAGCCCCGACGGGCGAGCACCGACGCGGTCACCGGGCTGATCTCGAGCGCGCCCACCAACCGCTTCACGTCCTCAGCCCGGCACGGTTCGATCATCCAGGTGCCGTTCTCCATCTGCGGCCACGGTACGGACCAGACCGGACGTTAAACGCCCGGCAGGAAGCTGCCGTTATTCGCTCGGCAAATGCACGTCGAGGATCGTGAGCACGGTGGCGATGATCAGCACACCGACGATGCCGGCGACGATCAGTCGCGGATGTCCCGTCTCACGAATTGACTGTGCGAGCGCCCGGGCGAGCAGGATGAACGTGCCCGCAACGATGCCGATGCCCACCACCCACACGGGGGCAAGCAGGATCAGGCGACCGAGAGCCGAGGCGACAAGCACGCGCTAACCGTACCGCCCCGGCGCACGTTGGCGAGGGGGTGCCGCCACGTGCCGGGGCTATCCTCAAAGCGTGTCTGACACCAATTACTCGTCTGGAAATGACTACATCGTCGAGTTTCTCGGCTACCGCTTCACGTTCAACGCGCGAGATTTCGAGCAACGTGTCGTGGCAGCGTCGATCAAGCTCGGCCTCGTCGACACCACCGATTTGGACACTGACGAGATTGCCGATCTCGTGACGCTCGCAGCACAGGGCTTCCCTGGCGAGCCCGAGTCTCGCCTGGGCCGCTACGTCAGCCGCAACTGGGAGCGCGTCTCACTCGTTGGCGGCGAGTCACTCGTCTATTGGCTGCGTAAGCTCGTCTTCCGTGGCGCGTGGCTCGACCATCAGGTGAAGCGCGGCGCGCTCGAGGTCGTCTGGGACGAAGGCGAGGCCGAGTTCGCCTACCAACACCCCGGCGGCGGTCGGCCGCTGCTCGAACTCGCCCCCGTGCCAAGCTGGCACGAGCTGCAGTTCCGCGGGTAGCAGCGCCATGACGCGCACGGCCGCGGTCGCATCGGTCGGTACCGGCGCAGCGTTTCTCGCAGTCTTGCTGCTCGTCGATCGGCACGCGACGTATCCCGAGCAGATCGGACTCGGCGTGGTGACCGCCATCACACTCGTCGCTGCCCTGACCCGCCTCTCACCCACCCGACGAGCGCAGGCGTTCGGCGTCGTGCTGTTCGCCACCGTCGGCGAGGTGACGGGCTCACTGATCTGGGGCGTCTATCACTACCGCCTGCACAACCTCCCCGCCTTCATCCCCCCAGCTCACGGAATCGTCTTCCTCACGGGTATCGCGCTTGCGCGCGCATGCGCCGGGTACGAGCGCGTATTAGTCGGGTTCGCCGCGCTTGCCGCCAGCACCTGGGGCGTTCTCGGGCTGACGGTTCTCCCCCATCGGGACGTCGCTGGAGCATTTGGCGTGCCGCTGCTACTGCTCTTCCTGTGGCGCTCGAGCGCACGCGCGACGTACGCGGGGGTCTTCGTCGTCGTCGCCGTGCTGGAGCTCTATGGCACCGCGATCGGGACATGGCAGTGGGAGCGCTACCTCCCCGGGACGGGCATCGCCGACGGCAACCCACCCTCGGGCGTCGCGTCGGGCTACGTGTGGTTCGACGTGATGGCGCTGCTCATCGCGCCAGCACTCGCGCCGCTTCTCAGCTCTCGAGTTCGCCGAACGCGGCCTGGAGGCGAGCCGCCTCGGCTCCCGTCCACTCACGCGTAAGGCCAACGCCAAGCACAGCTGATGCGACCTGCGCGATCCGCTCACCGAGCGCGCGGCAGAGGATCGTGAAGCCACGCGGCGCCGCATCGGTGTGCACGACGAGCAGCACGCCCTCGGCCGCGCCTGTCAGCTCGAGCAAGTAGTACGAGCGGATGCCGGGCTCCTTGGCCAATGCGCCCGGCAGCGGCGTCGTCGCCGCATCCTGGATGCAGTAGGGGAAGTCGCGGCGCCAGAGAAAGTCTTTGAGCGTCGTGCGGAGTTCGCCTTCGGAAATCGAGAGCGAGTACCCGCGCTCGGCCGTCACCAACGTGTCGGTTTCGGCCAAGTAGAGGGTGCCGAACTCGCACGAGAGCGACTCAGCTGCGATCGCCGCGATCGCAGCGGCCGCGTCGCGAACCGGTGTTGTTGGCACGGCGACGGCGCGGCGAACTGCCTCGAGCAGCTCGTATTCATCGGCGAGACGCTTCGCATGCGCAACGGGCCCGACGACGTCGGCGGCGCGAGCTGCAACATCGCTGAGCGTCGCGTCATCACCGTCAATCGTCCCGTGAGGCGAACCGAACACAACGACGACATCGGAGACCACCGGAACAATCGCAGCTGCGTGCGCGTAGTACGGCCCGAAGATGAACTCGCGGCCGCCGTTCTCGAGGCGCACGATCTGCTCGCCATCGAGCGCGTCAGCAAGCGGCTTCTCGTCGTCAATCGCGACCTCGACGATCCCCGCTCAGCCTTCGCCGCGACCGACGCCACCGAGATGAACGAAGCGGCGACCCGTGACGCGTCGGAGGACAAAGACGTCATCAGCGCCTACCTTTGCCGCTGCTTCAGAGATCCCAGCCGTCACAAGCGGAAGTATGGGCGCTCGAACGCGCCACCGCCAGGGTTCCTAGAAGAGCGAGCCCGACGTGTCGCGGAACACCCCGATCTGGTCGCGACCGAGCTCGGTAATCACGCGTCCGCGAGGTGTGCGCTGCAAGAACCCGAGCTGCAGCAAGTACGGCTCGTAGACATCCTCGATCGTCTCGGGCTCTTCACCGAGCGCGACCGCGAGGGTCGACAGGCCGACCGGCCCACCGCCGAACTTGATGGCGAGCGCCGACAGCAGCTCGCGATCGAACCGTTCCAACCCCGTCGTGTCGATCTCGAGGAGCGTCAGTGCCTCCTCAGCGATCTCGGTGGTGATCGCACCCGCGTGGCGTACTTCGGCAACGTCGCGCACGCGCCGCAGGATGCGGTTCGCGATACGCGGCGTACCGCGAGCACGGCGGGCGATCTCGTCGGCGGCATCGTCGGCGATCTCGACGTTCAGAATCCGCGCGCTCCGGCGCACGATCCGCGCAAGCTCAGCGGCTTCGTAGAGGTCGAGCCGGAAGATGAGGCCGAAGCGGTCGCGCAGCGGCGTCGTCAACAGACCGGTGCGCGTGGTGGCACCGATCAGCGTGAACGGCGGTAGATCGAGCGTCAGCGTGCGCGCGGCGGGCCCCTGCCCGACCACGATGTCGAGACGGTAGTCCTCGAGCGCCGGGTAGAGGATCTCCTCGACCGACCGGTTGAGCCGGTGGATCTCGTCGACAAACAACACGTCGCGCTGCTCGAGCGTCGTCAGGATCGCCGCAATATCTCCCTTGCGTTCAAGTGCAGGCCCAGCGACCTGGCGGATGCCGACATCGAGCTCCTTGCGAATGATCTGCGCGAGCGACGTCTTGCCAAGCCCTGGCGGCCCGGCGAACAGGACGTGATCGAGTGCCTCGCCGCGGTTGCGTGCGGCGTCAAGAGCAATCGCGAGCTGCTCCTTGATGCGCTCCTGCCCGATGAAGTCGTCGAGCGACTGCGGGCGGAGAGAGCGGTCGAGCTCCTCGTCGCCGTCACGAACGGTTGGCGCCACGAAGCGGTCGCTCATGCGGCCCTCCGTAGGGCTGCACGCAGCTGCTCCTCAACCGGGAGCGTCGGGTCGATCTCGGAGAGGACACGCTCGGCGTCGACCACGCTCCAGCCGAGTTCAACGAGCGCGTCGCGCGCACCAATGTCGGCCGACCCACCGGTGGGCTCGGAGTCGACCACCGAACCGAGCTTCTCCTTCAGCTCCATGATCACGCGTTGGGCGATCTTGCGGCCGATGCCGGGAATTGCCTCGAAGCGCGCGGTGTCATCGCGCACGATTGCGCGCCGAAGCTCAGCTGGCGTCGAGCCTGAGATGATCGACAGCGCCACCTTTGGCCCAATGCCCGTGACGCCGAGCAGCAGCTCGAAGAGTTCGCGTTCCTCGGCGTTCGAGAAGCCGTACAGCTGGAGTGCATCCTCACGCACATGGAGGTAGGTCTCTACGGTCGTCTCTTCACCAATCGCCGCAGTGATTCGCGGTGTCGCAGCGACGAGGTACCCCACGCCGTTGACGTCGAGAACGATGCCCGCGCTCGTGCGCGCGACGACGGTGCCACGCAGGCGCGAGATCATCGGAGCGACCTCATGAGCGGCGGCGCCGTCGCATGGCAGATCGCCACAGCGAGCGCGTCGGCCGCATGGTTGGGTGTCGGGATCTCGTCGAGCCCGAGGATCGCCTTGACCATGCGCCCCACCTGCTCCTTGTCGGCCCGGCCATAGCCCGAAACCGCCTGCTTCACGCGTGTTGGCGCGTACTCAACGCACTCAACCCCGAGAGCGGCTGCGGCGACGAGTACGGCTCCGCGCGCTTGTCCGACGGACAACGCGATGCGGGCGTCGGCGCCGACGTACGACTCCTCGAGTGCCACCGCGTCCGGCGTGTGCTCCTCGATCAACTCCTGGACGCCCGCGAAGATCCGCAAGAGCCGCTGCGCTGGATCCTCCCGAGCGGTGCTGCGCCACCACCCGTGGCAGGTGGCTCGCAACCGGCCGTCGCTTTCGTGGACGATCCCGTACCCGCATGCAGCAGTCCCAGGGTCGATGCCGAGAACTTTCACGTGGGAAGGTTACGGAGCGCCCCGGACGGCCAACGGCCGCAAGGCGCGTTAGCCAGCGACGGCTTCGAGGACGGCCTCGGGGATGTCGAAGTTCGCGTAGACCTCCTGCACATCGTCGTTGTCTTCGAGCGCGTCGATCAGCCGCATCACGCGGCGAGCGGCGCTCTCGTCCTCAACGGCAACGGTGGTCTTTGGAACCATCGACAGCTCGGCCGATTCGAATGCAAACCCGGCCTCGGTGATCGCCGTGCGCACGGCTGCGAGGTTTTCCGGGGCACTTGAGATCTGGAAGACATCACCGTCGCGTTCGAGGTCGTCTGCCCCACCCTCGGCGGCCGCGAGGAACAACTCGTCCTCGTCGACACCCTCGGCCGAGACAACGATCACGCCGCGGCGCTCGAACTGCCATGCCACGGCACCCGTCGCACCGAGGTTGCCACCGTGCTTTGCGAACATGTGGCGAACGTCGGCTGCGGTGCGGTTCTTGTTGTCGGTCAGTGCCTCAACGATCACAGCGACACCATCAGGGCCGTACCCCTCGTAGACGATCTCCTCGTAGTTCGAGGTGTCGCCATCGCCGGCGCCCTTCGCAATCGCGCGCTCGATGTTGTCCTTGGGCATCGAGTACGACTTCGCCTTCTCGATTGCGTTCTGGAGCGACAGGTTGTTTGCCGGATCGCCACCGCCCTCCTTCGCTGCGACGATGATCGCGCGCGAGAGCTTCGAGAAGAGCTTGCCGCGCTTCGCGTCGGCCGCGCCCTTCTTGTGCTTGATCGATGACCACTTACTGTGTCCGGACATAGGGTTCCTTTCTCGTGTCTGATCAGCCGCCGACGGCGCGCCGCGTATCCAGCGCAGGCTCGTCGAGGGCCTCCCGGCCAGCAGCCAGGCGAAGGTGGGGCTCGCCGACACCGCGCGCAGCCCGAACGGTGTCGAGGAACAGATCGTGGAGCCGTGTGTCGTCGGTCAGTTCCGGGTGGAACGAGGCGACAAGGAAGCGGCCGTCACGGGCAACCACGGGATGGCCATCGATGCGTGCGAGTATCTCGACCCCGTCGCCCGCGTCCTCGATCCACGGAGCGCGGATGAACACGGCCCGCATCGGACCATCAATGCCCGCGACATCGAGATCAGTCTCGAACGAGGCGAGCTGGCGGCCGAACGCATTCCGGTGCACGTGGATATCGACCAGCGCGAGGTGCCCCCGATCAAGCACGATCATTCCCGCGCATGTCCCAAACACCGGCCGGTCAAACGACCGGATTGCCTCATCGAGCCCGTAGAGCCCCATGAGACGCGTGAACGTCGTCGACTCACCGCCCGGCAGCACCAAGCCGTCGAGCCGATCAAGGTGTTCCGGCTTACGAACCTCGGTCACGTCAGCGCCAAGGGAACGCAGCATTCCCGCGTGTTCGCGGAAGTTCCCTTGCACGGCGAGTACACCGATCTTGAGCGGCTCCATACGGTGGATCGTATCGGCCTCCGCGGAGTGAGCAGCGCAGCTGACGGTGTCTCAGCGGCAAACAGCGTCACCTGAATAGGCTACACCGGTGTCCGCGCTCGGCCTACTCCTGGCTCTCGCCTCCTCCGCCACGTGGGGCGTCGCCGACTTCTGGGGCGGCCTTGTGTCGCGGCGGCTGCCAACGATCGCAGTCACGGTCATCTCACAGCTCGGCGGGTTCATCGTCGTGCTGGTCGCGCTCAGGCTGCAAGGGAGCCTCGACCACCGCAGCTTCTGGATCGGCATCCTTGCAGGCCTCGGCGGCGGCTCCGGCCTCGCCGCGTTCTATCGCGCGCTCGCGCTCGGAACGATGAGCATCGTCTCGCCACTTGCGGCCTGTGGGGCCGTCGTGCCGTTTGTGATCGCGATCGCAACTGGAGAGCGTCCGAGCGCTCTCTCGTTTGTCGGAGCCGGACTTGCCCTCACCGGAGCGGTGCTTGCATCGCTTGAGGAACACCGCTCCGAAGCACCTGATCGCTCGCGGGCTGTGCTGCTCGCAGTCGTTGCGGCAGTGCTGCTTGGCGTGTTCACCTACTTCCTCGGCCTTGGTGGTCGAGAGGGTGACGCGCTCTCGACACTCGTCGGTGCCCGCGTCGGCTCGCTCGCCTTCCTACTCGGCCTGGCGGTCGTCATTCGCGAGAAGCCGCTCGTCCCGCGTTCCTCGCTCGCAACCGTTGCCGCGATCGGCGTCTGCGACATGTCCGCGAACGCCCTATTTGCCTTTGCCAGTAGCCACGGCCTGCTTGCGCTCGTGTCGGTGCTCGGCTCGCTCTACCCGATCGTCACGGTGATGCTCGCTCATCTCGTCCTGCATGAGCGCCTCTCGACGGCGCAGAAGGCTGGCGTCGGTGCGGCACTCGTTGGTGTGGCCGCCCTGGCAGCTGGCTAGGCTCGTGCAATGGAATCGTTGCGCGGCAAGCTGCTGATCTCGTCGCCCGTTCTCGTCGACCCGAACTTTCGCCGGACGATCGTGTTGATCAGCCATCACGATGAGGATGGCGCGATGGGGCTCGTGCTCAACCGGCCCACAGAGCTCAAAGTCGGCCAAATGGTTCCTGAGCTCTCCGAGCTGCCGGTTGCCGATGAGCTCATCTACCTCGGCGGCCCGGTGCAATCGGAGGCGTTTGTCGGCCTCGCCGAGTTTTCGCCTGACACCGATGCCGTGACGGTGATCGGCCGCGTTGGTCTTGTGCCTGCCGACTCGATGCTCAGCGATCTGCCAATCGAGCGCCTGCGCATCTTCGCAGGCTACGCCGGCTGGGGCGCAGGCCAGCTCGAAGGCGAGATCGACGACGAGTCGTGGATCATCGTCGACGCGCACCCAGATGATGCGTTCGCCACCGATGGCGACGTGCTGTGGCGCACGATCGCGCATCGTAAGGGTGGTCGGTACGCCCTGATCGCAACGATGCCGTTCGACCCACGCCTTAACTAGAACGACCCCGCTCACACGACCAGGCGGTCGGGCGGAACGGGGTCGTTGGCAAGGCGCCTGCCGGAGTCGAACCGGCGTGGACGGCTTTGCAGGCCGCTGCCTAGCCACTCGGCCAAGGCGCCGAACGCCGGAATGGTACGTCAGACGGCCCTGAGTGCAGCCAGCTCACCGGCTGACGGCTCCCACACACCCGCTGCGACGTTCGCGACAACCTGCTCGGGCGTGCGTGCACCAGTAATCACAGTGACGACCTGGGGCTCGGCGGCCAGGCCACCGATTGCGAGTTCGAGCATCGACACGCCCCACTCTGACGCGAGCGCTTCGAGCGCCTCAACACGATCCCAGGTCTCGTCTTCGATCGTCGAGGTATCGGCGATACGCCCGCCCGGAGATGGTTCGCCGCGGCGGTACTTACCCGTGAGCAGGCCACGAGCGAGGGGGAAGTACGGGATGATCCCTACCTCGCAGCGCTCGCACGCGGGCACGACCTTCTCTTCGATGCGTCGCTCGAGCAACGACCACTCGTTCTGCACCGTGACAAACCGCGAGAGTCCGCCGGCACGCGCGAGTCCGTCGGCCTCCTCGATCCGCACACCCGAGAAGTTCGCGCACCCGATATGCAGCACCTTGCCCTCCTGCACGAGTTCAGTGAGCGCGGCAAGCGTCTCTTCGATCGGTGTGATCGTGTCGTGACGGTGGTACATGTAGAGGTCGATGTAGTCGGTCTCGAGCGCGCGCAGCGACCGCTCGACCGCCTCGCGGATGTAGGGCCGCGCGCCACGCGCGATCTCGTTGTCCTTGCCGCCCTTGCCCCAGCCGAACTTGGTGCCAATCACCACCTGTTCGCGGCGGCCGCGGAGCGCCGCACCGAGCGAGCGCTCACTCTCCCCGTCGCCGTAAGTCTCAGCGGTGTCGAAGTAGGTGATCCCAGCGTCGAGCGCGACATCGACGATCTCCTTGGCACCCGCTGGGTCGACACTCCAGCCGAACTGGTTGCAACCGAGACCAACGACCGAGACGTCAATGTGCGTGCCGGGGATTCGCCGTTTCTCCATGCCCGTCAACCTACCGCCACGTGGCGCCGAACACACGCAACCAGTTCCCGTGCGTGATCTTTGCGATATCGCCCTCATCAAACCCGGCCTCCGCGAGGGCAGCGACGATCGCCGGGAACCCCTGGATTCCGCCAACCTCGTCTGACACGAGCGCGCCATCGAAGTCCGACCCGAACGCGACGTGCTCAACACCGATGCGCTTTGCGATGTAGGAGATGTGGCGCACGATCTCGCCAAGCGGTGTGTCGACGACGTTGTTGCCGTCCTCCCGCAGGAACCCCACCGCAAAGTTGATGCCGACGACTCCCCCGCTCTCGCCGATCGCGTCGAGCTGACGGTCGGTGAGGTTGCGGGTCGATGCACACAACGCATGGGCATTTGAGTGCGTGGCGACAAGCGGCGCGGTGGTGATGCCCGCGACGTCCCAAAAGCCGCGCTCGTTCAGATGTGAGAGGTCGACGAGGATCCCGAGGTCGTTGCACGCCTCGACAAGCCGCAGCCCAGCGGTCGTCAGGCCTGGCCCGGTGTCGGGTGAGCCTGGGAAGCGGAACGGGACGCCCTCGGCAAACGCGTTCGGTCGTCCCCAGACGAGGCCGAGGGAGCGCAGACCGTCGCGGTACCACCCGACGAGGTCGGTGAGCATCGAATCGAGCGCCTCGGCGCCTTCCATGTGCAGGATCGCCGTGACGCGCCCCGGTACAAAGTCGGCGGGCGAGGTCGCAAGCGGCAGCCCGAGTGAACGGAACACTGCAAGTTGCTCCTGCGCCACGACCGCCGCGTGCGCGTGCGGTAGGCGTGGTTCAAGCGGCAGGTTGTAGGGTGCGAGCACCGGCTCGTCCATCGCTCCCGGCGCACCCGGTACCCAGAGGGCGAAGAAGCCGCCTGCGAAGTCGGCCGCTTCCGCGCTCGCGAGGTCGACGTGTTTGGTCTCTTGCTCGCGCCAGGTGCGCAAGACGAGGTCGTTGTGGCCGTCGATAATCACGCGCGCATCGTAAGGTCGCAGACCGGGCTACGATCACCCTATGGAAGACGACGCCAACGAGACACCCGACGACGCGGCCGATGCCGTCGACCCAAATCTCGAAGCGTGGTTCGCGAACGCGCCGCGCGTGACGTGCCCGGCGTGTGGCTTCGACGGCGCTGTGACCCTCGGCGGCGGTGCGTTCTGCCCGTCGTGTCAGAAGGTCAGCCCGTACGGCTCCGGCCAGAACAACTAGCGCTGCCCTACGCGTCGGGCGGCAGTCCGGGCTCCTGGGTACGTGAGACCCCCGCGCTCGCAACCATCACCATCACGAGGGCAACCCAGGCGCGCGGCCGCAAGTGCTCGTGCAGCAACACGAAACCCGAGAGTGCTGCAATCGCCGGCTCGAGGCTCATCAACACGCCAAACACGGTCATCCGCAGCCGCCGCATCGCCTCGATCTCAAGCGACCACGGCAACGCCGACGAGAGCAGGCTGACGCCGATTCCCGCTCCAAGGAGCTGAGGGTTCGCAAAGTGGTGGCCGCCACTCGCTATCCCCCACGGCAGCGCCACGACTGCGCCGAGCGCCATGGCTGGTGCGAGCGCGGTCGAGCCAACAAATCGCTGGCCGACGCGTTTGCCGATCACGATGTAGAGCCCCCAGAACACTCCCGCGAGAGCCGCGAGTGCGAGTCCCGTTGGGTGCACCGCCTTGCCGCCTCCGTCGGCGAGCAGCGCGATCCCGCCACCGGCGAGTAGCACCCACAGCCCGTCGATGAGGCGTCGCGATGCGGCTGCGGCCACCGCGAGCGGCCCGATGAACTCGACGGTGACGGCGATGCCGAGCGGGAGCCGATCGAGCGACTCGTAGAACGACAGGTTCATGAACACAAGCGTCAACCCGAGTGCGGCGACAAGTTCAAGATCGCGCCGTGGGCGCCCCCGCAGCTGTGGCCGCCCGATCACCCAGAGCGTCAGCGACCCGAACGCGAGCCGCAGAAAGACAACCCCTGGCGGTCCGAGCGTCGGAAACAGCGACTTCGCAATCGCAGCGCCACCCTGCACCGAAACGGCGGCGCCCAGCACGAGTGCGACCGCGGGGACGGTAAACCGGCGCATGCTCACCGCGCCATTGTGACGGCTACTCAAGCCGGGCTTCGGCGTCAGCGAAGCGCTTCGTGCAGTCGCTGCGCACCTTCGGGACGTTTGCGGCGTACGCGTTCAGCACCTGCAACGTCGTGATGTGCTTGCCCGCCAGCACACTCGCCTGGTCGGCGTCGTCGATCGCCCGATCGGCAACGTGCCCGGCGTTCGTCTTGCAGTGGTCGAGGATCCAGCCCATGACGCGCGCGTACGGCAGGAGCAGCTCAATGTGCGACGCAGCGTTCCCGTGGTGATCGACGATGTAGAGCGCCGCATCGGGCGACGACTCCCATGGCTCACGTTGCCGCGCTGACGCATCAGCGACGGCGATCGACGCCCCGAGCACCCCGGCAGCGAGCACAGCCAGCCCGACTCGGCGCGTCACCTCCATCCAGCCATTGTTCCCTACGGCGACGCAAACCGTTGGTCGGACCCTTGCCACCAACTTTCCGCATAGTTTCGCGCTATCTTCGACGTGCGAACCGCTCGCACGACAATCGCGCCGCCGTTTCTTTCCCTTACCTTGAAACGGTCGCCAACCAGACGGAGGAATCGACTATGGCTGCACCCTGGATCCCGAATTCCAAGCCTGCTGTGGCAGTCAGCGGCGCCTCCCGCGCTGTGCGCGCCGGACTTGCAGCACTCGTCATTGCCGCGCTTTGCGCTGGCGTGGCGGCTGCGCAGGTGCGCCACGCCAAGACGCACGCAGCAGCTGCTTCGAGTGTCTGGGTGGGTACGTGGAAGACGTCCTGGGGCACGCTCACGTTCACGCAGACGGGCTTCAAGGTCAGCGGCACGTTCACGACGGGCAAGGGGAAGATCGCGGGATCGATCGCCTCAACCAAGCTGAGCGGTGTCTGGTCGAAGTCGCCGAGCTACAAGGGCACCGACGCTGGGTCGTTGATCTTGACGCTCTCGGCCGACTCGAAGTCGTTCACCGGCCAGTACAAGACGACCGGTTCGGCGACGTGGACGGGCAAGATCACCGGCACGTTCGTTTCGGGCCCCGTGAACATGTCATGGAACGGCACGTGGGTGACCTCGCGCGGCACGATCGTCTTCAACCAGTTCACGACGAACGCCGTGACCGGCTCGTATACCCCGAATGACGGGCGGATCGACGCGACGGCTAACGCGTTCTCGCTGAATGGCAACTGGAGCCAGGGGCCGAGCTACTCGGGCCCGGATGACGCTGGCCTGCTGCAGTTCACGCTGAGCAAGGACGGGCGGACGTTCACCGGGACATACGGCAAGGAGACGTCATCGACGTCGAAGCCGTGGACGGGCGTTCGCATCGGCCCCGCCGAGTAACCCCAGCCGACACGGATTGGATTGCGCGAGGGCGCAGGCGTTGAGTCCGCGCCCTTCGTCTTTCAGCGGTCGGGCTAGCCGGAGATGACGGTCACGAAGTGACCGATCGCGAAGCCGACCCCGGCGCTCACCGAGCCGACGATTGCGACCTGCAGGCCCGACTTGATGAGGGCCATGCGGGCCACGAAGCCCTTCGCAATGCCGAGACCGAACAGCGCACCGAGTGTGCAGATGAGGCTTGCGATGAGTGCCGTGTGCACCGAGAAGAGCAGGTAGGGCCAGAGCGGCACGATCGCCGCGAGAAGGTACGTCCCACCCACGACGAGAGCGTCGCCGAACGCGGCGCCGCCCTGGTCGGGCGAGAGGCCGAGCTCCTTCTGCACCTTCGTGCGCAGGAACACCTCGGGGTTCGCGGCGAGCCCAAGCGCAACGTGCTCGGACTGATCCTTCGGTAGCCCCTCCTGCTCGAGCACGATCGCGAGCTCGGCAACCTCGCGGTCGAAGTGCTCAACGATCTCCTGGCCCTCGTCCTCAATCTCGGACGCGTACAGCTTCTCTTCGGCCTCGCTCGCAAGGAACGAGCCGCTGCCCATCGCGATAGCGCCTGCGACGGCCTCGGCCAATCCGGCAACGATGATCAGCGACCGCGTCGGGTGCGCAGCGGCCATGCCTGTGACGACTCCGAGCGGCACAAGCAGCCCATCCTGGGCGCCGAGCACGAACTCGCGAATACGCGAGAGCTTTGCGATCCGCTCGGCCTCGCCGAGTGCATGGTCGCGGATGTGCTCTTCAGCCTCCGCGCGCATCTCCGGGGTGATCTCGGCTGCGGTCATCGTGCGCAATGCTAGATGGAGGGCCCTGCGTAATGACGAAGGCCCCGTTTCCGGGGCCTTCGGTGAAGCGGATGAAGAGACTCGAACTCTCGACCTTCTGCATGGCAAGCAGACGCTCTAGCCAACTGAGCTACATCCGCGCAGCGGGAGGATTATAGCCACGGGCGCGCAGTTCTCCGGGGAAGGTCTATTCGGCGGCGTCGAGCGCGTCGTTTACGAGCTGGTCGGCAAGCTTGTTCTGCTCTCGGCGGACGTGGCGATATTCGACGGTTCCGACCGTGCGTGCGAGGCGCGAGGCTTCGAGGTAAAGCTCCTTGAGCCCCTCGTTCTTGACGCGATACTCACCGCGCATCTGCTTGACCATCAGCTCCGAGTCGGAGACGAGCTCAACGTGTGTGAGGCCAAGTTCGATCGCCTTGCGAAGCCCCTCGACGAGGCCGCTGTACTCAGCGATGTTGTTTGTCGCGATGCCGATCGCGCGTCCTTCGGATGCCAACACCTCACCGTCCTCACGCTCCAGGACGTACGCGTATGCGGCCGGACCGGGGTTGCCACGCGCCCCACCGTCGGTGAAGAGCCGCACGATCACGCTGGCACCAGCTCGAAGATGTCGAACGCAGGCTCCTCGTAGGGGTGTGCCGCACGGAGCGCAGCCACGATGTCGCTCTGGCGCTCGGCAGGAAACACCGTCTCAAGCCGCGCTTCGGGAACGAAC
>OMIZ01000126.1 GCA_900299235.1 Actinomycetota bacterium
ATCGGGTCGTAGATCGGGTCGACGCCCGCGTAGGTCATCGCAAGCTCGCGGGAGCCCGGCAGACGGGAGATGATCCGCTCGGCGCCGAGGTGGCGTAGGTCGAGCATGACGCTGCCGTTGATGCCGCGACCTTCGTCAATCTCGGTCTGCTCGGAACGTGACACGACGTCGCGCGAGGCGAGCTCAAGCGCGTTCGGCGCGTACTTCTTCATGAAGCGCTCGCCGTCCTTATTGATCAGGTAGGCGCCCTCACCGCGGCAGCCTTCGGTGATCAGGATTCCCGTCGGGTACAGCGTCGTCGGGTGGAACTGCATGAACTCCATGTCCTTGAGCGGCAGCCCCAGGCGGAGCGCCATCGCCATACCGTCGCCGGTGCATGCGTACGCGTTGGTGGTGACGCGGTAGACGCGCCCAGCACCACCGGTTGCAAGGATCACCGACTTGCCGGAGATCGCCTTGAGACCGCCGTTCAGCATGTCCCAGGCGATCACACCCTGGCAGCGGCCGTCATCCTCGACGAGCTTCCACGCGAAGAACTCCTCGTAGACCTTGATGTTGCGCTTCACGAGCTGCTCGTAGAGCACCTGGATCAAGACGTGGCCGGTGATGTCGGCGGCGTAGATCGTTCGCGGCGAGCCGGCGGCGCCGAACGGGCGCTGCGCGAGGCGGCCATCGTCGGCGCGCGTAAAGACGGCGCCCCAATTTTCAAGCTGGTAGATGTCGCCCGGGGCTTCCTTGGTGAAGACCTCGATCGCGTCCTGGTCGCCGAGGAAGTCGGAGCCCTTGACGGTGTCGTAGGCGTGCGTCTCGGGGCTGTCTTCCTTTGCGTTCCCGAGTGCAGCGTTGATTCCGCCTTCTGCGGCGCCCGAGTGGCTGCGTGTCGGGTGGAGCTTCGAGACGACCGCGACGTCGGCGCCCGCGTCGTGCGCCTCGATTGCAGCGCGCATTCCTGCGCACCCGGCACCGATCACAAGGACATCGTGCGACATGCTCACTGCCCTGGACGCTATCGAAAATGGATCCAATTCCGACTGCGAACCTCTCGGGAGGCTTCTGGCGGGTGGCTTGCTAGATCTGCCACTTGCCGGAGCGGAGCACGGGAATGCGCTCTCCGGCGTGGGTGATGCCGTCGATCTCCATCTCGGGTGAGCCGATCATGAAGTCGATGTGGATCCCACTCTTGTTGATGCGGTCGCGATCGGCCTGATCGTCGGCGGCGAAGCCGAAGCCGCCACCGAGCGCGATGTGGCTTGCGGCGTTCTCGTCGAGCAACGTGTCGTAGAAGACGGTGCCGAGCGGCCCGATGCGACCCTGACCGTCGACGATCGCAACCTCACCAAGACGTGCCGCTCCCTCGTCGAGCTCGGTTTTCGAGCGGAGCCCTTCGCCGTTGACATCGGCGGTGATCTCGACGGCACGGCCGCCTTCAAAACGCACTTTCAGACCTTCAACGATCGTTCCGTCGCGGAACACGAGCGGCTTTGTCGATGTGACGAACCCCTCGGTGCGCTCGGGATCTGGCGAGGTGAACACCTCTTCGGTCGGAACGTTCGGCAGGTGGACGATGCCGTTCACGTTCGTGAACGCGCCACCGCCGAAGGTGCCTGACGGGAGCAGACCCACTGTCAGATCGGTTCCTTCCCCTGCGAAATGCAGCGCGTCAAACCGTCGTGCGTTGAGCGCTGCGGCCGAGGCCTTGAGTTGATCGGACCGTGCGGCCCATGCTGCGGCAGGATCAGGCTCATCGAGGCGCAGGATGTGCCAAAGCTGATCCCAGAGCTTGTCGTAGGCTGCGTCGGCGGAGAGATCGGGGAAGACGACCTTCGCCCACTCCGGGTGCGGACACGGGACGATGTTCCAGTTCGTCAGCCGCTCCGAGACAATCCGGGAGGCCTCCTTCAGCCAAGGCAGCTGGTCGCGGCCCGATAGCGCCGGATCAAGGCCGGCAAGTGCGTTCGGCGCGACGATCCCTGCGAACCCGATGCGCGCGTCGCCGCGCTCGGCGAGCGCTTCAAGGCGTGCCGGCAGCCAGCTCGGCACGAAGTCGAGCGTCTCGGGATCGGCATGCGTGATGCGGCTGCGCTTGACGAACGGATCGAAGTAGAGGACATCGACGTAGAGCGCCCCGGCCGCGTAGGCCGCCTCAGCGACTGCGCGGGCGAGCTCTTCCTGCCCGGTATAGGCGCCAACCGCCACGACCTGGCCTGGCTGCACGGCTGTTGCCGAGACGCAAAGCTCAGCGAGGGCCTGAAAACGTGAGTCCATGGCAGGCGATCGTAGCGCGGCCCCGAAACCGTCGGCGTGAGACTGAGCGGAGCGATCGACCGCTACCTCGCCGCCGCAGGCATCTCGGATGCAACTCGGCGGGCATACCGCGCGGACCTGAACGACTTTGCAGAGTGGTTTGGTGACCGACCGCTTGACGAGATCGACGTCCGAACGCTCTCCGAGTACACCGCCTATCTCGGCCGCGCCCGGCAGGGCGGGAAGCTCTCGGCCTCGACGATCTCACGCCGACTTGCAGCGGTACGCGGTCTCGTGCGCCATGCGCTCGGGCCCGAGCGCGTACCCGATGTCCCGCTCTCGCCGAAGCGCGGTCGCCGCCTGCCCGATGCCCCGAAGCAAGCTGAGGTTGAGGCGATGCTCGACGGTGGTGGCACCCCCGAGACGCCGATTGAGCTTCGCAACCGCGCTCTGCTTGAGCTCGTGTACTCGGCTGGACTCCGTTCCTCCGAGGCCGTGGCGCTCGATCTCGGCGACGTCGACTTCAACGCCGAGTCGGTGCATGTCAGAAACGGCAAGGGCGGCAAGGATCGCTTTGTGCCGCTCGGCGAAGAGGCCGCGTACTGGCTTGCGCTGTACCGCCGCGACGGCCGTCCGGCACTCGCGTCCGGCGCCGAGAACGCGTTCTTTCTCTCGGTGCGCGGCCGCCGCCTCGACACGTCAACGGTTCGACGTCTGTTCGCGCATCCCCATCGCCTTCGCCACGCATTCGCAACGCATCTCCTTGAAGGAGGTGCCGACCTGCGCACGATCCAGGAGCTGCTCGGCCACTCGAGCCTCTCGACGACGCAGGTGTATAGCCATGTCGACGCGAAACGACTGAGACGGGTCTATGACCGAGCTCACCCCCGCTCCTGATCCACCACGCGACCGCGACGTCGAGGCATTCCTCGCCGTCCTGTCCTCGCGCCGCGCTCCACGAACCGTGGAGGCGTATCGCCGCGACCTCACCGAACTCAGCCGCGCGCTGCAGTCGCCGGTCGCCGACGCGACGATCGACGATCTTGAGCGCTACACGGCGTCGCTACGTGATGCGGGCCTCTCGCCGTCGACGATCGCGCGCCGCACCGCTGCCTCACGCACCTTCTTCCGGCACCTGCAGCTGATCGGCGCACGCACAGACAACCCCGCTGCGGCGTTGACGTTGCCACGGCGCACCAAGCCCTTGCCGAAGACGCTCACTCCGGGCGAGGCGGAACGGCTGATCGCCGCAGCGGCTGGCGTCACGCCACGCGCACTGCGCGACCGCGCCCTCGTCGAACTGCTCTACGGGGCGGGGCTGCGCGTTTCGGAAGCGGTCGGGCTTGCGAAGAACGGCGTCGACCTCGACGAACGTCTCGTACGGGTAATCGGCAAGGGTGACAAGGAGCGAATCGTTCCGATCGGTCGCGAGGCGGTCGAGGCCCTGCGCCGCTACCTCTCGCGCGGCCGCCCGTACCTCGATCGCCGACACCGCCCGGAGCTCTTCCTCAACGCACGCGGCGGCGGGCTCACGCGGGCCGGGGCGTCTGTGATCCTGCGCAAGCTCGCGGCAGTTGCGGGACTCGAACCCGAACGCGTGCACCCACATCTCCTGCGCCACTCGTTCGCCACCCATCTGCTGGAGGGTGGCGCGGATCTCCGCAGCGTCCAGGAGATGCTCGGCCACGCTGATCTGGCGACGACGGAGCTCTACACCCACGTCTCTGACTCGCGGCGGCGCGAGGTCTACTTCGACGCGCATCCGCACGCGCGCCGGCGAACGAAGCGCTAGCTCGAGGCACCCTGCCGCCGGAGGCGCGGCAGAAGAACGATCAGTGCGGCAGCGCCCGCCAGCGCGGGAACCGCCATCAGCACTGCGGCGATTCGGACGCCCGCAAACGATGCGACGGCGCCGTCAAGCAGACTCCCGATCGGTCTGACCCCGAGGAAGGCGATGCTCCAGAGCGCCATCACGCGACCGCGCTGCTCGTCGGCGACCTCAAGTTGAAGACGTGAGGTCGCGGCGGTGTTCGCCGCGAGGTAGCCAAAGCCCATCACGACAAGCAGCGCGAGGGCGACCGGCAGCACGGGCGACACCGCGAAGCCGGCGATGCCAAAGCCCGAGCACAGGAGCGCCGCGGTCAACACGCGTCGGCTCCCGTGAAGCTTGTGGGCAACCGTGAACGCAGCGAGCACCGCCCCCGCGCCGAACGCCCCAACGAGCAGTCCGGCAAGCGAGTCGCGATGGTGGAAGACCTTCGTGATGAAGGCCGGGCCAAGCGTGATCGCGGGATCGGTCGCAAGGTTGATCGCGGCGATCACGTAGAGCAGAAAGAGCAGCCGCTTGTCGCGCGCGACGAGCTTCACTGCCTCAAGCAGCCGCGGCCGCTCTTTCGGCTTCGGCGTCACCCGGAGGGGCCGCACGAGCAGCAGGCCGCCGATCAGCGCGAGGTACGAGACCGAGTTCATGCCGAACGCCCAGGTCGGCCCAAGGGTGTTGATGATCACCGCCGCGAGGATCGGCCCAATAGCCCGCCCGATGTTGAACGTCACCGAGTTCAGCGCGAGTGCAGTCGCGAGGAACTGCTCCTCAACAAGCGAGGGAACAAACGACATCATCGTCGGGTTTGAGAAGGCATTCGAGCAGCCGAGGACGAGCGCGAGCGTGATCAACACCGTCGGCGTCGCATGGCCGGTTGCCGTGATCACGGTGAGTAGCGCCGTCACCCCAAACGCAAACGCCTGCGATGCCATCAGCACGCGTCGGCGGTCGAAGCGATCGGCGACGCCACCCGCGATCGGCGCGAACACGAACACCGCGGCGTATTGCGAGAAGCCGATGACGCCGAGCAGGAAGGTCGAGTGCGTCAGGCGGTAGATGAGGATCGCCTGGGCAAGCGACTGAAACCACGTGCCCGTGCTCGAGAGCATGTTCCCAATCAGGTACGGGAACACGTTTCGGTTGCGCAGCACGCGCAAGGTCTGGCCGATCGACCCGGTTCCCCCGCCCCCTGCCATCCGCGCTAGAGCTTTCCGGCGAGCCAGGCGTGTGCGCGCGCCACCTCAGCGCCCGCAGCGGGGTTCGATCCGGCGAACTTCACGAAACTGTGGTCGAGGCCGGCGGCAATCGATGCCGTCACGTCGACACCCGCATCGGCCAACGCGCGCACCATCGCAAGGGTGTGTCCGAGCATCGAATCTTCAGATCCACACGAGAGGAACACCGGGGGATAGGCAGCGAGCTTCTCCGAGAACACGGCACTGACGAGGGGGTGGCGAAGCTTCGTCGTGAAGTGCGGGCCGAGGTAGGCGCGCGTCCAGAGCTCGGCCGGGCCGACGTTTGAGCCTGGCGAGAGCAGAAGCTCCGGGAAGCTGAACATGCCGTACCAGAGGATCGCGGCCTTGATCGGGACGGGGACGCCAGCAAGGTCGCCTTCGTCGAGTGGCCCACCTTCACCCGCGAGCGCGAGGATCACCGCCGACGACAGACCAGCACCAGCCGAGCCCCCTTCGACGACGACGCGCGTGGGGTCGCCCTTGAACTCCGCCGCATGCGTCACAAGCCAGCGGATCGCGTAGAGGCAGTCTTCCACCGCACGCGGGAACGGGTTCTCTGGCGAGAGACTGTATTCCGGATTGACAACGACGTACCCTTGCTCGGCGAACTTCATGCCGATCTTGCGGTCATTCATCACGCTGCCCGTGCAGTAACCGCCACCGTGGCTGTGCATGAAGAGCGGAAACGGGCCGGGCCCCGCGGGGACGTAGACATCAGCGGTCAGCGTCGTCTCGCCGCGCTGCCAAAGCGTAAGGCCCTCATGCACCTCGACGCTCTCAGGCAGATCGGTGAGATCAGCAAGCGAGAGCCAGAACGGCCGAGAGTCGATCAGATCCTGAAGCTTCTCGCGCTTCGGAGGGGCGACATCGCGCCCCGCGAGCTCCGAGATCCAGTTGGCGTTGTCCTTGTGCGTCATGCGAATCCTCTGTCGATCGTAAACGAGCGCGACCGGTCGTACGATCTCGCAATGGCAGGAGCGCTCTCGCAGAACGAACGTGCGGCTCTCGCCGTGCTGGTCGACACCATGTTCCCCGCCGACGAGCACGGCCCTGGCGCGGTCGAACTCGGCGTCCTCCGCTTCATTGATCGCGGCCTCGCGACTGACACACCAGGCGACCTTGCACCGATCCGCGCGCTCGCCAATGCCGCAATCACGGCGGCGGGTGATGTTGCGCAGCTCGATGCCCTCGGGCCCGATCAACGCGAGGCGCTCCTCGCCGATCTCGACCGCTCGCACACCCAGGCATTTGAGCTGCTTCGGCGCCGAACGATCGAGGGCGTCTTCGCCGACCCAGCCCATGGCGGGAACCGCGACGGGCTCGGCTGGACGCTGATCGGGTATCCAGGCCCGAAGGGGACGTTTACCGCGGCAGACCAGGAGATCGCGTGAGCACGAACGCTCGACGCCTCGATCCGGTCGACGTGGCAATCGTTGGCCTGGGTGCGGCAGGCGGCATCGCGGCGTTGGTGCTCACCCAATCGGGACTTCGCGTCGAAGGCATCGAGGCAGGGCCAGACCTCGGCCGCGAGGAGGCGCTGTTCGACGAACTCGCAAACGACTACCGCAACCGTCTTGGCTCGGCGAAGGCAAATCAGGAGGTCCCCACGTGGCGGCCTGACAGCACGCGCGAGTCGACCACGGGATACGAAGGGCGAATCGTCAGCCTGATGGGAAACGGTGTCGGCGGCGGCACTGTCCATTACGCGGGACAACACTTCCGCCTCGCACCCTGGCATTTTCGCCTCCGAAGCGCGACCGAGGCGCGGTACGGACAAGGCACCCTCCCAGGCGACTGCACCGCCACCGACTGGCCGGCCACCTACGACGACCTCGAGCCGTACTACGCGCGTGTCGAGGAAGAGCTCGGCGTCTCGGGCATCGCCGGTGTCAACCCGTTCGAAGGGCCACGCTCGAGTCCGTACCCACTCGCGCCGCTGCGCCGCACAGGCTGGACGGAGCTGATTGCCTCGACAGCACAGCACGCTGGCCTCCATCCATTTGCCGGGCCAGCCGCGATTCGTTCAACCCCCTATCGCGGCCTTGCGGCGTGCACCTACTGCGGCTTCTGCAACTGGAACGGCTGTCACGTTGGTGCGAAGGGCTCGACGCACGTCACCGTGATTCCACAGGCGCGGGCAACAGGCCAGCTCACGCTGACGACGGAGGCGCGTGTCGTGTCAATCGAGACGGGCACGCAGGGTAAGGTGTCGGGCGTCACCTACGTCAAGGCCGGAGAGCTGCTGTTCCGGCCCGCGCGCGCGGTGTTCCTCTCAGCCCACACGTTCGAGAACACGCGCCTACTGCTCCTCTCTCGTTCTCGCGCGTTTCCCGAGGGACTCGCCAACCGCGCCGGGCAGGTTGGTCGCAACGCGATGAGTCAGGTGTTCGTCGGCGTCGACGGAGTCTTCCCCGGGCGCTCACTCAACCGCTTCGGCGGCACCTATCCCCAGGCAACCTCGCTCGACGACTGGAACGCCGACAACTTCGACCACAGCGGGCTCGGCTTTGTGGGTGGTGGTTGCATCAGCGCGATTCATGAAGCGAAGCCGATTCAGACGGCGCTCTCGACACCATCGTCGATCCCCCGCTACGGGCGCGAGTGGAAGCGATGGCTTGCGGCGCACGGCAACTCGGTTGGACGGTTGATGGCGATCTCAGAAAGCCTCCCGTACGAGGACTCGTTCCTCGACCTTGACCCAGCTGTCACCGACTCGACCGGGATGCCGGTCGTTCGTATGACCTATCGACTGCACGACCAGGAGTTGCGGCGCTTCGATTTTCTCCACGAGCGAATGAGCGAGCTGCTGCTTGAGGCAGGCGCCGCAGAGACGTGGACGTCGTTCCGTCGCCTTCCCGCCGCTCCGTTCCAGAGCGTGTTCGGCGCGACTCGGATGGGCACCGACCCCGCATCGAGCGTGACCGATGCGACCTGCGTCGCCCACGAAGTGCCGAACCTGGCGATCGTCGGCGCGTCGAGCTTCCCAACCTCGGGCGGCTACCAGCCAACGGCGACGATCCAGGCACTCGCGTGGCGAGCTGCGGAGCGCCTCGTTGAGATCCTTCGCTGATGAATTTCGGAAACCGCGCTAGAGTCGAAGCTCGATGGCCACGAACCCGAAGGAGGACCGTTGAGCGCGCAGGCCGCTGAAACCGGTCGCCAGGTTGGCGTTTCGATCAACGGCGTCACCAAGGTCTACGAGACCCGGGGTGAGCCGATCACCGCGCTCGCCGAGTGCTCGCTCGACCTGAAGCCGGGCGAGTTCGTCTCGGTCGTTGGCCCGTCGGGCTGTGGCAAGAGCACGCTGATGCTGATGCTCGCTGGCCTGATCCCCTCAAGCTCAGGCGAGATCACGATCGGCGACACACCTGTTCAGGGCCCCTACACCGACCTCGGCATCGTCTTCCAGGAGCCGGTGCTGCTCGACTGGCGCAAGGTGCTCGGCAACATCCTGTTGCAGGTCGAGCTACGCAAGGGCATGAAGGGCAAGGATTACGAGGGTCGCGCCCGCGAGCTGCTGAAGCTCGTCGGCCTCGAAGGGTTCGAAGACCGCTACCCGTTTGAGCTCTCGGGCGGCATGCGTCAGCGCGTGTCGATCTGCCGCGCACTGCTGCACGATCCGCCGCTCTTGCTGATGGACGAGCCGTTCGGCGCGCTCGACGCACTGACGCGCGACCAGCTCAACCTCGACCTGCAGAGCATTTGGCTCCAGTCGCGCAAGACGGTGATGTTCGTCACGCACTCGATCAGTGAGGCGATCTTCCTTGGCGACAGGGTCGCCGTGTTCTCGCCCCGCCCGGGCAAGGTCGTCGAGGTGCTCGACATCGACCTGCCGCGCCCGCGCCACCTGTCGATTCGCGAAACACCCGAGTTCGGGAAGTACGCGAGCGAGATCCGTCGCGTCTTCTCTTCGCTCGGAATCCTTCGCGACGAAGACGCCGTCCCACCCGCACCCACGGCATGAGCCACACCGAGATCGACATCAGTCCTCGCGCCGAGGAGCTGCACGCCCGCGCGATCGTAATCAACGCGCTCTGTAGCTCGAACTCGACGCCGAAGAAGGCGGATGCCGAGTTCGGACTGCCCGAGATCATGAACGACGGGGGCGTGACCGCGGTCAACCTCACGATCTCGGTCAAGGACGATTTCAAGACCACGATCGCAACGTTCACCCACCTGCTGAACGCAATCGATCGGCGCGCGGACGATGTTCGGCTGGCCCGCACAGCTGCCGATATCCGAGCGGCGAAGGCCGCCGGTGTCCCTGCGATCGTCGCCGGGTTCCAGAACTCCGACCCGTTCGATGGAAATCTCGCCTACGTCAGCCTCTTCGCGCGCCTCGGGCTGCGCATTTCGCAGCTCACCTACCAGCGCCGCAACCTGGCAGCCGACGGCACGGGCGAGGAGGCTGACGCCGGCCTCTCGGTGTTCGGCCGCAGCCTCGTGCAGGAGCTCAACAAGGAGCGGATCCTGATCGATCTCTCGCACACCGGCGAGCGCAGCTCGCTCGAGACGATCGAGCTCTCAAGTGCCCCGGTCGCCGTCACACACGCGTGCCTGCAGAGCTTCAACCCCGTCCGCCGCAACAAGACCGACGAGACGATCAAGGCGATGGCAGCCCGCGGCGGCGTGTTCGGCATGAACGCGATCGCGCGGCTCATCTCACCGAATGGCAACGCCGAGGGTGCGACCGTCGAGCAGTTCGTCGACCAGATCGACTACCTCGCCGACATGGTCGGCATCGACCATGTCGGGCTTGGCCTCGACATCAACGAGGGCCTCACGCCAGAGGGCTTCGCCGAGCGACGAAAAGGCTTCCTCACCGAGTTCCCCGAGCTCCGGATGGGTGGCGACTTCCCGTTCGAGCACTACTACGCGTTCGGCCTCACAAGCATGCGCAACATGCGTGCGATCACGGAGACGCTGGTGCGGCGCGGATACAGCGACGAGGACGTACTGAAGGTGCTCGGCGGCAACTTCCTGCGGCTGTTCGAAGAGGTCTGGGGCGCGTAATTCCCAGGCTGCGGGGCGTATGCTCCGCACTGTGAACGCCACACCGGAGCCAGACGAAACGCAGCCCCTCGCGGGCGTCGTCCCGCTGCGCGCGATCCAACGCACGCAACGCAGCGAGCAGGTGCGTCGCCAGATCGAAGAGGCGATCAAGGTCGGCGGCTTTCAGCCGGGCGACAAGCTTCCCTCGGAACGCGAACTTGTCGAGACCTTCGGGGTGAGCCGGGTGAGCGTACGCGAGGCGATCCGCTCGCTCGAGGCACTCGGGCTCGTGCGCGTCGAGCACGGCAGAGGCGCCTTCGTGAACGACCGCCGCTCGGGCCTGGGCGAGCAGATGGCGCGCTGGCTCCAGCTCCACCGCGACGAGGTGCTCGAACTCCATCGCGTTCGCGGTGCGCTCGACGAGCTCGCCGCCCAATCTGCTGCCGAGCGCCAGGACGTCGCCGCGATCGAGGCGCTCGTCGAGGCGCACGAGAAGCTCCGGGCCGCCGTTGACGCCGACGAGCCGCTCGAGGAGCTCGTCCGCCTCGACATCGACTTCCACGTCGGGCTCGCCGAGGCGAGCGGCAACCGCCTGCTCTACGACCTGCTCTACGACCTCCACACCTACCTCGCGGAGTCGCGACGCTACGTCTACTCGACGAGCAGCCGACCACCCCGATCGGTCGACGAGCACGAAGAGATCGTCCACGCCGTAATCGCGAACGACCCACACCGTGCACGCGCCGCCGCGAATCGACACATCGTCTCGATCCGCGAGCTTGTGATCAGCGGCCTTGCCCGCCGCCGCTCAAGCGCACCGAACGCGTAGCTTTTTAGGTACGCGCAAGCGGTTTTTTGAGGCAGAGCCTTCGTTTTCCAACTGGTGTGTGATACACATGTCAGACCAGTTGGATCGGACACGGTCATCCCTGTCCACTTCCCACGCCGACGCAGGCCCGGGGGCGGCTTCGTCGCGCGAGGATCACACCTCGCGCGCTTCGTCCGTGCGCGCTCGACAGGTTGACGCATTGCGGTCAGCGCAGTCGAAGGCCGGCAAGGTCTCACTCGGCCTCCAGCATGGCCTTCCGTTCGAGGCGTGAAAGCGCATCGGCGAGCAGGTGGGAACGCTGCATGACAGCTCCGCCTGGTGGGTCGGAGACTGGCTCCTCTACGGGCAGCGCTCCTACCCCGACCGCTACCGGTCAGCGATGGACGCCACAGGCCTCAGCTACCAGACGCTCCGCAACTACGCGTGGATCGCTGGGCGCTATCCCGTCGCCCGCCGCCGTGACGACCTCAGCTTCGGCCATCACGCCGAGGTTGCGTCACTGAGCGAGGACGATCAGGACATGTGGCTGCTCCGCTCCAGCGTGCAAAAGTGGTCGCGCAACGACCTCCGCCGTGCTCTGCGCGCCGAGCTTGGCGCCGGCACCACTGCGAACTCGGCGCAGTCAGGTGTTGCGATCGATCTGAGCGTCGGCGAGCTACGACACGCCCGGTGGCGCGCGGCGGCAAACGCGAACGGGCGGCCGCTTCAGGAGTGGATCACCGAGGCGCTCGACTCAGCCGCCGCTGCCGCACTGGTCGAGGCACGCAAGGCCGAAGAGCACCAGCTCGGCGCACCGATCGAACTCGCGTCTTAGCGCTGTGCGGACGTCGCGTTCGTCACGCCGACGGGGCCGGCACGACAGTGCGCTGACTGTCGAGACGATCGCCTTCAACGCCACCGATATAGACGATCTTGTCGGGCTCGTGATCGAAGATCGCCGGTGCGACAGGCGACGAGAACACGGCGAGAACGTGGAGCGTCTCGGTTTCGCTGATGTTCTTGAACCCGTGATGCGCGTACGGCGGAATGATCACGAGATCGCCCGATTCGAGAATCGAATGCTCGCCGTCGATCCAGAACTCTGCGTGCCCCTCGATCACCATGATGATCTCCTCAAGCCCGTCCGGATGGACGTGCGTGGGGGCACCGACACCGAAGTCGTTCCACGACTCGTTGACGATCAACTTTGTCGTCCCACCGACCGACGCGGCAGCGTGAAGGATCCCCTTCTTGCCGGGACGCCAGCTTGCTTCGGGCTTGTCCTGCTTGCGAACGACCGTCATCGCATCCTCCATTTCGTGCCGTTGACCGTGGCTCCGTGGCGCTCGGCGCCTTGCGTACGCAGCCTGCCACAGTTTCGCGGGTCGTGGGCCGCTCGACAGCGCCGCTGGGGAGCGAAACCGTGTCGGAAGGAGCAGAAGGCCCGCAGAAGCAGTGACATACTTGGCTCTAGCAATGCAGTTACGACGGTCCGATGCGACCACGAGGAGGCGGCAGGATGAGGTTCGGAATCGTGCAGGAGGCGTACTTCGAAAAGGGCTCGACCCTGCAGCGCCGCTACTTCGACATGGTCGAAGAGGCAGTTCACGCCGAGAAGTGGGGCTTTGACTTCTACTGCACCTCGGAGCAGCACTTCGGCTACTCCGAGGAATACGAGACCTCCCGCGCAGACAAGCACCACACGCAGAAGAGCGGTGCTGTCGCGTCGCCTGAGTCGTTCCTGCCGTTCATCGCCGCGCGCACAGAGCGCATCCGCCTGCGCCCGACCTCCGTCGTGCTGCTGCCGTTCAACCACCCAGCGCGCGTCGCCGAGTGGATCTCGACGCTCGACAATCTGACGAACGGCCGCGTCGATCTCGGTACCGCCCGGTCAAACAACCTCAGCACGATCCAGGCGTTCGGCGTAAACCCGGCCGACACCAAGGAGATCTGGCGCGAATCGCTCGACTTCATCCTCAAGGCGTTCACCGAGGATCCGTTCACGTATGAGGGCAAGTGGTTCAGCTTCCCGAACCCGCGGACGCTGACGCCGAAGCCGATCCAGAAGCCGCACCCGCCGTTCTTTGTTTCAGCGTCGAGCGTCTCGACGCACCGCGGTGCTGGTGAGCTCGGCATTGGCGCGATGACGG
>OMIZ01000127.1 GCA_900299235.1 Actinomycetota bacterium
AACCGGGCGATGTCGTTAACTTGGGCGTAAAGGGTCTTGGGGAGCAGCGCCAAAAGGTGGTGGCCTGCAAGCTTTAGTTTGAAGCGACCTTTCTTTGCTCTGGAGGTCGCTAATCGGGATTCGCCCTGATGCTCCCCGAGCGATCTTCGCGAATGGCGGCGTCGATCAGCACCCGCGCCAGCGAAATTTTTGCGGGGAGACGGGGCAATTGGTCCAGGTCGTACCAATCGGCCTCGTTCCAGCTCCGGATCAGTCCGTCGCCCCACTGCCGCCCGACCACGTGCTCGAGCCGCTCCATGACCCCGACCGGCCGGGCGCCCAGGGAGTTCCCGTCGAGGTAGACGACCCCCTGCGGAAGCAGGAAGCGGTCGCGCAC
This sequence comes from Actinomycetota bacterium, assembly GCA_900299235.1. Lineage (GTDB taxonomy): Bacteria > Actinomycetota > Thermoleophilia > Gaiellales > Gaiellaceae > PALSA-600. Next base: position 377 of record OMIZ01000127.1, read on the forward strand.
CGCGGCGAGGGGGTCCCGCGCGTCGAGTTCCGCCGCGGAGAGGCGCGCGTCGTTCACGCGGCTATGTTCGCACGCCGCGGCGCAGCAGGGTCGTCGCGCCGAGATGGAGCGCCCCGGCCGGCTCGTCGAACCCCTCCAGGATGTCGAAGTGGTCGCGATCCTCGTGCACCTCGAGTCGGACCTCTGCGAGTGCCGGCGACCAGCGCTCGCGCAGCAGCCTCGACTGGCGGAGAAACTCGCTGCTCTCGCGCGCACCGACGTGCAGGTGCACGGGAACGTCGCACAGCGGCGAGCGGAGGGCGGGAGAGAGCGTGCGCGCATCGCCCTCCGACATCCGCACCGCGTCGTTGACGCAGCTCTCGGCCACGGGCTCGAGGTCGTAGGCGCCGCTCACGAGCAGGAGTCCGGCAACGGCATCGCGTGTCTCCGCCGACACGAGATCGGTGACCATGCAGGCCGCCAGGTGCGCACCCGCCGAGTGGCCGCCGACGACGATGCGACGCGGATCGCCTCCGAAGTCCGGTGCCGTCTCCGCGATCGACCGGATCGCCGCGCCAGCCTCGGCCACGATCTCCGGAAGCGACCGATCCGGTGCCAGCGAGTAGCCGATCGAGACCGCGATCGCGCCCTCGTCGCGCAGCGCCGACGCGACGCGTCCGGCGTCGTCGATCGAGCCCTCCTGCCACCAGCCGCCGTGCAGCATCGCGAAGATCGGGGCCGGACCGCTTCCCCGGTCGCGCGGGACGAACCACTCCAGGCGGTTGCGCGGACCGGGGCCGTACGAGGTCAGCGCATGGCGTCCCGTCCGAGCCGCCCGCGCACGCTCCGTTGCGGCGCGCCCCCGCGCGAGGCTCGCGTCCGGGGTCCGCGCCGTGCGACTCGGGGAATACTCGTCGTCGAGCCACGCCCGGCGGACAGGATCAGGGGACGACGTCGACGGTTCCCTTCATGTTCGCGTGCACCTGGCAGAAGAAGGCGTAGTGCTTCGTCGCGTCGAGCGGCGGCAGCGTGTAGGCGACCGAGGCGATTCCGGTGATCTGCTCGCCCGAGAAGAGCGGCGTGCCGCTCGTGCCGACCTCCTTGATTGCCACGTTGTGCGGCACCCCGGCGTCGAGGTTCTTGAATTCGAGCGTGGTCGCCACGCCCGCCTTGACCGCGAATCCGGGAGCGGCGAACTGGACGCCGCTCGCAGAGATCGTCGGCTTCAGCGGATCGCCATGTGCCCCCGGGGAGTCGGCCTTCGCGGCGGGGGCGAGTATCGACGACTGCCCGATGACCAGGCTGAAGAACGCGACGAGCAGCACGTCGACCAGCACCCGGGACGGCCGCGGCGAAGCCGGCAGGTGCAGCTCGCCGCCGCGCGCGTCGACGGTGGCACGCCACTCTCGGCGCGAATCGGCGAGCCAGCCGACCAACGAGATTCCGAGCACGATCGCCCCGAGCGCGAGGAACGAGAGATTGATCGCGAGTCCGAAGAACAGGATCGCCGCACCCGCGCAGATCGCGAAGGGCATGAGCGACGGCGGCGGGAGGTGCACCCCCGCAGGAGCGCCGGCGGGCCGCCGGGCGGAACGCGAGAAGGCGCTCGTCCACGTCGGCAGCGATGGATGCGCCGTCGACCCGCTGCTCCGCATGGCATGGACGAGCACGAGCGACATCGCCGTCATCGAGACGCCGGTGATGGCGAGGAGGAACGACATGTAGGGGTCGTCGGCGACGACGAAGAAGACGACGGCCGCTGCCTCGAAGACCGCTCCGATCGCGAGTGCGCGTCCCCTCACGGGTTTCCCCCTCTGCTAGACGACGTAGAGCAGCGTGAAGAGCAGGATCCAGACCACGTCGACGAAGTGCCAGTAGATCGACGTCGCCTCGACCATGTCGTGGTGCTGCGCGGAGAACTGGCCGAGTCCGCCGCGATAGAGGCAGACGCCGAGCATCAGCACGCCGCCGAGCACGTGCGCGCCGTGGAAGCCGGTCAGGATGTAGAAGGTGTTGCCGAAGATGCCGTCCTTGATGCCGAAGCCCAGCTGCGTGTAGTCGTACGCCTGGCCGCACAGGAAGATCACGCCGAGCACGACCGTCGCAAGCAGCGCGCGGTTCATTCCCAGCCGATCGCCCCGGCGGATGCGCCACACGGCAATCTGGCAGGTCAGCGAGCTCACGATCAGGAGCGTGGTCATGACGGCGGGGAAGACGATCTCGCTGTGGATCTCGAAGGCGCCGTTGCCCGGCGGCGGCCAGGTGCCCGTCGCCGTGCGCAGGTTGAAGTAGGCGGCGAAGAGCCCTGCGAAGAACATGATCTCGGAGACGATGAAGAGGAGCATCCCGAGCACGGGATTGCCCAGCCCCTTGCGGCGGCCCCCTGCGCCGGTCGCGCCGTGCGCGACGACGGCCGTGCTCATGCGTGCCCCTTCCCCGAGCGACCGTGCCGCGCGTCGAAGAGCGGCCGCTCAGAGGTGATGGGCGGCAGGCGGTCGAAGTTCCACGCCGGCGGAGGCGACGAGGTCGCCCACTCGAGCGTGTTGGCCTCCCACGGATCGTCGCCCGCGGCCGCGCCGCTGCGCAGCGAGATGTACATGTTCCACAGGAAGGGAAGCATGCTCAAGCCGACGATGAAGCCGCCGACGGTCGCGACCAGGTTCAGGTCGTTCCAGCCTGCGGTCGGCGAGTAGTCGGCGATCCGCCGCGGCATGCCCGAGAGGCCGAGGATGTGCATCGGGAAGAACGTGAGGTTGAGCCCGACGTACATCAACGCGAAGTGGATCCTGCCGAGGCGCTCGTCGAGCATCTTCCCCGTCATCTTCGGGAAGTAGAAGTAGAGCCCGGCCATGATGCCGAGGAACGACCCCCCGAAGAGCACGTAGTGGATGTGGGCGACGATCCAGTAGGTGGCGTGGATCGCGTAGTCGACCGGCACGGGGGCGCTGAAGACGCCGTTGATGCCGCCGATCAGGAACATGGAGAGGAATCCGACTGCGAAGAGCATCGGCGTCTTGAACGTGATCTGGCCGCGCCACATCGTCGCCACCCAGTTGAACATCTTGACGCCGGTCGGCACGGCGATGAAGAACGTCATCAGCGAGAAGAACGGGAGGAAGACGCTGCCCGTCGTGAACATGTGGTGGGCCCACACGCTGAAGCCCAGCGCGCCGATTCCCGCCGTCGCGAAGACGAACGCCTTGTATCCGAAGAGCGGCTTGCGGCTGAACACCGGGATGATCTCGGAGATCACGCCCATCGCCGGCAGCACCATGATGTAGACGGCCGGGTGGCTGTAGAACCAGAAGATGTTCTGCCACAGGATCGCCGAGCCGCCGGTCGTCGGGTCGAAGAAGCTGCCGCCGAAGTTGCGGTCGACGAAGAGCATGATCAGCGCGCTCGTGAGCACGGGCGTCGCCATCAGGATGAGCACGCTCGTCACGAGCACCGTCCAGACGAGGATCGGCATGCGGAAGAGGGTCATCCCCGGCGCGCGCATCCGGAAGATCGTCACCAGGAAGTTGATGGCGCCGAGGATCGAGCTGGTGCCGATGAGGATGATCGCCGTGATCCACAGGTTCATCCCCGGTCCGGGGCTGTACTTGATGCTGCTCACCGGCGGATAGGCCGTCCAGCCGGCATCGGCCGCGCCGCCGAGCAGGAAGCCCGAGAGCACGATGATCCCTGAGAACGGAATCATCCAGAAGCTCAGGGCGTTGATGCGCGGGAACGCCATGTCGGGTGCGCCGAGCTGCAGCGGCACCACGTAGTTGCCGATGGCGCCGAGGAACGGAATGATGACCCAGAAGATCATGATCGTCGCGTGCATCGTGAAGAGCTGGTTGTAGCTCTTCTCGTCGAGGAACTGCAGTCCCGGCTGCGCCAGCTCGGAGCGGACGAGGAGCGCGAAGAGTCCGCCGACGGCGAGGAAAGCGAACGACGAGATGGTGTAGAGGATCCCGATCTTCTTGTGATCGGTGGTCGTCAGCCACTCGTAGATGCCGGTGCCCGAGCGAGCCGCCGGTCGGAGCGCGGTGGTGGCCATGGTCTCCCTCCTCTTCCTCTCGATTCAGTTGCTCGGCGACGGCGACGGCGTGGGCGACGGGGTCGGTGCGGGCGGCGTGTTCGCGGCGATCCAGGCGTCGTATTCGGCCGGCGTCACCACCTTGACGCTGAACACCATCGCGTGGTGCATGAGCCCGCAGAACGCCGAACACTGCCCGTTGAAGGTGCCGAGCTTGTTCGGCGTGAACTGCAGCACGTTGACGTGGCCCGGAACCGCATCGCGCTGGAAGAGGAACTCGGGGATGTAGAAGCCGTGGTTGACGTCCTGCGACGAGAGGGTCACCTGGGTGACCTTGCCGAGCGGCACGACCAGCTGCGGCGTCTGCTCAGCGGTGCCGAAGATCTCGATGCCCGCGTCGGGGTAGGCGAACTTCCACTGCCACTGGTAGCCGACGACCTCGACTTTCACCTGCGCGGCGCTGGCGTCGCGCGCGTCGACCGCGTTGAGCACGTTGTACGAGGCGACGAACAGCCCGATCACCGTCGCCATCGGGATCACCGTCCAGACGATCTCGAGCAGGAGGTTGCCGTGCGTCTGGGCCGGCAGGTTCCGGTCGGTCGGCTTGCGACGATAGCGGATCACGGACCAGACGATCAGCCCTTCGACGAGGAAGAACACGACCGCGGCGATCGCGAAGACCGCGTTGTAGAGTCCGCCGATCTGCACGGCCTGGTCGGTGGCCGGACTGCGGAGGTCGAGCGCCTGACAGGCTCCGGCGGCGAGGGCGACGGCGACCCCCAGGAGCACGGCCTTCAGGCGCTGCGGCATCGGATGCATACCCTCCCTGGCGCGGCGCGTGCCGCTTCGCCGCCCAGCATACTCCGACCGCACGGGGGCGGCCGCAACGCGAGCGTGCTTCGCAACCGAGACTCCCCGAAGGCGAAGAGGTCGTCCATACTGCCCGCGAAGCCCCCGGCGAGAGTCGGGGCGGCGAACAGGGAGGATCCATGGCTCGGAAGCGCAAGGGAGCACTGGCCGCCGCGGGGCTCTGGCCCGGTCGCGGGGCCCTGGTCACCGGAGGTGCCCTGCTCGCCCTCGGCATCGGCGCGATCGTCTGGAGCCAGACGCCCTGGACCGGGAACGTCGCGGTCAAGGAATCGGAGTGGAAGATCGTGCTCTCGGCCCCGCGCCACGAGGCGGGCGACATCACCTTCGACCTCTCGAACCGCGGCACCATCCCGCACGAGTTCGTCGTCATCAAGACCGACAAGAGCGCGGCGGAGCTCGTCTCCGCAGTCGACCCGGCGACGAACCGGCTCGACGAGGCGACGCTCGACTCGATGGGCGAGCACGGCGAATACGACGCTGCGACCAACACCAACGTCACGCTGACCCTTGCCCCCGGACACTACGTGGTGATGTGCAACATCGAAGGCCACTACAAGAACGGGATGCACGCCGATCTCGAGGTCACGCCGAGGTCCGACGGCCGGGTCGTCGTTCCGACGCCCATCCCCACCGAGCCGCCCGCGACCGGCGCCGTCGACGGCGAGGA
>OMIZ01000128.1 GCA_900299235.1 Actinomycetota bacterium
ATGACAAGTCCTTGCGACCAGCCGAGCGCCTTGAGTGTCCCAAGCTCGCGGATCCGCTTCGTGACCGAGGAGAGCGTGAGCAGCGATGCGATCAGGATTGCGGCGACGAGCCCGACGAGCTCGAGAGCGGTGCCGAGCTTGTCGGTCAGCTTCTTCGTGTCGACCAGCGACCCGGAGATCCGGGCGGCGAGATCCTTCGCCGTTGTGACGCTGGAGTTCTTGAACGTCTTCTTGATCGCGGTCGACACGGCGGCAACGTGGGAGGCGTTATCGGCCTCGACGAGGATCGTGTTGACGCGACCGGTGTTGCCGGAAAGCTTCTGGAGCTCACCGAGCTTGAGGTAGACGTCGGAGGATTGGCCGCCGAGCGGTGTTGTTGCGATTCCGATCACTGAAAACGTCTTGCCTGCGAGCGAGAGCTTCGAACCGACCTTCAGGTTGTTGCTGTTCCCGTAGCTCACGTTGAGGATCGCCTGGTAGGGGTCGGTGCCGCTGAAGTAGGCGCCCGACGAGATCTGCGAGCTTGTGATCGCGCCGAGTGTTGGCTGGGTCTGATCGACGCCGGTGACCGACTTCGTGTCGAAGTTGATTGAGCGGGGGCCCGAGAAGCCGCCACCCCTACCGCCGCTAAAGCTACCGGGGCCGCCTGCCCCATTTGCGGTCGTGGACTGCCTGGGGACGGTGCCGGAAATGTGGACGGCGTTGAGGGTGAGTGAGCCGGCCGCGATCGAGACGTTCGCGAGCTTCGCGATCGATGCGACTTCTGTCGCCGGGAACGTCTGCTCTGTTCCTGCGGTGAAGCGGTCGCTGCTGAACGTGGTGCCGGGCTTCAGGCTTCGGAAGTCGAAGCCGCGTGGACCACCTTCTGAGCGGAGCTTTGCGCGCTCTGCTGGGGTGAGCGACTGGAAGCCGCCCGAGGTGGTGGAGATGACAAGCGGCCGGGTGACCGACATGTCGGTGCCAAGGCCAGTGAGGGGCTTCAGCACCTTGGCCTGCGCCTGGTTGAGTCCGGTTGAGAGGGCGTTCACGGTGACGACGAGTCCGACGCCGACCGCAAGGCCGAGTGCCGTGAGCAGGGTGCGGCCCCGGCGTCGCCGGAGTTCCGCAAGCATGTACGACATGTAGAACACAGGCGCTCCTCGGTGAGTTCGCTGACGCCACGCGGCGACCTCGTGGACTAAACCAGCGGCGCTTTAGAAGGGCCTAAGAGTTCCCTATGAGTTTCGCTGGCCTGGTGTTCCGTGGGTGGCGAGGTCGGGCACCGGTTAGGCGCCGTCGCTCGCCGAGGCGAGCGGACGCGCAGGGAGCGTGAGCCGCATCAGGGTGCCGCCGCCGTCAGGCCGTTCGACGCTAATCGAGCCACCGTGGCTCTCCGCCACCTGGCGGACGATCGCGAGGCCAAGGCCCGAACCCGGCATGGAGCGTGCTGAGGTTGCGCGATAGAAGCGGTCAAAGATGTACGGCAGATCGGCATCGGGGATCCCGGGGCCGTGATCACGCACCGTCAACACCCCGCCCGTAAGCACGACCTCAATAGAGCCACCAGCAGGGCTCCACTTCGCAGCGTTGTCGAGCAGGTTGCCGATCGCCCGCTCAAGATTCGCGGGCGAGCCAACCGTCGCTACCGGCTCAAGCTCGGCATCGATCGGCACGTCGGGATGGTTGCGACGGGTGCGCTCGATCGCCTCACCAACAAGCAGATCGATACGCACATCCTCAAGCACCGTCTCCTGACCTTCGCCGCGGGCGAGGTCGGTCAGCTCGCCAATCAGCGCCGTCATCTCAGTCAGCTGCGCCACAACATCCTTCAGCAGTTGCTCGCGATCCTCAGCAGGCAGACCATCGCCCATCGCGAGCACCTCGATGTTCGTGCGCAAGCTCGTGAGCGGCGTACGCAGCTCATGCGATGCGTCCTGAACGAGCTGACGCTGACGCTGCGCAGCATCGTCGAGCGACTCAAGCATCGCGTTGAACGTCGAAGCGAGACTCGACAACTCATCGTTGCCGTGCACGTCGATCCGCTGCGTGAGGTCGCGGGTGAGACGGACGGTCTCCGCGGTATCAGAGAGCTCGCGGATCGGGCGGAGCGCCGCGCGCGCCACGAGGAAACCCGCCACCGATGCCGCACCAACACCCCCGATCGCGACAAGCAGCAGCCACAGCTCAATCTTCCCAAGCTCGTTGTCGACATCAGAGAGCGGCACCGCGATCTGGATCGCATAGGGATACGGCGTCGCCCGCGTCGTCAAGACACGCACATGCTTGCCCTGCACATGCGTGTCCGAGAAGAACGCCGGCTTCGTGTTCTCGGCCACCTTCTGCGCCTCCGCCGTGCCAGGAAGCTGCGGTGCGACGGTGTCGAACTGCTCCGGCAGATAGAGCGAGCCGCCCGCATCAACAAGCTGGAAGTAGCTCCCAAACGGCAACCCACGCGTATGCAACGCGTACTTCTTGGCCCCGATCGGGGTCGCAAAGCCGAGCCCTGGCAGTGAGACGATCTGGCGCGCCTGCGCCTGGAGGCTTCGGTCGACTTGGCCGCGCAGTTCGTTCTGCACGATGAAGTAGACAACGACCGAGGCGATCGCCACAGCGGCCGCAACAGCCGCAGCCGCAACAAGGACAAACCGCCCGCGCAGACTCATGCCGCTGACCCTAGTGGTTTGGCGTGCGCGTCGTCGCGCCGCGCAGACGTGCAACGGACGCGGGCGATGACCGACGAAGGCGCTCACCGGCACACCGGGAACGCAGCGAGGGGTGCCACTTCATGCCTCTAGCTCTCGCGCAGGGCGTACCCGACGCCCCGAACCGTATGGATAAGACGCGACATGCCACCCGTCTCCGTTTTCTTGCGCAAGTACGAGATGTAGACGTCGAGGCTGTTCGAGCCGTAGCCAAAGTCGTAGCCCCACACGCGATCGAAGATCACCGAGCGGGTCAGAACCTGTCGCGGATTGCGCAGGAACAGTTCGAGCAGCGCGAACTCGGTACGCGTCAGTTCGAGCGACTGATCGCCGCGCGTCACCTCGCGCGTGCCGGTGTCGAGGGTGAGGTCGGCAAACGAGAGCGTCGTCGACTCCTCGTCGGAGCCAAGGCGGCGCAGCAGCGCGCGTACACGAGCGATCAGCTCTTCGAGCGCGAACGGCTTGACGAGGTAGTCGTCGGCGCCAGCCTCAAGGCCGGCAACACGATCGGCGACCTGGTCGCGGGCCGTCAGCATCAAGATCGGGAGTGGGCTACCGTCGGCGCGGAGCCGCCGCGTGAGATCGAGTCCATCGAGCCGCGGCATCAGCACGTCCACGACAAGCAGGTCAATGCCCGTCGGATCGTTGAGACGCTCAAACGCCTCCTGGCCATCGGCGGCCGTTTCGACGTCGTATCCCTGCATCGAAAGGGCACGACGGATCGCGTCGCGCACAGCCTGGTCATCGTCCACGACGAGAATCGCCATGCGCGTATGGTTGCCGTTTCGCGCCCGGTTGGAAAGTCCGGCCGCTGCCTGTCCGCCAATCAGCTCGGTCATGGCAGCAAAAAGGAGGTCCCCGGAGCCGACCCGACGGCACGTAGGCAGGGGGAGTCTGAGCCGACTCCGGGGTGAGTGCGACGCAGCGTGGGCCGCTGCGACCGTGTGAAGGGGAGCGCGTCTCCGCGCTCGCTGTGCCACGCGACCTGCGTGGGAGGGAGGGTGGTGGAGGTCGCGATCACAGTGAGCACAGCTTGCGACCAGCTCCTAAGAGCGACCTAAGACGGGCGTAAGAACTCCTTCAGAATCGCAGAGGCACCCAGAGTGAGACATTGCAAAAGAATCCCTAATTTCAGGGATTGAACAGCTAATACTTCATATTTGGTAGTGGAGGCGATTCTGTTGTAGAGTGGTGGCTGAATGAGCGAGCACCAGCACCGGCGGATGGGCGATGTCCACGACGGGACATGCTGTGCCGTCGCGGCCACGTCCGATCTGATTGGCTCGAAGTGGACGTCGGTGATCGTTCACGACCTCTCCGAAGGGCCCCGTCGCTTCACGCAGATGGAGCACGCATGCCACGGCATCAGCCCGCGGACACTCTCGGAGCGGCTGCACATGCTCGAAGAGCAGGGCATCGTTGAGCGGCGCAGCTACCCCGAATCGCCGCCTCGCGTGGAGTACAGCCTCACGTCGAAGGGCGCTGCGTTGCTCCCGATCATCGAGGAGATGCGGCGTTTTGGGCATGGCTGGCTGATGGATGAGCCCGCAGAATCGCACAGCGCTGAAACCGCCGTTTCAGCCGCGATCGCCTAGCCAAAACGGGTCGCACGATAGGTCTGCGGGGTTTTCCCTGCTCCGCGTACCATTCTTGACACCGATACAGGCCGTAGGCAGACTCAAACCACTGATGGCTCAGGCGATCGAACACCGCTCAACTCTTGACGCGTCCGCACAGACGCTCACGTTCGTTCTGTCCATCGTCGTTATCCCCCTCTAGGGGGAGCGATGCACTCACGCGGCCGAGTCGCCGCAGACGGAGACCGAACACGGGAGACGTGCGCCGCGCCGACGGCGCGTACCGACAAACCAGTAGGAGTCTGAGAGTGCGTACGACGATGACAACCACGCGGGAAAAGGAAGGCCTGAAGCGCGATTCGCGCTCGGTCTCGCGCCCCCACACCCACCGCAAGGAGGCCATGGCATGACACGGATGCTCGGCTCTGACGCGATCCTCCGCTCGCTGGAGGCGGAAGGCGTCGAGGTGATGTTCGGAATTCCGGGTGGAGCGATCCTCCCGACCTACGACGCGATCGCACGCGGCACGACCGTACGGCACGTTCTTGCACGGCACGAGCAGGGCGCCGGTCACATGGCGCAGGGATACGCACGCACATCCGGCAAGGTCGGTGTCGCCATCGCCACGTCAGGCCCGGGTGCGACGAACCTTGTCACCCCGATCGCCGACGCGTGGATGGACTCGACGCCGCTTGTCTGTATCACCGGGCAGGTCTACTCGCGTCTCATCGGCACCGACGCGTTCCAGGAGATCGACATCACCGGCATCACGCTCCCGTGCGTGAAGCATTCGTGGCTCGTGCAAGACGTCCGTGAGATCCCGGCGGTGATGAAGGCGGCGTTCCACGTTGCCCGCACCGGCCGTCCGGGCCCTGTCCTTGTCGATATCGCGAAGGACGCACAGGAGGCCGAGCTCGACTTCCGCTATCCCGACGAGGTTGACCTACCGGGATGGAAGCCGCCGACGAAGGTGCATGAGCGTCAGGTGCGCGAGGCTGCTCGCGCGATCGCCGAGTCGCGGCAGCCGATCGTCTACGCCGGTGGCGGTGTCCTAAACGGCGATGCCTGCGCTGAGCTGCTTGAGCTGATCGAGTCGGCGCACCTGCCGTCGGTCGTCACGCTCATGGGCAAGAGCGCAATTCCCGACACGCACCCGCTGAACTGCGGCATGCCGGGGATGCACGGTTCGAAGTTCGCGAACTTCGCGCTCAACAAGTCCGACCTGATCATCGCTGTCGGCTCGCGCTTCGACGATCGTGTCACCGGCAAGGTCTCGGCCTTTGCTCCGGGCGCGAAGGTAATCCACTTCGACATCGACGCCGCCGAGGTTGGGAAGATCCGCTCGGCTGACATTCCGGTCGTCGGTCCGTTGAAGCTCGCACTGCGCCAGCTGACGAACGAGCTGAAGACGGTGCTCGCCGAGCAGCCGATGCAGACGGCCGCGTGGCACGCGCAGCTCGACGAGTGGCGTGGCCAGTACCCCTACAAGTACCGCAAGGGCGCGCCGGGCTCCCTGATCAAGCCGCAGCTTGTCATGGAGACGCTCCGCGACATCACGGCAGGCCGTGACGACGTGATCTGGACGACGGGCGTTGGCCAGCACCAGATGTGGGCGATGCAGTACCTCCAGTGTGACGAGCCCCGCTCGTTCATTACCTCGGGTGGCCTCGGCACGATGGGCTTCGGTGTTCCTGCCGCGGTCGGCGCGAAGGCCGCGCGCCCCGATGCGACCGTGATCTGCATCGACGGTGACGGCTGTTTCCAGATGACGTGCCAGGAGCTCGCGACGGCAGCGCTTGAGCGGCTCCCGATCGTCGTCGTGATCGTCAACAACGGCTGGCTCGGCATGGTGCGTCAGTGGCAAGACCTCTTCTACTCGGAGCGGTTTGCCGAAACGCACCTCACCAAGCAGGTGCCGGACTACGCCCAGCTCGCCGAAGCGCTTGGCGCGGCAGGCTTCACCGTTGACCACGAGGAAGATCTCGAATCAACGCTGCGGGCCGCCCTTGAAGCGGGCCGCACAGCGGTTGTCGATGTCCGTACCGATCCGGAAGAGAACTGTTATCCGATGATCCCCGCCGGCGCAGCTGCCGTCGACATCATCGAGATGCCCGACGAAGAGGAGGTTCCGTCGTGAGCCACCACACCGTCTCGGTTGAGCTCGAGAACAAGCCGGGCGCTCTCGTCCGCGTCTCACAGCTCTTTGCCCGTCGCGGCTACAACATCCAGAGCCTCGCTGTTGGCCCCACGGAGCGTCCGGGCATCTCCCGGCTCACCCTCCGGGTCGACTGCAGTGAGCACACGATCGAGCAGATCGAAAAGCAGATGCACAAGCTCGTCAACGTGCTGCGTGTCGTCGAACTGCTTCCCGACGAGTCGGTTGAGCGCGAGCTCGCACTGATCACCGTCGGTGCACCACCCGACCGCCGCGCCGAGCTGATCGCGCTCGGTGACGTCTTCGGAGCCCGTGTCGCAGACATTGGCCGTGAAGCGCTCACGTTTGAGATCGTCGGAAGGCCCGAGGAACTCGACGCCTTCGAGGAGCTCGTCCGCCCCCACGGGGTGCGCGAACTCGCCCGCACGGGCAGGATCGGCTTGCGCCGGCCCGGCCCGCGCCAATCCCGGGCCCAGGCCGCCCTTACTTAAAAGCGAAAGGAACGAAACCGCATGGCAGAAGTGATCAAGTCGGGCGACCTCTCCCTGCTCTCAGGCAAGGTCGCAGTGCTCGGGTTCGGCAGCCAGGGCCACGCACACGCACTGAACCTCGCCGACTCCGGCGTGAAGGTCGAGATCGGCCTTCGCCCCGACAGCGCATCCCGCGCGGCCGCCGAAGAGGCTGGCCTCACGGTCAAGACCGTTGCTGAGGCCGTCAAGGGCGCGCAGCTCGTCGTCTTCCTCGTCCCCGACGGCTCGCAGGCCGAGCTGTTCAAGAACGAGGTTGAGCCGAACCTCGAGCCGGGCGCTGCGCTCGTCTTCGCCCATGGCTTCGCGATCCACTTCGGCCTGATCACCCCGCCGGCCGGCCACGACGTCTTCATGGTCGCCCCGAAGGGCCCGGGTCATGTCGTCCGTCGCTTCTTCGAAGAGGGCTACGGCACCCCGGCGCTGATCGCGGTCGCCCAGGACGCATCGGGCAAGGCACGCGACTACGCACTCGGGTACGCCGTCGGTATCGGCTCGGGCCGTGCCGGCATCATCGAGACGACGTTCAAGGAAGAGACCGAGAGCGACCTGTTCGGTGAGCAGGCAGTGCTGTGCGGTGGCGTCACCCAGCTGATCCGCTACGGCTTCGACACGCTCGTCGAGGCGGGCTACCAGCCGGAGATCGCCTACTACGAGTGCCTGCACGAGCTCAAGCTGATCGTCGACCTGATCTTCGAAGGCGGCCTCGAGCGGATGCACTACTCGATCTCCGACACCGCCGAGTTCGGCTCGCACCGCGTCGGCCCGCGTGTCGTCGATCAGCACGTCAAGGACAACATGAAGAAGGTTCTCACCGACATCCAGGACGGCTCGTTCGCTCGCGAGTGGATCGCCGAGATGGATCGCGGTCGCCCGTCGCTCGTCGAGTACCGCAACGTGCTCAGTGAGACGACGATCGAGAAGGTCGGCAAGCGGCTCCGTGCGCTCGGTGAGCGCGAGGTGACGGGGGCGCATGGCGTCAGTTGACGTACCGGTAGCCCTTCTCGGCTACGGCACGGTTGGGGCCGCTGTCAACCGCCTGTTCCATGAGCAGGCGGAAGACATCGAGCGCGCGACAGGGCACCGCCTTCGGGTGGTCAAGGCCCTGGTGCGCAGCCTCGACAAGGAACGGGAGTTCCCGGCAGCGCCGGGCGTCCTCACCACGGACATCAACGAGATCCTGAACGATCCGTCGATCTCTGTTGTCGCCGAGGTGATGGGCGGGGTTGAGGGAACGGGTGAGGCCGTTCTCGACCTGCTGCGCCGCGGTAAGAACGTCGTGACGGCAAACAAACAGCTCGTCGCCCGTAGGGGCGATGAGCTGTTTGCCGCCGCGTCATCCTCGGGCGTGCAGCTGCGCTTCGAGGCAAGCGTGTGCGCCGCGATCCCGGTGATCAAGGTGCTGCGCGAGTCGCTCGTTGTTACGAACGTCCACAGCGTGCTCGGCATCGTGAACGGCACGACGAACTTCATGCTCACCGCGATGGAAGCGGGGATGAGCTACGAGGAGGCGCTCGCTGACGCGCAGGCGCGCGGCTACGCCGAAGCCGACCCGACCGACGACGTGACGGGCGCGGATGCTGCCGCCAAGATGGCGATCCTTGCCACCGTTGCGTTCGCGTCGCGGTATGCGCTGGAGGACGTTGCAAAGGTGGGGATCGACACGATCGACCCGCTCGATGTCGCGGCGGCGAGCCAGCTCGACATGGTGATTCGGCTGATCGGCCAGGCCCGCCTGATGGACGGTCACGTCGATGTTCGCGTCAGCCCGGCACTCGTTGACAAGCACCATCCGCTTGCGGCCGTCGAAGGCGCGTTCAACGCAGTGATGCTGCAAGGCGACGCGATCCGCGAGATCACGCTCGAAGGGCCGGGGGCCGGTGGCGTCGAGACCGCATCGGCCGTTATCGCCGACATCACGAGCGTGATCGGGACGATGGGTACAGGTTTCTTGCAGAACGACCCGGTGCGCCGCACGCTGCCGCGTCTGCCGGTTGGTGAGCATCGCTCGCCGTACTACTTCCACCTGTCGGTCGAGGATCGTCCGGGCGTGCTTTCGCGCGTCGCCGATGAGCTCGCGCAGCGGCAGGTGTCGGTGTCGCGGCTTCTGCAGCATCAGAGCGTGGATGGAGCAACGCTGCACGTCGTCACGCACGAGGCGCGCGAGGGCGACCTGCGCGACGCGCTCACCGCAATCGCTGCGCTACCTGAGGTGAAGCGTGCGCCACAGCCTTTCCCGGTGATTTCGTCGCGCGGCGTGACGGAGCTCGGATGGGCGTAATCGAGCGGTACCGCGACCGGATCCCGGTCGTGGGCCCGAACACCCCGAATCTCACCCTTGGCGAAGGCTCGACGCCGCTCGTCCGCGCTCGCCGCCTGGGCGAGGCGCTGGGCGTCGAGCTGTGGTTCAAGTTCGAGGGAATGAACCCGACGGCGAGCTTCAAGGATCGCGGGATGGTCGTTGCGGTGGCGAAGGCGCTTGAGGCCGGTGTCGACGGCATCATCTGCGCGTCGACCGGCAACACGGCCGCCTCTGCCGCTGCCTACGGCGCCGCGGCGGGGCTCACGACGGTCGTCTTGACCCCCACCGGCCAGATCGCAGCTGCGAAGGGCGCACAGGCTCGTGCGGTTGGGGCGCGTGTGCTCGAGGTGCGCGGGTCATTTGACGAGGCGCTCCAGAGCTGCCGCGAGCTTGCCGACCGCGGCGTGTTCGCGCTCGTCAACTCGGTGAACCCCGATCGCATCGAAGGGCAGAAGACAGCGGCGTTCGAGATCAACGAGGCGCTTGGCAGCGTCCCGCACGTCCTTGCGCTTCCCTACGGCGGCGGCGGCAACACGGTCGCCTACTGCAAGGGTTTCGCCGAGGAGGGCGTCAGGCCGCGGATCCTCCAGGGCGAGGCCACCGAGCGCTCGACGACGCTCGCCACCGCGATCCGTATCGCCGACCCCGCCCACCAGCACGAGATCGACGATCTCGACGCAGAGGGCTGGCTCGAGCGAGTCGCACTCTCTGATGAGGAGATCGCGCAGGCCTGGCACGAGATTGCAAACAGCGAAGGGCTCTTCTGCGAGCCGTCGTCAGCGGCAGGGTTCGCCGCGCTCAAGCACGCCGAGCTCGAGAAGGGGAGCACGGTGGTCTGCGTCCTTACCGGCCACGGTCTGAAGGACACCTCGCGTGTCGATGCCATGGCTGCACCGAGTCGCCTCGTCGATCCTGACGCCGACTCGATCCTGGCTGAGGCGATGCGGCCGTGACCGCGGTCACGGTCCGCGCTCCAGCAACTACGGCCAACCTCGGTCCCGGCTTCGACTGCGCCGGTGCCGCGTTTGACCTATGGAACGAGCTTGAGGTGCGGCCGGCCGAGCCCGGCGAAGCTCTCGTCGAGCTCACAGGTGAGGGCACCGACGAGATTCCGGCTGGCCCGGAGCATCTCGCGCTTCGAGCGTTCGCCCTCGTCGCGCCGATTGATGGCTGGGCGTTTCGCTTCGTCAATCGCATCCCCCTTGAGCGCGGGCTTGGCTCAAGCGCAGCGACCGTCGCTGCAGGCCTTGTCGCCGCCTCGCTCGTCTCGGGACGTAACCTCGATGCCGACCAGCTGCTCGCCCTGGGCCTGCCGCTCGAAGGC
>OMIZ01000129.1 GCA_900299235.1 Actinomycetota bacterium
AAACAACCCTGCAGAGCCAGAAGCAGCACAATCCGGCTGTTTCCTAAACCGCGTGCACAAGTTCGATTCTTGTCGGGGGCATACGCCTTAGAACAGCCGGTCGTTCACGATCAGGCTGGTTACGGGAAGGGTGGTCTGCCGAACGCTACGGGGTGTAGATCGGGTAGACACCATCAGGCACGTTGTCTGTGGCGGCGATTACTATCTGTGCTGCACGCACCGAGAAGGGTTGATATGCACAAACGATCACTAATGATTGCCGCTTCGGCACTTGTAGCTGTCCTGGGTGTAGTGGCTTACCTCACCCCTGCCGGAAACGCGTCCTCGTCTCGCACCGGGTATCACACCGCAGGCGAGCTCCCGGCAAACGCGCAGAAGACGTTCGATGATCTGAAGCTCAACGTCTGGGGCTGCTCAAAACACACGTTTGAATTCACGACCGCAACAGCGGATGGTCGTCAACTCAAGCCGAACACAAAGTGGGATGAGTGGACATGCATGATGTCCGCGCAAACAAGAGAGATCGCTACCCGGTCGAATATCGCCCACCGCTGGCGTGTAGATATTGATTCCAGCGGTAAGGCTTACGTTGAGTACTACGTTTTCTCACGATGGCCGAATGGCGATCTCAACATTGGCATTGGGCTCGGCCTCTACGGAACCCGATCCTGCAAGAACGGCAAACTTGTGCTTGCTGGGAGTGTGCCTTCGATCCGCGCCAGTCTCGCCAACAATGGGGAAAGCCTATCCTCAGACATGATCACCTGTTCTACTAATCATGGCTCACTCTGAATTCCCGCGCAACACGCTCTCACGCACAGACAAACCAACCTGAGGAGACTCGCCTGATGCCCAGCGCACGCCTCGGCATAACAGCCGGCGGACTACGGATGCTCTTTGCGCTCTGCGTCACCATCGCCGTTCTTGGGGCGATCGGTAGCGGGCGTGCTGCAGCGCCGCTGCCCCTCACGCTTGAGAGCGGCTGGCACGGCTCGGTGACCTCAAACGGGCGCGTCGACATCACTGGCCCCCATGACGCACGAGGCACGGTGTGGCCGTTCCTCGTCCCGACAACACTTTCCGATCAGGGAGCTGCGGCAGCTCTTCTGGCGCTCCTGCGGCAGTACTACTCGGGCGATGCGACATGGAACGCCCCAAAGGTTCGAGCCACCGGAACCTTGGTGGCATCTGGCACCGGCAAGGGTCGCCGCTCGGTCGCCATCCTCCGCTACCTGCGCGTAGGAAGCGCAACCGTCGCGACGCTCTATACCGCTTCGTCGAACACAGCGAGCGCGAATGGCCAGCAGCCCGCGTTTGCACGAATGTTCGCGACATTCCACCCAAGCGGAACGGGCACAAGCGGGAGCACGGCTCCGAACCTGTCCTACGTCTCGTGGCGCGATCCTGCCGAAGGTGCGTTCACGATCGACGTGCCTCGCGGCTGGAGCGTCAAGGGCGGCATCGTGCGCTACACATCAGTCGATGTGCGCACCGGGGTACGCATCGCATCGACAGCCTTGGATGCCGCCGTGCTCTTCGGCGACGCCTCCGTACCGACGTACGTGGAGATGAATCAGGCCCTAGCGATGGCCGGGTACCACGAGGGGCAGGTGTACACCTCTCCCTACGGTGTGAAGGAGGTCATCCTCGCGTATCAACCCGGGCTCGCATTCGCCGAGAAGTACGCGGCTGCCCTAGCCGACGCAAACGGCTGCAGCGACGTGCAGATGCAGTCGCAGCGAGACCGCGCAGACACCGTCGCCGCTCTGAATCGCATCAACGCGCAGTTCGGGCTGGTCGGAGCGAATGTACGAAACGACGCAGGCGAGGTCGCCTTCACCTGCCGCATCAAGGGAAAGTTGTACGACGCCTACGTGTTCGCCGGCACGACCGACGTCCAGGCAAACATCCAATCGCTGTGGCAGGTGCCGTACCTCTACGTCGCAACAGCGCAACCATCCTCGATGAGTATTGCTCTTGCGGCGCTTCAGCACATCGTCGGGAGCTTCAAGCAGGACCCGTCGTGGACAGCGAGACAATCTCAGCTGAGCGCTGACTCGGCTCGCATCGCGAGCGCTGCAGGAAGCGCCATCGCGGACTCGATCTCAAGCTCGTACTGGTCGAAGTCGGCCTCGGAGGACGTGTTGTCGGAACAGCGATCAGATGCGACGCTTGGCCTGACCAACACAGTTGACCCCGCTACCGGCGAACCGTTCAAGGTGCAGAGCGACAGCAGCCACTACTGGATCGACCATTCGGGGAAGATCGTTGGCACCGACACGAGCGCGGCGCCGAGCGTCGACTTCCACGAGCTGCTGACGCTCGCGCGGTAGAAGATCACCGTTCGCGACGCGAACTACGCGTCTGCGTCGTGATGCAGGTGCGGATGCGGCAGGTGCGGGTGGTTGATCGGATCGGCGTACACGAGCTCGACCGGCGTGATGTCGGGTTTACGCACCTGCAAGATCGCGACGAAGGCAACGATTACGGCGAGGAAGATGTAGCTCGTAACGGTCGTGCCGAGGTTCAGGCCCTGGTTGCCCTGCTGCGAGAGGAAGTCTCCGGTTGAGGCGCCAAGCGGACGCGTCATCACATAGGCGAGCCAAAACGCCAGCACCCCATTGACGGTGGTGAAGCGCCACGCAGCCGCAATCACCGCAATGACCGCAACAAAGAGCAGCAGCGTCGTCAGGTACCCGAGGCTGAACTTCTCGGCGATCAAGTCACCAACCGCTGTGCCCGTCGCGAAGGTCACCAGGATTGCGAGCCAGTAGAACGCCTCGCGACGATACGTACGGATTGAGTGCATCGAGAGCGTGCGCTCGACGAACCACCACACAAAAAAGACAGCAACAAGCAGCGTGACCGAGACGATCGTGATCGCCCACAGGTTGTTCGGCTGATCACCGTTGCCTTCGAACTGATCGGTGATCTGCGTTCCGACAAGACTGATCACCACGATGTTCGCCCAGTAGACCGTTGCGACGTACCGCTTCTGCGCAAACTGCACACCGAGCAGCACCACGAGCACGACGATCGTGATCAGCATGACCTTTACCGACGCAACGTCGAGCGCATGCACGCTCGCGTTGTCGCCGCCCGCCCACGTCGTCGTGAGGTTGTCCGAAAACGTCTCACCGATCGTGGTGCAGAGACACTTGATGACCCAGAAGTAGAGCGTCACCTCGGGGACCTTGTTCAGCATCTCGCGCGCAGTCATCTGTCGGAGGTTCATTGGCGGTCGAGGATACGCGAGGAATTATGAGAGTCCAATTAGCGGCGCGTCACTCGCGCAGGGGACGTGACTGCATGGTGTGCGAGACGCTACGCGACCGCGTCGAGCGCGACCGCAACAGCCGCGCCGATCTGAGCGAGCTCGTCCTCGGTCACCACAAACGGCGGCGAGAACTGCAGCGCGACGCCACGGATCACGCGGGTGAGCACGCCCCGATCGCGCGCAGCGGCGACCACGGCAGCGAGCTTCGTCGGGTCGTGCAGCTCAACCGCCCCAAGCAGCCCAAGCCCTGAGCGCACCTCCTTCACGAGCGGGTGCTCGGCAAGGGGTGCGAGCGTCGCTGCGAGCAGCGGCTCGAGCTGACGCACACGCGGGACGAGCTGCTCGCGCTCAAGAACATCGAGATTCGCAAGCGATACGGCACACGCGGTGTTGTGACCTGAGTAGGTGAAGCCATGGCGGAAGACGTTCGTCGTGCCCGCCGCCCAGAAGGGCTCGGCGATCCGACCGGAAGCGACGACCGCGCCGAGTGGCAGATAGCCCGACGTGATCCCCTTTGCGCACGTCATGAGATCCGGGACGAAGCCAAGGCGCTGCGACCCGAACCACTCGCCCAGGCGACCAAAACCCGTGATCACTTCATCGGCGATCAACAGCACGTCGCGATCGGTACAGATCTTCCGCACCGCATCGAAGTAGCCGTCGGGAGCTGCAAGCACACCTCCCGCACCGATCACTGGCTCGGCGATGAAGGCCGAGACGCGCTCGGGGCCAATCCGGTCGAGCGCCTCCGCGAGCGCATCGGGATCGTTCCACGCCACCTGCTCGACATCGGGAACGAGGCGGCCGTAGTGCTCAAGCAGAGGTGGGATGCCGCCAAGTGATGTGCCGTAGGCGTTCGAGCCGTGGTAGGCGAACTGGCGCGACATGAGCACCTGCTTCTCGGGCTTCCCGACCGCAGCCCAGTAGGCACGCGTGAGCTTGGCAGCGGTATCGATCGAGTCGCCGCCACCCGATGTGAAGAAGACCTTGGCCCCGGACATCGGTGAGAGATCCGAGATGCGCTGAGCGAGCCGATCGGCCGCAGGGGAGGTGTACTCGTACGTCTGGTACGCCTCGAGCTCGCGCATCTGCGCGCTCGCTGCTTCGGCGAGTTCCGCACGCCCGTGGCCGATGTTGCAGTACCAAAGCGACGCGGACGCATCGATGTACGACTTGCCCTGGTCGTCCCACACGGTCGAGCCTTCACCACGCACGAACGTGATGGCTCGTTCCCGAAGCGCCCCCATGTTCGCCATTGGATTCCAGAACGCGCGCTCAGTCATCGCGACGGATCCTAAACGAGTTCGGGTGCGTCGGAGCAACACGATGGCCGGGCCGTTCGATTTGCTCGCGAGCGGCCGCGCGGCAACCGCGGAGGTCGCAGCGGTACCGAATCAGCCGAACGCGTGCAGCCAACGCGCGTACGTGCCGTTGGGCCCCGGAATCCACGCCTCCCACAAGCTCGCCCAGTACCCGCCCCCAAAATCACCTGGGTGCATCGTGGTGAGAGGAAGCTGGAGCGCGACCACCGCAACAACAAGACCAACCGCTCCCGCAGCGAGGCGCACCCGCGAACTGCGAACTGACACGTCAGAGTGAGGTGTCAGAGCGAGCTGAGCGAGAAACGCCGCAAACGCGAGCGCCCACCAGCGGCACGCGTCGAGAAACACGACGTTCAAGGCGAATGCGGCACCGCCCGCAACCACCGCCGACTCCACAATCGCACGCCGCGAAAGGCGAAGCCATACCGCAATCGCACCAACGCTCGTCACAAACACCAAGAGCCAGACGGCGATCGTCAACGCCGTGTAGCGGGCCCCGCCGGAGTAGTCGTACGAGAAGCGAAGCTGCTCGAGCGCCGAGAGGTGGAGCACCGTCGCCGCTGTCAGGTGATCCATCGGAAGCCGCACCTTCGCCTGAATGGTGTTCAGCCATGCTGCTGACGGACGAATGGCGACGCTCATCGCAACGATGACGAACGCCGGTGTACACACCGTTGCGGTGCGCCGAATCTGGCCGCGAAGGGATGCTGTTTGCGACGACCCCGAACCGACGATCCGCCACACAAGCGGAACAAGAAGAAGCAAGAGGAACTCCTCGCTCGCCGCGGCCGCCGCCGTCACCGCGACAAGCGCCGCACCTTTGGCACCTACCGACAGCCGACGAGAGCGCGCGACCAGCACCGTCGCAAGCAGCAGCGCGATACCGATGTCGTCGTAGCGATCGGGCGTTCGAGAGATTGCGCCCAGCCCCATCGGACTCACCAGGCAGAGCGCCACCACGACAACACGATCCTGCGGCCGCGTGTGACGAAGCACCACAAGGCCGATCAGCCAGGTGACTGCGATTAGCGCCGCGAACGTGATCGTCCACCCCGCGATCTGCACGCGATGTGAGTCGACTGCTCCGAACAGCGCAAGCACCTCGCCAGGAAGGCCGCGGCGCACGAATCCATGCTCGTAGGAGACAAACCACTGATCTCCCTCGTACCCGCGTAGGAAGACGTGGCGTTGCAGCTCAAGCACGAGCGAGTGCACAAACCACAGCCCCCAGAGTGCGAGAGCGCAGGCCGCAAGAGCGTAGAAGAGTCGCTCGACGCGGGCCTGCACGACACTCGCTGAGGCCCCACGCGACATCGCAGCGATTCTACGTCGCTGCGTGACGACGCACTAGGATCGCTTCGGCGCGACCGAACGTACTGTTCTTGTTACCGATGCGCGCCCTGATCTTCGACTGCGACGGTGTGCTTGCCGAGACCGAGGGCGACCTGCACCTGCCGGCGTTCAACCAGGCGCTCGATGAGTTCGGCTTCGCCACGACCTGGTCGGCGGACGAGTACGCCGACCGTCTGATGATCGGTGGCGGCAAGGAGCGGATCGCAAGCCTGCTCACACCTGCGTTCGTGGCCGCCCGTGGTCTGCCGACTGACCCGGTGGAGCAGCGCACGCTCGTCGCCGCTGTCCACGCCCGCAAGACCGACCTGCTTGGCGAACTGCTGCGCGACCTCAACCTGGTGGCGCGACCCGGCGTGAACCGACTTGCGCGGGAAGCGCTCGCGGCGGGGGGGAAGCTCGCCGTTGCCTCCACCTCGGCCAAACCCGCTGTCACCGCGATCGTGCGGCGCGTCCTCGATCCGGAGATCGTCGAAGCGATCGCGATCTTCGCGGCAGACGACGTTCAGGCGAAAAAGCCCGACCCTGCGATCTATCGACTCGCCCTAGAGGGGTTGAACGTGGCACCCGAAGACGCTGTCGCGATCGAGGATTCGCACATCGGCGTGCTTGCTGCGACGGGTGCCGGTATCCGCTGCCTCGTCACCCCCAGTCTGTTCACCGCGAGCGAAGATTTCAGCGCGGCGTTCCGCGTCGTTCCCGATCTCAACTCTGTGTCGCTCACTGATCTCGACCCGGCCTAGCGCACCCAAAATCCCCTGCTCAGAGCGCTCCTGCTACCGTGGCAGCACGGGATGCCGTCCGGCACCGTGAGATTCAGCTTCTCGTTCCTCCTTTTCAGGCGTTCGAGTCTCTTGCATCTCGACCTGCACTGAAACAAGGAGTTCTCTCATATCTCTGACCTTTGACGCGCTCGGCGTCAGTGACGCGCTCGTGCGCGCACTTGCGAAGCGCAACATCACGAAGCCGTTCGCGATCCAGGAGCTCGTGCTCCCCGATGCGCTGGCCGGCCTCGACATCCTCGCGAAGTCGCCCACCGGCTCCGGCAAGACGCTCGCCTTCGGCCTCCCGCTGATCGCCCGCACCACTTGCTCGAACGCGCGGCCCGCTGCGCTCGCGATGGTGCCGACGCGCGAGCTCGCCGTTCAGGTCGCCGAGGAGCTGACGATTCTCGCGAACGCAACCAACCTGAAGGTCGCGACGGTCTACGGCGGCGTTTCGCTTACCGCCCAGGCAAAGCGTGCCTCGCATGCACACGTCATCGTCGGTACGCCAGGTCGGCTCTTCGACCTGATCGACCGTCGCCTACTCTCGCTCGAGGCGGTCAACGTGCTGGTGCTCGACGAGGCTGACCGCATGCTCGACATGGGCTTCCGCCCGCAGGTCGACCGCATCCTCAAGCGTGTTCCGACGAATCGGCAGACGATGCTGTTCTCGGCGACGCTCGACGGCGCCGTCTCCGAACTTGCAGAGCAGTACACAAACAACCCCTCACGCTACGAGGCCGAGCTTTCCGCCGATCTCGCGAAGGGCGACATCGAGCACACGTTTGTGCCGGTCACGATGGAAGACAAGCTCGACGTGCTCGTCGACCACCTGAACGCCGCCGACAAGCTCGCAATCATCTTCGTCCGCACCAAGCACGGCGCCGACAAGCTCGCTCGCAAGCTCGGTCGAGATAAGAACGTGGCAGCCGTCGCAATGCACGGAGACATGAGCCAGAACCAGCGCGAGCGAGCGCTCTTTCAGTTCTCGACCGGCCGCGTGAAAACGCTCGTCGCAACCGACGTCGCCGCCCGTGGCCTTGACGTTGACGACATCAGCCACGTGATTAACTTCGACCCGCCGGGTCAGGACGAGGATTACGTCCACCGCGTCGGCCGCACCGGCCGCGCGGGTCGCTCAGGCACCGGCATCACGTTCGTCCTGCCCGACCAGCAGGCAGACGTCGGTCGGCTCGCCCAGCGCCTCGGACACGGCGACGAGTTTGCGGCCGCAGGATTGAAGGCCCCGTCGGCACACCGCCCGGCCCCGAGTGGCAGAAAGCGTCAGCGCCGTCGGCCGTCACGCTAGTGGCGTCGCAGGCGGCGGACCCCGCCAAACAGACACAGCCTGGTAGGTTGATTTCGTACACGAGCGAGTACCGGTTGCGCGATTGCGTCGCCTCTGCCCGTTCTTTCATGGCAGAGGAGGTGTATTTCTATGGCAACCGGAACCGTTAAGTGGTTCAACGACGCAAAGGGGTTTGGCTTCATCACCCCGGCGGACGGCAGCAAGGACGTGTTTGTTCACTTCAGTGCTCTCCCGGGCGAGGGCTTCAAGACGCTCGCTGAAGGCGCGAAGGTCGAATTCCAGACTGAGGATGGACCGAAGGGCCCACAGGCCCAGAACGTCACCGTCGTCGGCTAGACGATCACACGGGCGCGCCGCATGGCGCGCCCGTCCTTTCCTTTTCTCACAAGGAGTTCGCTATCAGCGCAAAGGAAGAGAATGTCGAGATGGAAGGCGAGATCGTTGAAGCTTTCCGCAGCGGCATGTACCGCATCGTCCTCGACAATGGACACGAAACGCTTGGCTATACCTCCGGCCGTATGCGACGCTTTCGCATCAGGATTGTGACCGGCGATCGGATCACGGTAGAACTCTCCACGTACGATCTGACTCGCGGCCGAATCACCTACCGACATCGTGGGAACTGACATGACTGTGGCAACTGACAGCCTTGACCTTCATATCGGCGACATCGTCGTCTACAAGAACCACGGCGCAGGGACGATCACGAGCCGCGAAACGCGCGCAACCAAGACGGGCGACAAGGAGATCGTTGTGATCACCTTCGAGGATGGCCTCACGATCAGCCTTCCCACCGACCTTGCGCAGACCGCGCTTCGACCTGTTGCGAACAACGCAGAGCTCGGCCGCATCCGCCGCACGCTCAAGGCTGACGCTCCCGCCGAACCAGGCGTATGGCTTGCGCGATCACGGTTGACTCACGCCAAGCTGATGGCCGGCGAATCGATCGGCCTCGCCGAGATCGTGCGCGACGCGCACAGCCGGGAAAAGTCGATGAAGGAGAAGAGCTCCGGCTCGTCTCTTTCGTTGAGCGAACGCGATTCATACAAGCGCGCACGCCGCCTGCTCGCCTCCGAGATCGGTCATGCCCGTGGCACGTCAATCCATGAAGCAGATGAATGGATCGGGGCTCAGCTCGGCGAGAGCTGAGCCCAGGGCTTTACCGCAAGCTCGTCTGTAATACCGCAGTAACTGCACGGACTCTCCCGCACGACATTCCCGCTCCGCAGGCCTATTGTCGAAGTTGATGCACACGCCTAGGCGCATCCCGTGAGACCTGCACGCAACGAGAACGTCACGGCCCGTCGGTTGGCGCGCTTCCAGGCACTCTTCCCGTGGGCGATCGTCTCGACGATCGCAGCAGTGGCGTCACCGGGGTGCCGGCGCACGTTCTGTTCCGCGGCGAGTCGGGCGCCGAGTTCGTAGCAACCTACCGCTCGACCGACGGCGCCCCCGTATCCCGGCCCCGGGTGGATCGTACTTGCGGCGCAGGGTGCCGACGCAACGCTGCAGCCCGCGACGGCGCTCGGTCATCGTCTGGTCATCCTCGGCCGCGTCGCACGGGTATTCACCGCACTCGCAATTGCAGCCACCATCACCGCGCTGCGATCGGGGTCGAGAGCGAAGTCGGTCAAGGCACAACGTTCACATTGACGTTCCCGCGCTCTCGCGCATCGGCGACCCCCGAAGCGGTCTAAACGCAACCGGATGCGTATGCCGCCTACGATGGCCAGCATGCGACACCCGTTCGTGCTTGCGTCAGGCTCCATCGTGTGCGCCATCGCGTTTCTCGTGCCCGGCTTCGCGATCGCCGCGACTCCTCCCACGGTGACGATCACCGTCTCGGATGTGGCGCTGACGATCAAGCCCGGGACCGTCCCCGCCGGCACTGTCGCGTTCACGATTCGCAACGCGGGAAAGCAGACGCACACCGTCACCATCGCGGGCTTCTCAAGCGGGCAGATCAAGCCCGGCCTGACCGCGCGTGTACGTCGAACGTACATTACACCGGGCACCCTGACGGTTCGCGCGACAACAACGGGACACGCAGGGGCACGGACCGCGCGCCTCACACTCACAGCTCCAGCGGCGGCGGCAAGCGACCCCGGCCGGGCCGTCTTTGTCCAGGCAGGCTGTGGTGGCTGCCATACCCTGCGCGCAGCGAACGCGGCAGGAATCATCGGGCCTGACTTTGATGTCGCCAAGCCGTCTGTCGCCCGCATCGTCGACCGCGTCACGAACGGCTACAAGGGGATGCCACCGTTCGGGGGTTCCCTGACGAGCAAGGAGATCGCCGATGTCGCAGCGTTCGTCTACGCCTCGACGCACTGACGCTGCGCAAGCGATCGTTCGAGAGATGCGTTATAAGGTCTGAGTCGTGCGTGGTCGCTCCCCCCTGCTTCTCTCCCTGATTGCGGCATGTGCGCTCGCAGCTAGCGCGGCCGTGATCGCCACTGCGGCTCCGTCGTCGATGCGGGACGACACAAACCCGGCCGGCCTCTTCCCGGGCCTCAAAGATCAGGGCAACCTGCCGGGCGACCCGGTTGCAGGCGTGGCGATCTTCCGCGCGTTCTGCTCGGGCTGCCACAACATGAAGGCGGCCGGTATCGAGGGGACGGTCAAGCTCGGCACGGAGCTCGACGCACGCAAGCCGACGTTCACAAAGATCGTGACGCTGATCACCTCGGGTGGCCAGGGCGGCGCCGCATCGAAGGCGCTGTTGAAGCAGCTGACCTACGAGCAGATCTACGACGTCGCGAAGTTCGTTGCGCTGTATGCGGGTAAGTCCGGGCCAGTGCCAGGTGCGACGCTCTACCCGCCGACGCCGATTCCGATCGAGATCCAACTGAAGGGTGGAGCGACGACGGGCCACCTGTCGGCCACGCTCGCTGATCGCGCCTTCAAGTGGCAGTTCACGGTGAAGGGAGTGAAGGCAGCGCCCACTGGAACGCTCGCGTTTTCGCCAACGAGCGGCCTCGGTTCGATCTCACTCAATTGCGTGAACTGCCCGAGAGGTACGGGATTCGTGGTGCTCTCGCGGGCACAGACGCTCAGCCTTGAGCGGTTCGGAGCGGCGGTCACCGTGACGGCTGGCGGCGCCACGCTTCACGGGACGATCGACTTCCGCCGCTAGACGCGTCCAACCAGCCAGTGGAGCGGGGCACGCCACACGCGGTCGAGTCCCACGAGGTAGTCGTGATTGGCCACGTCCGAGACGAAGATCGTCGTTAGCGGTAGGTCATACGTCACGAGCGCCACGACAAGTGCGAGGGCGGGAACGACAACCTCCGCGCGGATTCGCCTCCTGGCGCACCACGTGGACAGTTGTTCAGGCTGATCACCGGGAGGTGCCATTGCGGCGTACGCGAGCTGCACAAGGAACGCGAGCGTCCACCAGCGGCGATTGTCAACGCCCACAAGCCCGAGCCCCAACGCAACGAGCGCGAAGTACCCCGCCGCCCGCCAGTAGCCCTGAACTGCTCGCGGGAGCAACACCGCAACCGCACCGACAGCCGTGCTGTAGACGGCGAGCCAGACAACCGCAGACAGCACCATGTTTGGAAGTCCGCGCGACCAGTCGTACGCGAGGCGAATCTCGTCAGACAGCGAGAGCCGCAGTACCGTCGCGGAGTTGTAGACCTCGGTCGGAGGATGACCGGCGCCAGCAAGCATCGATGCCACGAAACTCGCTGAGGGTCGCATTAGCGCGCTGAGCGCCGCGAGCACGAGAGCGGGAGCGAGGACGACTCCAACGATCCGCAACACGCGCGCGCGGGGGATTGGCTGGACGCTCACGCGACGCACACACAAGAGCACAAGCGGCACGACGAACACGAGGAGCAACTCTTCGCCGGCCACCGCCACCGCAGCAACGAGCGCAGCGAGAACCAGCACAAGCCACTTCTGTCGGAGCAGCCCGACGCCCACAAATCCAGCGGCGGCGATGATCCCAATGAAGTCGTACCGTCCTGGGTCAAGCACGATCTCAGACACGCTGATCGGCGAGACGACGATGACGGCAAGGAGCAACGGAATGTGCGTACGCGCGCCGTTACGCAGGCGCGCGAGGAGCCGCCCAGCTACGACAACAACCCCTGCGAGTGCGGCAAACGTCAACACCCACATCGCAACGAGTACTGCACGCGGGCTCCTGTCAGAGAGAAGCCCGAGCACGGCGCCAGGGAGGCCTCGCCTCACAAAACCATGGCTGTAATCGGCGAAGTACTGGGGCCCGATCCACCCTTCAAGCAGACCGTAATCCCCGACCGAGCGTTTCAGCACAGACACAACGAGCCAGGCCACACACACCACGAAGTACGTCGCAACCACCGCGACGACAACGTCGGCTCCCCCACTCCAGCGTCTCCTTGTCTCTGCCGACTCCGCCATGCCAGCCTCCACCCGGTCGTTGCTATGTGGCCACGAGCACGATGGCTGCGCTAGCCACCCACCCGAGAACAGATCCGATAATGACAGGGTCTGTGAGCAAGATCTCTTCCGGCGACTCGCCGAGCGTCCCGCGATGGGTGAGGCGGACGTATCGATGGAGGCCGACAGCAACGAGCGGCGTGGTCACGACCATCCAGGGCGTCGGCCCAAGCACCGCGTAGATGACGTACGCGGTGAAGGCGATCGTCGCAGTCGCAATGACGAACCGCTCGACGACCTCCACGCGGTAGTGCTCGAGCACCGTTCGACCGGCGGTCGCGCCGAGCCGCACCTGCTCAAGTTCGGCACGACGCTTCGAAAGACCGAGGAACGCCGAGAGGAGGATCGTGCAGGCGATCAGCCACCCCGAGATGAAGACGTGTACTGCGACCGCCCCTGCGACAGCACGGACGACGAAGAGCCCCGCGATCACGGCAAGGTCAACCCCAACGATGCGCTTGAGCCCAAGCGAATACGCGAGCTGTGCGGCGAGGAACGTGCCAAGCAGGGCGACGGAGGACGCGCCGAGTCGCGCTCCGATGACACACGCGACCACCGCAAGCAGGGCCGCCACACCCAGCGCATCGCGTTCGCGGAGGAGCCCTGCAGCCACGGGGCGGTGGCGCTTCAGCTCGTGTCGGCGATCGTGTTCCGCATCGCGAACGTCGTTCAGGAGGTACGACGCACTCGACGCCGCGCAATAGGCGACGAAGGCAGCCGTGGCGCGCACCCACGCGGTGCGGTGGTCGAGCTCGCGCGCGAAGATCAGCCCCGCAAAGAGCAGGAGATTCTTCGTCCATTGTCGCGGCCGCATCGCGAGGAGCGCGTAACGGAGCCTCGCCACCGTCACAACGATCGCAGCACCCGTGGCGGTAGCGCGCGAATCAGCCACATCACCGGCCGGAGGATCGCCGGTACCCACACTGAGACGTTGCCCTTCCCAAGCGACGCGACGACTGCAGCGGCAACCGCGTCTGGGGTCGTCGCGAACGGCGCGGGCTTCAGGTGCGCAGTCATTCGCGTCTTCACAAACCCGGGCCTGACCAGCACGACGCTCACACCTGTGCCCTCAGACGAAAGCTGCAATCCCTCGGTGAACGCATCGAGACCTGCTTTGGACGAGCCGTAGACGAAGTTCGAACGCCGCGCCTTCTGACCCGCAACAGACGAGAGAACGACGACCGTGCCGCGTCCCTGTCCCACAAGCCGCTGATACGCGTGCGTCAGTGCGGAGACGGCGCCGACGTAGTTTGTCGTGGCGACGTGTACCGCTGCTGCCGGGTCGCTCTCGGCCTCAGCCTGTTCTCCGAGCACACCGAACGCAACGACAACTAGGTCAACATCGCCGCCCGCAAATACCTGATCAAAGAACGCGGGATGTGCCTCCGTCGCGGTTGCGTCGAACGCGACACGAGAGACGCTCCGCGCCCCGAGCAGTGCGTCGGGGAGCGCATCTGGACGACGTCCCGCAAGAACGACGTCTGCGCTCGTCTCGGCGAGGAGTGCTGCGACGATCGCCTGGCCGATCTCGGAGCCGCCACCGAGCACGAGCACCCGCGAAGGGAGGCCGAAGGCGTCGCTCACGCGTTCGCCTCCGTCAGCCCGAGTCGGCGCGCAAGGTCGTTTTGAAAGAGACCATCCGGGTCGAGGCGACGGCGGACGGCCTGCCACTCAGACAGGCGAGGGTTCATCACCTCGACAAGTTCTCGGCGGAGTCGCGAATCCTTTGCGAGGTACACACGCCCGCCCGCTTCGGCGACACGCTCATCGAGCATCGCCAACGTGCGCACCGCGCCAGGGGCAGGGAGCGCAATGTCGAGAGCGAGCGTCCAGCCCGGGAACGGGAATGAGAGTGGCGCCTGCGACTGTGCGCCGAACCGCTTCAGCACGGCAAGCGTCGATCGCAAGCCCGCATCGTGGAGCAGCGCCAGCGCCTCGTGCACAACATCTTCGCGGTCGAGCGGTACAGCGAACTGGTACTGCAAGAAGCCCACGCGGCCGTAGACGCGGTTCCAGTCCCCGAGCGCGTCGAGGGGGTAGAAGAACGGCTCAATCGCCTCGATCTGTCCAACACCCGTTCTCGCACGCCGGAAGTGCACCTCGTTCAGCAGGCCAACCGCCGGGCTCCGCAGGACGGGCGCGAACGACAGCCAAGACGGCGCGGTGAGCTTCGGGGTGAGCGAGGGAACCGCGGGTGATCGTCCGACCTCATCCGCCGAGGCGTGATCTCCCTGCATGACGATTCCCCGCCCCAGGCGCGATCTGCTTGCCGCGTCGATCCAGGCGACCGAGTAGCGGTGCTCCTCGTCGCTCGGGCGCAACATGTCGAATGTCTCACGCAGACCAGGTGTGCGCTCCGTATCAACGCGGATCGCCGTCGACGAGATCGGCAGCAGCGTGATCGTCGCGGCGACCACGATCCCCGTGAGGCCCAACCCGCCAACCGTCGCCCAGAACTCCTTCGGTGTGCCGTTGGGGGAGAGCTCGACGAGGTCGCCCGAGGCAGTAAGCAACGTCAGTGCGGTGACGTGGTCGCCGAACGATCCGTCGCAGTGATGGTTCTTGCCGTGGATGTCGCAGGCGATGGCACCTCCGACAGTGACGAAGCGCGTGCCGGGCGTGACCGGAAGGAACCAGCCCTGCGGCGCGACCCGCTCGATGATCGAGGCGAGCGAACAGCCACCTGCGGCCGTGACCGTGCCCTCACGCGGATCGAAGTCAAGGATCTCGTCGATGCCCGTCATGTCGATGACAGTGCCGCCGCCGTTCTGGGCGACATCGCCGTAACTGCGGCCGAGGCCGCGCGCGATCACCCCGCGCGGCGTAGTGGGGGTAAGGACGGTGGCGAGCGCTTCGACCGTCGCGGGGCGCAGGACGTCGGCGACCGAAGGGGCCGTGCGTCCCCAGCCGGTGAGGGCGCGCCGCTCGCGCTGCGTGGTGCTCGCCATGGAGCGTGTTGTACGCGATCCGACGACGAAGCGTCGACAGCTGCGCTCGGTATCGTCGCCTGTGGGCGCCGACCGTTGGACATCAACCAGCGGGCACGTCGCGCCGGACATTCCATGACTCGCACCGTACGACTCCGTCCCTGGCAGAAGGCCGCCCTCGACCGCTTTGTCGAGGCAGATCGACCCGACTTTCTCGCGGTCGCGACACCAGGCGCCGGGAAGACGACGTTTGCGCTCACGGTCGCGCGCCATGAGCTTGCGGCGACGCCGTCGCGACTCGTGATCGTCGCCCCAACGGCGCACCTGAAGATTCAGTGGGCCGAGGCTGCCGCGCGCTTCTCGCTGCATCTCGATCCGGCGTGGTCTGCAACGGACGGGCGCCTGCCTCCCGATATGCACGGGATCGTCACCTCGTACCAACAGGTCGCCTCAAGTGCTTCTGTGCTAGCGCGACTCTCGCGTGGCGCGTTCGTTGTCTTCGACGAGCTCCACCATGCGGCGGAGGAGCGCGCCTGGGGTGCTGCGATTGCGGAAGCGTTTGCCGAGGCACGTAAGCGGCTCGCGCTCTCGGGTACGCCGTTCCGATCAGACACCCAGGCGATTCCGTTCATCGCCTACCACGGTGATGAGGCCGTTCCCGACTACGAGTACAGCTACGGCGATGCCCTGGTCGACCGCCGCGTCGTGCGCCCCGTCTACTTCCCGCGCACGAACGGCCACATGGAGTGGTCGGCGCCTGACGGCTCGATG
>OMIZ01000130.1 GCA_900299235.1 Actinomycetota bacterium
CGCATCCTGGGGCTGGAGTAGGTCCCAAGGGTTGGGCTGTTCGCCCATTAAAGCGGTACGCGAGCTGGGTTCAGAACGTCGCGAGACAGTTCGGTCCCTATCCACCATGGGCGTTGGAGGCTTGAGAGGAGTCGTCTCTAGTACGAGAGGACCGAGATGAACAGACCTCTGGTGTATCAGTCGTCGTGCCAACGGCGCTGCTGATTAGCTACGTCTGGATGGGATAACCGCTGAAAGCATCTAAGCGGGAAGCCCACCTCAAGATGAGGCCTCCCATCTGCTAGACAGAGTAAGAGCCGTGGGAGACCACCACGTTGATAGGCGGGACGTGCAAGCGCAGCAATGCGTTCAGCGGACCCGTACTAATTGCTCGAGGTCTTGATTTTGAACACCTTTACGCTGCTATGGGGTTTTGAGGGTGAGCGTGAGCTCCCTTGCGCGCCGGCGTCGTGCCGGCAGCGCTCCTCACAAGTTGGGCGGTCATAGCGTCAGGGAAACACCTCTTCCCATTCCGAACAGAGAAGTTAAGCCTGATAGCGCCGATGGTACTCGGGGCGCAAGCCCCCGGGAGAGTAGGACGCCGCCCATTTTCTTCCCGTTATTCACAACAAGACCCGGAGGCGGGTCTCGTTGTGTTGCTTCGATTGCGGGTTTGGGCGCCTATTGTTGGGCGAGCCCGCAGTGGATCTACCCGGAGATCCCATGGCCGATCGGTGACGTTCCTGTGGAAATTGCGCGATGAATTGCTACCACGCGATATGCGTAATGCAAGCGCTAATTCAGCGCGTAGAAATGGCACCCAAAAGGCTTCACTGAGTGGTCACGTTTACGGGGGTGCCGAACGCTCGGGGACTCGTCGCTACGCCGACGCGTCGTCGCTGAGCGCGGCGTGCAGGCGGTCGCGCCACTCTGGATCGAGGGCACGGAGGCGCGTGATGCGTTCAGCGGTTGGCGGATGTGTTGAGAACATCGCCGACAGGCGGTCGGGCGCAAAGGGCGAGATCGCGTAGAGAGGTTCCGTCGCTGGACTCGCCGCGAAGGCCACCATTCCCTGAGCGGCTTCGAGGCGTAGGAGAGCGTCTGCGAGTCCGTGAGGGGAGTCGCACAGTCGGGCTGCATCGCGATCGGCGGTGAGTGTCCGCCTAGGCGACAGCAGCAGGTGGGTCAACGATGCGCCGATCGGCCCGAGAATCACGAGGAACGCGTTACGCGCAAACCCACCGATGCGGGACAGCTCGACGATCGCGGATGAGAGGAGTGCTGCGGCCGTTTGCACCATGACGTCGCGACGGCGAATCAGCGCGATCTCGTGCGCGAGCAGCCCCTCAAGCTCCGACGGATTGGCCGCCGTGAGCAGGCCGGTGGACACGGCAACCGCGGCGCCGCCCTGGCCGCCGCGGCCAACGACGAGCAGACGTGGATAGCCGTCGGGGAGCAGGTAGAGCTTCGGCACAGGTATTCCCGCTCGACTGGCCAACGTCGTGAGCGTCGAGCGCACCTGCGGGGCCTCAGCCTCGAGGAGCTCGCGCGCGCCGACCATGCCAAGCAGCGCGCGGTCTCCGTACGCATAGATGCCGGCGGCGATGAAGATCACGCAGGCTGCTGACGTGACGGCAGCCGGCAGGCCGCCTGCGAGGTAGCCGAGCCAGGCAAGTCCTGTGGTTGGCAGTGCGACCGCAACCCAGCACTTTGCGACGTTCCGTGCGGCGGCGCCGCGGCCCACGGCTACGACTCGTCGTCGGGGCCGTCGACGTCCTCTTCCGAGAGGCCTCGCGGGGGCCAATCGGGTTCAGGAGCGTCGCAGCGGCTTGAACAGTGGAGAGAGGCGATGTTCTGCAGGGGAATGAGGATGTGCCCGTTCAGCTCGATGTGGGCAACGTCCTCGACGTAGCAGTAGGCGGTCAGAACGCCGTCCTGATACTCGCCTCCGAACAGCGCTACCTCGACCTGCTCACCTTTGTATTTGTTGGTGTAGTCCTCCACCGCGGCTCAGTCTATCCGCACCCATCGGCCGGACTCCACGCTGACCCGCGCGACCGTCCCGTTCCGGGGGCCGCGGAACCTCCGGCGGTACTCCTCGAACGGGATCTGCATTGCGTGCGCGAGCAAGGCGCGAATCGTGCCCCCGTGGATGACGACAAGGATCGTCTCACCGTCGTGCGACTCAGCGAGCTCATCGACCGCCGAGACGATGCGCTCTTGCATCTGCGCGTGAGGTTCGCCGGTGAGCCAGCCGTCCCCGCCGGTGTTGTGGCGCTCGAAGCCTTCGGCGAACCGTTCCTTGATCTCGGTTGTCGTCAGCCCCGACCACTCGCCGACATCGATCTCGCGAAGCCGTTCAAGCTGCACAAGCGGCAGGGCGTGCCGCCGAGCAACCGCTTCTGCGGTGGTGACGGCGCGTTGCAGATCGCTGGAGTAGATCGCGCGTAATGGTTCTTCGGCGAGCAGGTCGGCGAGGGCCTCGGCCTGAGCGACGCCCGTAGCGTTGAGCGGCGGATCGGCGTGGCCTTGCCAGCGCTCGGTGCGATTCCAGTCGGTTTCGCCATGTCGGGCGAGGAGGACGATCGTCATGTCGCTAACGTAGCGGCGGGATGCAACTCGACCTCGCAGGAAAGGTGTGCCTTGTCACCGGCTCGACGGCTGGGATCGGGCTTGCGACCGCAACGCTGCTGAAGGCAGAGGGCGCGACGGTGATCACGACCGGTCGCAGGGGCGGCGGAATCGGCGATCTGCATGTTGAGGCTGATCTCACGGTCGCGGGCGAGCCCGAACGGCTCGTCGGTGCGGCGCTTGAGCGGTTCGGCCGGATTGATGGGCTTGTGAACAACCTCGGCGGCACTGACATTCGCAAGCTCGCCGAGCTCACCGACGCCGACTGGCAGGCCTCGTTCGATCTCAATCTGATGAGTGCTGTGCGCACGACTCGCGCTGTGCTGCCGGGCATGAAGGCGCAGGGGAGTGGTGCCATCGTCAACGTCTCGTCGACCGCCGCGAAGCGTCCGTCGGCCGGGATGCCCGATTACTCGGTGATGAAGGCGGCGTTGCTTTCGTACTCACGACTTGTCGCTGACCTTCATGCGGGTGACGGCATCCGTTGCAACGCCGTGACTCCTGGCCCGACGGCGACTGACGCCTGGCTTGGTGTGGGTGGTCTCGCGGAGCAGCAGGGCAACCGCGACGAGGTACTCGCCAAGGTGGGTGCGGGGCGTCCCCTCGGCCGGTTGGCGCAGCCCGAGGAGATTGCCGCGGCGATTGTGTTCCTGCTCTCACCGCGCTCGTCGTATGTGACGGGGGCTGCCTGGTCGGTCGATGGCGGCACTGTTCCCGTGATCATCTAGCGGCCGATCCGGCGCTCCATAGCGCGCTCGGGATCGGGCGCGGCCCGATCAGACACCCGCGCCCCCACCAGCCATGTCCTGGGGACAGTCCCCAGTGGAAGTGCTGCGCGTGGGGGTGCGCGCGGATCGGGGCGCGCAGTGTGCCCAAAATGTGCCGGTTTGCAGGGGTTGCGCGGCCGCGCATACCGTGCGCTAACTCACGATGGAAATGCCCGCGCGACGTGCGCGCGAAGGCCCTAAAAGTCTTCGTGGCCGCGAATTGCGGGATGCGAACTGCGATGCGAAAGCGGCCGCGCACTACGCGAGCAATCGGCAATCGAAATGCGCGCGTGATGTGCGATGTCGATGCGCACCGGTAAGGCGCGCGCTCCGCCTGCGCGACTACCCTGAGTGGGGATGACTGAACTCGCAGGCCACGTCGTGGACGCCTTTGCCGACCGGATACGGGCGATCGAAGAGCGCGATCTCTCACCGCACGCGATCCGTTCGTACGACACACGTGGACGCCTCGTTCCAGAGGACGAATGCGGCGTACGCACGCCCTTCCAGCGCGACCGCGACCGCATCGTCCACTCGAAGCCGTTCCGGCGGCTCAAAGGGAAGACGCAGGTTTTCATCGACCCAGTGGGCGACCACTACCGCACCCGAATGACCCACACCCTCGAGACGACCGGGATCGCACGTGTCGTCGCCCGAGCGCTACGCCTCAACGAGGATCTCGTCGAGGCGATCGGCCTCGGCCATGACATGGGCCACACACCATTCGGGCACGCCGGCGAGGAAGGGCTCGACGCCGTACTCAACGAGAGGTTCGGCGGACGGTTCCGGCACAACGAGCAGTCGCACCGCATCGCTGAGCGCCTCAACCTCACCGAGGAGGTACGCGACGGCATCCTCACACACACGGGTGAGAAGCAGCCGACGACGCTCGAGGGCAAGATCGTGCGCATCGTCGACCGCGTTGCCTACATCAATCACGACATCGACGACGCGATCCGGTTCGGGATTCTCGCGGAGGGCGATCTGCCTCGTGAAGAGCTCGCAATCCTCGGCCACCGTGGCTCCGAGCGCATCGACACGCTCGTGCACGACCTGATCGAGACGTCTGACCGCGCGGGAGACATCGTCCAGAGCGACGAGGTCGGCTCAGCGATGCTCTCGCTGCGTCAGTTCATGTTTGACCGGGTGTACCTCGGCCCGATCACGAAGCCAGAGCACGAGAAGGCGCGGCGCACCGTCCGCGCGATCTTCGAGGCGGCGATCGCCGAGGGTCGCACACCCAACGAGGCAACGGAATTCGTGGCGGGAATGACCGACAGGTACGCACTCGAATACGCTGCTCGTCTGTAGTGGCCCGAATCACTGACAAGAGCATCGAGGACGTCAAGCAGAACGCCGACTTTGTCGCGGTCGTAGAAGAGCGCACGAGC
>OMIZ01000131.1 GCA_900299235.1 Actinomycetota bacterium
ATGCGGTACCGTGAGATCGCCGAGGCATTCCGGGAGCGGACGACGCAGGGTTGAGTGGAGGAGTGGGCGACGAGCGGGTCGGTGACCTTTGCTTCGGCTTTTCAATGTTGGCATCCATCGCGAGCAGCTTCTGCAGCTGGGAACCGTAGCCCCCTCGCGAACCTCGCCTTCAACCGCAGGATTCTGACGTGGCGCACCCATTGCTGATGGAGCACCTCAGCGCTCCGTCTGAATCGCCCCGAGTTTTCCGGAGACTCAGTTAGTTGAGTCCCACTTCGGCGAGGTCCGAAGACTGGGTGTGTAGATACTGCGCTTCGAAGGCTGCTGGGGACAAGTAGCCGAGCGGCTCCATGATCCGATCCGTGTTGTACCACGACACCCAGCAGAGCGTGGCGAATTCGACGTCCTCCATGCCCTTCCAGGGGCCGCGATGGTGAATGACCTCCGTCTTGAACAGGCCGATGATGGTCTCGGCGAGGGCGTTGTCGTAGCTATCCCCGCGGCTGCCGACCGAGGGCTCGATCCCAGCGACGGCCAGCCGTTCGGTGTACGTGATACTGAGATATTGCCGACCCCTGTCGCTGTGGTGGATCAGAGGACCCTGCGTCTCGCGGTCGTAGAGCGCTTGCTCCAAGGCATCCAGCGCGAGATCCGTCCGCATCGATGTGGAGACGCGCCAGCCCACGATGCGACGCGAGAACACATCGATCACAAACGCGACATAGACGAAGCCCCGCCACGTCGCGACATAGGTAAAGTCCGCGACCCACAGCTGATTCGGACGATCGGCGCGAAACGCGCGTTGCACGAGATCCTGCGGCCGCTCCTGGACGGCCTCTGGCACCGTGGTGCGGACACGACGCCCGCGCACCACGCCACGCAGCCCCTCGGCCTTCATCAGCCGAGCCACGGTGCACCGGGCGACCCGGACGCCTTCGCGATTGAGCTGCTTCCAGACCTTCTTCGCCCCATACACGCGCTGATTTGCCTGCCAGCATCGGGCGATCGCCGGACGCAGGACCGCCTCGCGTTTCGCACGCGCCCGCGCGCGCGCCGGATCGCGCCCGCGCGCGTGATGCTCGTAGAAAGTCGACGGTGCCATCCCGATCGCCTGGCAGATGGGCTCGACACCGTACGCCGCACGATGGTCCTCCACAAACTGCACCATCACGGCCCGCGGCGGTCGAGCTCCGCCTGGGCGAAATACGCGGACGCCTTACGCAAAATCTCATTCGCGCGGCGCAGCTCCTTCACCTCACGCTCCAACGCTTTCACGCGAGCTTGCTCGTCCGTAGTGAGCCCGCTCCGGACGCCCGCGTCGCGCTCCCCTTGATGCACCCACCGACGCAGCGTCTCCGGAGAACAGCCGATCTTCGCGCCCACCGAACGAATCGCCGCCCACTGCGATCCATGATCCGCGGTCAGCTCGGTCACCAAGCGAACCGCCCGCTCCCGCACCTCTGGGGAAAACCGTGTGCCTTTGGCCATGACTCCATCTTCTCACACAATGGAGCCTCCGGGAATCCCGGGGCGATTCAGTCCTTGGTCTGGATGCATATGTACGTTGTTCGGTTGCGCTGACGATGACGGTGGAGTGCCGGGCTTTCGCTACTCATCATCATCAGGCACTTCATCAGGGTCATAGACCTCCACCTCTCCGTCGTTGTAACTCCACTCCACATCTCCCTCGAACAGCTGCTTCACTACAATGGAGATGTCACCACCACGGTCGCAGGATCCTTCGCAGGGCGACAAGTCAAGAATGATGAAGTTGGGGCCCCGCAGTCCTTCCTCCAGCTTGGCAACGTCGTTCTCGGACAGTGGGCCGGCCAGTGACAGTGTGACCCATGCCCTCGAGGAGTAACGTGGGCCCTCTTCATCAGTCTCGTCATTGATGTCAACGTCGTCCCACTTCGCGCTTCCGTCAACTACTCCCAGCAACTTGCGAATTTTTTTCGGAACTTCGGTGAAGTCGCAATAGTCAGGAAATGCCTCTTCCAGCGACGGTATCGGATCCGCCCACGCGCGGAGGGTTTTGGGTACTTCCACGGTCAGCCGAAGCTTTTGCCCTACCCACTTCGCCTGCACAGTGGGAGTCACGTCGTCAAGTCCGGGATGGTTTAAGCCGAAGATTTCCCCCTGGCCTTCGAGCGCCGTTGCGATTGAGTCGGGTAGCGAATCAATTACATCGGCGCTCGAGTCCTTGCCCTTCTTCTGAGCCTTCCGTCGCCGCATCCCCTTGGCCATCGGAATATCGACAGAGGCGCGGGCGCTAAAGGAGACCCCTGCCCACTGAGGGACGGCGGTGATTTCGCGGCTACTCCATGAGAGGTCAGTCAGGTCGAGAAATCTGACGAGGTCGCCCGATAGGGCATCTAGGCTCGGCCTCATTGAGAGCAGCTCATTCAACTCCCAAAAGGAAAGTGGCCATTCGTAACTTACGTCCTCAGACTCGGTGTAGATTTCGACAGTTCCTGAAACGAAGGGTTTGAGGGCAGGTACCATGAACGCGGCCTCACTCTGTGTGGTGAACGGGTGACGTCGAGGTGTGGCCTGACTGCTTCCGTACGCCGATGGAGCGCTCGCCCGAGGACACGACCGCATCCGCGGATCTCAAGGCCCAACCGGCACACGGTCACCTCGGACCGGAAGCATTGAAGCTTCGTGCGTTGGGAACAGTATGGCGTCGAGCTGGCGGCACGCAAGAGTTAGCAGTGAGAGTCGTGTGAGCAAGTACCTGTAGGCGTCACCGAACGAAAGACCATCGATAGCTTCCGGCCTTGGGCCCCGAAACAGGTCCAGTCCAGGCCGCGAGTTGATCACGCGCACCGCTCGAGGGACGTAGTGGCCGGACCGACCTCGGACGCTGTCGTCGAAGGCCTCGCAGACGCAGTTGTCGATGGGTTCGCCCGGCCGACGGTAGTCCAGCGCCACGCGCTGCCAGGGCGCCCACGCATCCAGCGCGAGCGACGTGAACTCCGTCCCGTTGTCGCACTGCAGCACCTGCGGGAGCGCGCCGCTCGCTCACGCGGAACGCCGTCTGGGCCCAGTCGACAGCCGCGCGTCGATCGGCTGGGCTTACCACTTTTTTCCGACCGCCTCCCGCAGGATCTGCTCCGGACTGAACTCGCGCTTCCGCATCAGGTCCGCCTCTTCGCCTGAGTGTGGCCCCTTGGGCGAGCGCGGTCAATATGCGATTCACACTGGACCAGTTTGGCGGGCTTCAGGCCCTTCCACATCTGGACTTCGCGCGGGTTGAAACGCGGCGACCCCGCGATCGTCGGCGCGCGGTCCGG
>OMIZ01000132.1 GCA_900299235.1 Actinomycetota bacterium
AGACGCTGCTCGACGCGGCGCCGGCCGCGACCCTTGAGCCGCACCTCGGTGCGGGCACACGCGAGCGCGGCGCGCCGGTCGTCCAGGGCGCGTTCCTCACGGAGTCGTGTGATGGCGGCGTCGATGCTGTCGGGGGAGAAGGCCCGACGGGCCAGCCGCTGACGCAGCTGGGCCTCGCTGAGTTCGCGACGGGAGAGCCACTGGAGCCCGGCGAGGTACGCGCGGGCCGCGTCGTCGGTCATGAATACGTCTCGGGTGAGACGTCAGCGACCGAATCGGGTGACTTCGGCGAGGCCGGCGGCGGCCATCTGGTCGCGCGCCACGTCGGCGGTCGTCGAGATGCCCTGGACCTTCAGCTTGAACTCGTCCACGTTGCTCGCCCACCGGAGGGCTTCCTCGTAGGTGATGAGCTTCTGCGTGTACAGCTGGAAGATCGACTGGTCGAACGTCTGCATCCCGTATTGTGACGTGCCGGCGGCAATCGCGCTAGGGATGAGATGCGTGCGTTCCTTGTCGAGGATGCAGTCCCGGATGAACGCCGTGCTGATCAGCACCTCGACGGCGGGCACGCGGCTCATGCCGTCCACCGTGGGGATCAGGCGCTGCGAGATGACCGCCTTGAGCACGCTCGCGAGCTGGATGCGAATCTGTTTCTGCTGGTGCGGCGGGAAGACCGCGATGATGCGGTTGATGGTCTCGGTGGCGTCCAGGGTGTGGAGGGTCGAGAACACCAGGTGTCCGGTTTCTGCCGCCAGGAGCGCGGTTTCGATCGTCTCGAAGTCGCGCATTTCACCGACGAGGATCACGTCGGGGTCCTGCCGCAGCGCACTGCGGAGCGCCGCGGAGAACGACTGGGTGTCCACGCCGATCTCGCGCTGGTTGACGATGCTCCGGTTGTCGCGGTGGAGGTACTCGATCGGGTCCTCCACGGTCATGACGTGCGCCGTGCGCGAGCTGTTGATCTCGTCGATCATCGCCGCGAGCGTGGTGCTCTTGCCGCTACCCGTGGTGCCGGTGACGAGGACGAGGCCCCGTTCCTCGGCCGCGATGCTCTTGAGGACGACGGGGAGCCGCAGGTCGTCGATGGTCGAGATGCGGAACGAGATGACGCGGAAGATCATCCCGATGGTGCCGCGTTGCTGGAAGGTGTTGCAGCGGAACCGGCCGAGGCCGGCCACGCTGTAGGCCAGGTCGACTTCGTGGTGCTCGAGGAACTTCTCGCGATGAGTCGCCGGAAGGACCGTGGCGGCAATCGCCACCATGTCCTCGTGGTCCAGGCGCTTCTCCTCGCTCGCAGGGCGGAGCGTGCCCTGGATACGCATCATGGGGTAGGACCCCACCTTGAGGTGGAGGTCGGAGGCGCCGCTTTCTACGGCAATGCGCAGCAGTTCGTTGACATTCATAGGGGTGAGGCACGCCCCGGGGGGCGTGCCTCACTCCCTTATCGACCCTTGGCCGCGCCTGATGTAGCCGGCGTGTGGACGTACTGCAGCCACCCCCGAGTATCGGGCGCCTCGCCCTTCACGATCTGGAAGAAGCGCTGCTGGATGGCCTCGGTGATGGGGCCGCGCCGGCCCGGGCCCACCTTCACCCGGTCCACGGACCGGATCGGGGTGACCTCCACCGCCGTCCCGACGAAGAACACCTCGTCGGCGATATAGAGGGTTTCCCGGGGGAGGGTCTGCTCCCGCACCTCGAAGCCGAGGTCGTGGGCGATGTCGATGACCGAATCCCGCGTGATGCCCCAGAGCACCGAGTTGCCGATCGGAGGCGTGTAGATGATGCCGTTACGCACCACGAAGACGTTCTGACCGCTACCCTCGCTCAGGTTGCCGTAGGTGTCGAGCGCGATCGCCTCCGCGTAGCCGTCGGCCAGGGCCTCGAGCTTGATCAGCTGGGCGTTCGCGTAGTTGGCCGAACTCTTCGCCATCGCAGGCGTGGTGTTCGGGGCATTGCGGGCCCAGGTGGACACCTTCACGTCGAGGCCTTCCTCGATGGCTTCCTTGGTGAAGTAGGCGCCCCATTCCCAGACCATGATCGCCACGTCCACGGGGCAGGGTAGCGGGTTCACGCCGAGCGAGTCGTAGCCCCGATAGATGATCGGACGGATGTAGCAGGCGCGGAACTTGTTCGCCTCGATCACGTCGTAGACGGCCTGCGTGAGTGCCTCCTGGCTGTAGGCCGGCTCCATCCGGTAGATCCGGGCCGAATCGAGCAGGCGGCGCATGTGGGCGTCGAGGCGGAAGCAGGCCGGGCCCCGAACGGTGTCGTAGCAGCGGGCGCCTTCAAAGACACCGCTGCCGTAGTGGACGACGTGGGACGCGACGTGGATCGTCGCCTTGTTCCAGTCCACCAACTTGCCGTTCATCCAGATCGTGCCTGTTCCGGGAAACGCCATGGCCGCTCCTTTGTTGAATGCCTGAATAATTCTATAAGTACTTCTACGACGGTATCGGCCTATTGCGTTTCACCGCAGAAGGGGCAGCGGACCGTCCGGGCCTGGAGCGGCTTCCGGCAGTGCCAGCAGAAGCGCGGCTGGAGCGACTCCCGGGCCCGCAGGCGCGACTGGATGTCTGCCGCCTGGGTTTCGGGCGGCGCGTTGGTGAAGGGCCCCCGTCGCTGCACGCCGGTCCCGTCGAGCAGGTCGATGAGCAGGTCCGAGGCGCGCTGGTAGCGGTCGGCGACGTCGGGCGCCAGCGCCTTCATGATCAGGTCGTTGACGGCCTTGGGAATCTTCGGGTTCTTGAGGCGCGGCGCCGTCACGAAGCCCCCGCGCATCAGCCGGTCCAGATCGCTCGGTGAGGGCGTCGTATACGGCAGGTCGCCCGTGAGCAGCTGGTACATCGTGATCCCGATCGAGTAGACGTCGCTCGCGAACGTGGCCTTGCCGTGGAACTGCTCCGGGGCCATGTAGGGAGGGCTGCCGACGACCGTCGTCCCATGGGCGGCGATCTCGAGGAACCGGGACGTCCCGAAGTCGGTGACCTTCAGCAGGCCCGACTCGGCGACGAGCATGTTGCCCGGCCGGAGGTCGCGGTGCAGGATGCCGGCCCGGTGGGCGTGGTCGACCGCGTTGCAGATCTGGCAGGTGTAGTCGAGCGCACGCG
>OMIZ01000133.1 GCA_900299235.1 Actinomycetota bacterium
CCGCGGCCTGTGCCGCCGGGTCTGACCCGGCCGCCGTGTGCACGCGTGACCGCAGCGCATCGAGATCGGGTGCCGTGCCGCTCGTGACAGCGCGGCGCGCATCATCGATGATCGCGCGCAGCGCGTCAGAGACGATCTCGGGCACGGACGTGTCGGAAGAAGTGCTCACAGCGTCAGGATGCCGAAGCCGACCGCGCCGCGGTCAGAGTTCGGTGTCGTCGAGCGCGAGCGGCGCAGCGTGGGCGAGGAGAGCCTCGATCGGAACGACTTCGAGCGCCCGCTCGTGCGTTGCACCCAACACAACCTTTGGTGCGAAACCGGCCTGGTATGCCTGCAGCCAGCGCGACGAGCAGAGGCACCAGCGATCGCCCGGATCGAGCCCGGCAAAACCCCATTCGGGATGTGGTGTTGAGAGATCGTTGCCGACGTCCTTGCTGAACTGCAGGAACTCGGCTGTCGTCTCGACGCAGACGGTGTGGCTACCAACGTCGTCGTCGCCCGTTGAACAACAGCCGTTACGGTAGAAGCCGGTAAGCGGCGTCGTCGAGCACGGGAGCAGATCGCCGCCGACAACGTTGATGTCAGGATGCTGCGTCATTCCTCGTCGATTGTCCCCGACAGCGCGAGGCTGAGGAGTGCCGGTGTCAGGGTTGCTGCAGCGACGAGAATCGTGGCGCCGACGCGGCTCACCGAGTTCTCGATGTACCAGCTGATCGGAAGCGTGCCGATCCAGTAGATCGACGCCAGCCCGATTCCGGCAAGCGCGAGCCATGCTGCAGTGGCACCCGCAATCACAGGTGTGCGTGGTAGCGCTACTGCGACGGCTGCGATTGCGATGAGAACGAGAGCCGTTGAGGCGTACTCGGCGAACGGGGCGTGCAACATCACGTGCGTGCTCTCGGTGAAGCGGTTCACGTGGCCGGCGAGAAAGCCGGGGTGTGCGAGGTACGAGAGCTTGTAGTCAGGGCTTGATCCTGGAATGCCTGCATGTGCGAGCCACAGACGCCATGGGACGATCGCGAGTGGCGTCGCAAGTAGCACGAGTCCCCGTCGACCTGCGCGGCCGTGGAGCTTCATCCCAGCAACGACGACGACGATCGCAAGGAGCAGCCCCATGAACCCACCCTCGAGCTTGGT
Organism: Actinomycetota bacterium; assembly: GCA_900299235.1. Lineage (GTDB taxonomy): Bacteria > Actinomycetota > Thermoleophilia > Gaiellales > Gaiellaceae > PALSA-600. The sequence goes on from OMIZ01000133.1 coordinate 1,138, forward strand.
GAGCGTTGCCGTCACGAGCAGCACGGTTGCGAGGCGGAGTGCCGCGCCATCACGCATCACGAGCCAACGAACAGATGCGAGTGCAGCACCCGTGACGAAGTAGGCGAGGATCTGGTCGCCGGTCGGCGTCTGCAGCCGCCACCAAAACCACGGAGTCGTTGCGAGCAGCGCGAGCGCCGGCAGCGAGAAGGCACGTGGTGCGATGCCGTCGAGAAGCGCGAGTGCGGCGAGGAGGAATGCGACGCCGAGAAGGGTTGCCTGCATCGGGAGCAGCGTCGGATGGAACCCTCCCGTGAAGTGGAAGATCGCCGCATCGAGCGTGGGGAGGAGCGGTGGGTATTCCGGGTGCTTGATCGCACCCCAGGCATCGGCCGGAATGCCGCCGCCGCCGTAATAGATCGCCTGTGCCTTGGGAAGCCAGAAATCGACCGCGTCCCAGAACCCGGCATAGAGCTGGCCCTTCGCCGCAAGCGCAACCGCCGAAAGCGAGGCGATCGCCAAGACACCGCCTCCCGCGAGCGCGGCCAGCCTTCCGCGCGTGCCAAAGGGCTCGGCGATAGCCCGCGTCTCAGGCGAACCGGAGTCGGGGCGCGCGATCACGCACGCCGCAACGATGACCGCCGCGATTGCGATCACTGTCGGCGTTGTCGGCGACGCTCCCACCATTGCCGCGAGGGCCACGGAGATCCCAAGTACCCCGAAGCCCACGAGGTACGCGAGTCCGGCGCGGGAGAGGCGCGAGCCGTGGCGGGTGAGGTCGAGCGGTCGGAGCGACGCGTACCCCACAGCGAGCACGATCGCGTTGTAGGCAACGACGGCAGTATCGGCGCGGTTCATGATGGCTTGGTCGGGGCGACTTGAATGACATTGCCGTCAGGGCCGAGGCCGATCTCGCGTAGGTAGGCGACGCCAACGCTCTCCGATGAGCGGTGATAGGCGATTACCCATTCGGCTGCGCGGGGGTCGCCAACATCGCGCCGCGGGGCGAGCCAAAGATCGAAGATACGGCGGAGAACATCAGGCGCCGCCACCGGCGGCTCGTTCCCGATCGAGATTGCAAACGTGTCTCCCTCGGGAATAGCCGCTCGCGCAAGCACGAGCGCCTGCGCGCCTCCGTAGAGTGCGAGCGGGTCGAGGTCACCGTCTCGGAGAGCAGGCGTCTTGGTGTCGAAGGCGCGACCGCCGGCCATCGCGAGCCCGGGCAGGTGCCCGAGCGAGACGGCAAGTTGCACCACAACGATCGCCCCGGCGACGAGTGGCGCGACCGTGCGCATGCGGACGCGACTACGGGCAAGACGTGAGACGCCGGACACGTACCTATCCTACGTTTCGAGATGAGACGGATCGTTCCGGCAGGAGTGCGTGAATGGGTTGCTGCCGCGATGGCGGGCATCGCCATCGTTGCGTTGCTCGGTGGCTGTCATCGCCAGATCGCTACAGGCGGCGTGTACGAGGGAGACGTACAGCGTCAGCTCGCCGCGGTCATCGGTGTCCGGTTGCAGTCGCAGCACTTCTACGGTCGGAAGGTGACGATTTCGTGCAAGCCGACCACCGACGATCACCTCAACTTCGCGTGTGACATCTGGGCAGGACATGTCGGGGAAAAGACCCAGATCTGGCACGAGACAGTCGGATGTCTGCCGACAAACGACGGTCGTACCCCTCGCTGCTTCGGTAGTGAGGGCGAAGCACTGCAGTAGCCCCTGCACCTTCCCGCATACTGCGAGTACGGCAGCGCTGTCGTCGGACTTGGCGCCTCGAAACAGATCAGATGTTCTCCGGGGGGAGGATCACGTGCAGTCCACACAGCTACAGCTGACGAGAGAGCGTTCTTACGTTCACAAGTGGTTGTCTGCGAATGGGCAGCGGACCGCATACGTCGCGATCGGGATCTCGCTCGTCGCAACGATTGGCCTCGTTGTCGCGGCGGGAGTTCTCCTTCACCGCTCGGCTGCGACCGAGCGGCAGACGCTTCGGCTTGAGCGGCTCGGCGCATCGCTCACGCGTCTCCAGGACTTCACCACCGATGCAGAGGTCGCACACGGCGTGACCGCACAGATTGCGAACGACCGTGCCGCTGCGGTCCGCGACGCCGAATTCGCGTTTACGACGGTCGAGCGATACGACATGGCCGAAGCGAGAGCCATTCATCCGACGTACGCGGCGTATCTCGCGCAGTCGGATGCGACGTTCACGGCCTTGGCAGCGCGAAACGGCGCCTCGACGGTCGGCGATCACCGTCGACTTGAGCGGGCGCTTGGCGCTGTGCAGGCAGCGATCTCGCGTGAGGTGACCAAGAAGAGTGCGGAACTGCGCCGCACGAATCCCCAGGCACGCGCCGTGCTCATTTCCTCCTTGATCGCCGTGCTCGCACTGATCTCCGCGCTTGTTTGGCAGTTTGAGCTTCAGCGCCGAGCCGGGCGGATCGACCGTGACCTTGCCGAGCGCGCTCAGGAGCTGATTCGGCTACGCGACGAGTTCGTCGCGTCGGTGAGTCATGAGCTGCGCACACCGTTGACGTCGATTCTTGGCTACCTCGACCTGCTCGGCGAGGACGACCTTCCACAAGACGAGCGCAGCTCGGCATTTGTCGTGGTTGAGCGGAATGCAGAACGACTGCTCCACCTCGTCAGTGATCTGTTGCTCGTCGCGGAAGCGGACAACGGTCGACTGCCGCTGACCGTCCGCGATGTTGACCTCTCGAGTCTCGCGCGCGACTGCATCGAAGCTGCACTCCCCGCTGCTGCGGCGGGCGGGGTGGAGCTCGTCATGCGTGCAGACTCGGACATCTGGGTCACTGGCGATGCGGTTCGGCTTGGTCAGTTGCTCGACAACCTCGTGTCGAATGCCGTGAAGTTCACGCCGGAGGGCGGGAAGGTCACCCTCAGTGTCCGGCGTGATGACGGAGATGTCACGATCGACGTCACGGACACTGGGCCAGGTATCTCAGCTGCCGACCAGCAGCGGCTCTTTGAACGGTTCTTCCGAACGTCGTCTGCAACCGCAGGAGTGACCGCAGGTACCGGGCTCGGCCTTACGATCGCGAAGGCGATTGTCGAAGCGCACAACGGCACGATCGAGGTTGAGAGCGCGATCGGTCGTGGCGCGACATTCCGCGTGAAGCTCCCGGCCCGCCTGGCCTAAACACAAAGACCCCCGCCGAAGCGAGGGTCTTGAGTGGAGCTAGTCAGATTCGAACTGACGACCTCTTGGGTGCGATCCAAGCGCTCTCCCAACTGAGCTATAGCCCCGAGCGGCCCCAGTTTAGCGCGACGCCCAGTGCTGCGCCTGCTCCAAGCGGGCCAGATGGCTTGTATAGACCGTCGTCATTCGTTCGGCGTGTGCAGAGGCCTCACTTGTTCCGAGGGAAGCCATATCCACTGGCCGGTCCTATCCTGGATGCAGTTTGGATCGTAGATCGAGACTGCAGGTTTGAGCTAGCACGAGAGAAAACGTTGTAAACGCACTGTTTGCCACCAACGGCCGCAGAACGGATTTCGGCATCTCGGATCCAATCTTGCTATGTTTCGGATCCAAGCCGCCTTCTACGACCACAACCGCCGAGGAGAGCCATGAGCCAGTCCGAGTCCATCAAGCAGGCCGCCGACCGCCTCGAACAGCAGTGGAACACTGATCCACGCTGGCAGGGCATCGAGCGCCCGTACTCCGCCGAAGAGGTCATCCGCCTCCGGGGCTCGGTTGACGTAGAGCATTCGCTCGCGCGTCGTGGATCCGAAAAGCTTTGGGAGCTCGTGAACAACGAGCACCACGTGCCAGCACTCGGCGCGCTCACCGGCAATCAGGCCGTGCAGATGGTGAAGGCGGGTCTGAAGGCGATCTACTTGTCGGGTTGGCAGGTCGCGGGTGACGCGAACCTTGGCGAGACGACGTATCCCGATCAGAGCCTCTATCCGGCAAACAGCGTCCCGGCGGTCGTTCGTCGCATCAACAACGCGCTGCGCCGCGCCGATCAGATTCAGTGGTCGGAGGGCAAGGGCGACATCGATTGGCTCGCCCCGATCGTTGCTGACGCAGAGGCGGGCTTCGGCGGCCCCCTCAACGCGTTTGAGTTGATGAAGGGGATGATCGAGGCGGGCGCTGCAGGCGTCCACTACGAGGATCAGCTCGCGTCAGAGAAGAAGTGCGGCCACCTCGGCGGCAAGGTCCTCATCCCGGTCGGACAGTTCCAGCGCACGCTGACGGCAGCTCGTCTCGCGGCCGACGTCTCGAATGTGCCAACGGTGCTCGTTGCGCGCACCGACGCGCACTCGGCACAGCTCATCACGAGCGACGTGGACGAGCGCGACGCGCCGTTCATCACCGGCGATCGCACCTCGGAAGGCTTCTTCCGCCTCCGCGACGGCGTCGAGCCGGCAATCATGCGGAGCCTCAACTACGCCAAGTACGCCGATCTTCTCTGGTTTGAGACCTCGACCCCAGATATGGGTGAGGCGCGTGAGTTCGCACAGGCGATTCACGAGCAGTACCCCGGCAAGCTCCTTGCCTACAACTGCTCCCCGTCTTTCCACTGGAAGCGCGCGCTCAACGATTCGCAGATCGCGACGTTCCAGGAGGAGCTCGGCGAGCTCGGCTACAAGTTCCAGTTCGTCACGCTGGCTGGCTTCCACTCGCTCAACTCGTCGATGTTCGAGCTGGCCGAGGGCTATGCCAAGTCGGGTATGTCGGCGTACGTCGCGCTCCAGGAGCACGAGTTCGAGCTTGAGGAGCTCGGCTACACGGCAACGCGCCATCAGCGTGAAGTCGGTGCCGGCTACTTCGACCTCGTCGCAACGACCGTCTCGGGTGGCGAGAGTTCGACGCTCGCCCTCGTCGGTTCGACCGAGGAGGAGCAGTTCGACGCTCACGACGCCTCACCGGCCGTCGCCTAGGTTCCGAGATGTCAACAACTGACGCGCCCCGATCTGCTGAGGGGGTCGTCGTCGCCGGCACACCCGACGACGAGATCCTCTCACCGGCTGCACTCGAGTTTCTCGCGCTGCTTCAGCGTGCGTTCAATCCAACGCGCAAGGAGCTGCTGGCCGAACGCCATCGTCGACAGGCACGGTTTGACGCGGGCGAGAAGCCGACGTTCCTTGCCGAGACGGCTCCGATCCGCGAGGCAGAGTGGCGTGTCGCTCCAGCTCCGCCGGATCTGCGAGACCGTCGGGTTGAGATCACGGGGCCGCCGGATCGCAAGATGCTGATCAACGCACTGAACTCGGGTGCGCGCGTATTCATGTGCGACTTCGAGGATGCGCAGTCACCGACGGGCCGCAACGTTGTTGACGGCCAGCGGAACGTCAAGGAGGCGATCCGCCGCACGCTGAGCCTCGATACGCCCGAGAAGAGCTACCGGCTGAACGAGAACGTCGCCGTGCTCGTCGTGCGTCCGCGTGGCTGGCACCTTGAGGAGAAGCACCTGCTTGTTGACGGCGAGCGCATGTCGGGGAGCCTCTTCGACTTCGGGCTCTACATGTTCCACAACGCGCAGGAGCTGATCGCGCGCGGCAGCGGACCGTACTTCTACCTTCCGAAGCTCGAGAGTCACCGCGAGGCACGGCTGTGGGCGCAGGCGTTTGCGCTCGCTGAGCGTGAGCTCGGCATTCCGCAGGGGACGATCCGGTGCACCGTCCTCGTCGAGACAATCACTGCCTCGTTTGAGCTCGAAGAGATCCTCTACGAGTTGCGTGAGTACGGCTGTTCGATGAACGCCGGGCGCTGGGACTACATCTTCAGCACGATCAAGAAGCTTGGCGCCGTGCTTCCCGACCGAGCGCAGGTGACGATGACGGTGCCGTTCATGAAGGCGTACACCGACCTGCTCGTGCGTACGTGCCACAAGCGTGGCGCCTACGCGATTGGCGGGATGGCGGCGTTCATTCCGTCCCGCAAGGATCCGGTCGTGAACGAGGCTGCGCTGTCGAAGGTGCGTGAGGATAAGGAGCGCGAGGCGACGAATGGCTTCGATGGCACGTGGGTCGCGCATCCGGATCTCGTCCCGACTGCGATGGCCGAGTTCGACAAGGTGCTAGGCGATCGCGAGGCGCAGCTTGAGCGGCTCCGTGAAGACGTGGTCGTTACGGGCGATCAGTTGATCGACTTCGAGATCCCCGGAACTGCTGTGACCCCCGAGGGTGTTCGTCTCAACGTGTCGGTGGGTGTTCGTTACCTCGACGCGTGGCTGCGTGGCTCTGGGGCGGTTGCAATCGACAACCTGATGGAAGACGCAGCAACGGCCGAGATCTCGCGTGCGCAGATCTGGAGCTGGGTGAAGGCGGGGAAGACTACGCGCGAGGCGGTCGAGGCTGAGCTCGCGAACGTCGACGCGTCCGATGCCGCAAAGCAGCTCTTTGCCGAGGTTGCGCTGGGCGACACGTTCGTCGAGTTCCTCACCGTGCCTGCGTACGAGCGGCTCGGCGACTAGCGCGGCTAGCTAAAGAGCGTCAGCTCAGGTTCGCGTTCGCCGCGCAGCACTGCGAGGTCGACCACTGCGCATGCGATGCCACGCGATTCGGCGAGGGTGACGGCCTGCGGCTTGAACTGCTGCGCCGCGAGGATGCCACGGCACTCGGCCTTCGCTGGGTCGAGACGGATGAAGTCGAGGTAGCGGGTGAGCTGCTCAACCGCGTCGATCGTGCCGACGCGCTTGATCTCGACGGCCACCCAGCCGTCGTCCTCATCGCGACACATCAGGTCGACCGGGCCGACGTCGGTGGGCCACTCGCGTCGGTCGAGCCGCAGAGGCTCACCGAGCGTCTCCGGAGCGGCCGCGAGCGCCTCTTGGAGGTCGCGTTCGACGCCGTCCTTCTCGAGGCCAGCCGCTTCACCCATGTCGTGTTCCACGTCTGAGAGCACCTCGAGGAGCTTGATCTCGAGCCGATCTTCGGTCTTTCCGGCGCGCTTGCGCACGATCAGCACGTCGCCCTCGTCCTCGAACACGGTTGGCGGCGTCATCCAGTTCAGCGGTTTGTAGCCACCCGCATCGGCGTGGACGAGTACCGAGCCGTCTGCCTTGATCATCAGCAGGCGCGTCGACTCCGGCAGATGTGCGTATAGGCGGCCGGTGTAGGTGACTTCGCAGCGGGCAACGATCAGGCGCACGCCAAGAAGCTACTGGCCGCTTCGGACAGGTGTCTAGCTGCGTTCGACGCGGGAGCCGCCGACGATCGCGTCGGTGCCGTCGTCGAAGCGAACCCAGGCCTTGCCCTTGCCGTCGTAGTCCGGACTCCAGACGATCAGCGTCGCGTCGCGACCGACGACGGAGACGCGCTCAGTGCCCTCACGCTCGATCCCGCGCCACACCCGCACGAATGGGTTGTGCTCCCACTCACGACCGATCGTCGTCTCATCGGTATGGCCGGGCAGCAGTCGGCGCTCGTGTGGCATCGCCATGTAGACGTCCATCACCGCGTGGCGGATCGCCTCGAAGTTGCCGCCCCCGACCGCGTCCTTGAAGAGCGTGTCGCCCGAGAACACCCACTCGCCGTTGATCACGAAGCAGACCATGTCGTCGGAGTGACCCGGTGTCGGGATCGCTTCAACATTCAGTCCGCCGCTCACGAGCGGGCCGAGCACGACCGGCAGGCCCAACTCGGCTTCGTGCACGACGTGGTCGCCATGGCTATGGGTGCGCAGCACGTGCGTCGGTGTCAGCCGGTGCTCGTCGATAAACGCGAGCAGCGGCTCAAGTGGCGCGCCAGAGTCGACGAACACGCACACGCCGCCAGGCTCGTCGCCCACGACGTAGGCGTTCGAGAGGTACTGAGAATCCATGCTTGTCGCGAGCAGCACGGCGGGTACGCTACTTGCAATCTCACTGGAGGACTGATGGCCGGTCTGCTTTCCCGCACCTCGACGCTGCTCAAGGCGAAGTACTCAAAGTTCCTGAACAAGGCCGAGAACCCGAACGAGACGCTCGATTACTCGTACGAGGAGCAGCTGAAGCAGCTCCAGAACGTCAAGCGGGGCATCGCCGACGTTGCGACGGCCAAGAAGCGCCTCGAGATGCAGTACACCTCGATGCAGCAGCAGGTCAACAAGCTCGACGAGCAGGCGAAGGCTGCGCTCGCCGCGAACCGTGAGGATCTCGCGCGAGAGGCGCTCACCCGCAAAGCCGCCGTCCAGGGTCAGCTCGAGGGGATCATGCAGCAGGGCCAGGAGCTTGAGGCCCAGCAGGCAAAGCTTGTCGAGGGCGAAAAGGCCCTCTCGGCAAAGGTCGAGTCGTTCCGCACCCAGAAGGAAGTGATCAAGGCGCAGTACTCGGCTGCCGAAGCGTCGGTGCGGATCAGTGAAGCGGCTACCGGGATTGGCGACAACATGGCCGACGTTGGTGCCGCAATCGAGCGCGCGAAGGACAAGACGCAGCAGATGCAGGCTCGGGCGGCCGCTGTTGACGAGCTGACCGCGGCAGGCACGCTCACTGACTACACCGCATCAGGCGACGACATCGATCGTCAGCTCAAGGAGATCCAGCAGAGCGGCCAAGTTGATGCAGAGCTCGCGAAGCTGAAGGCTGAGCTTGGCTCGGGGGCGGCTCCAGCGGGCGAGATCGCGGCTGCGCCCGAGACCGTCGAGGGGGAGGCCACCGAGGCCGAGCCCGCGGCAGAGAAGCCTGCCGAGTAACCCTCGGCTAGATCGGCGCGTCGAACAGGCCAAGCCACCGGGTGAGATCCTTCTCAACCGGTAGCTCCGTCTCGAGCTTCGCTTTCAGCTCGAGCTCTTTCGCGTTGTCGCGGTTCTTGCCGTCGGGCAGCGGAATGAACGGCCAGAACGCGCCCTGTTTGAAACCGTAGATCCAGTACGTCGGGTGCTCGCCACCGTCGAACGTGAACGCTGCGGCGAGCAGCTGGGCGCCAAAGCCCTTCGCGGTGAGCTCGCTCGCCACGAGGTGCACTGAGGTCACGAGGTCTTCGATGTCGGGATCACGGACGACCACCCACTCGAAGCCGTAGGTGTCGGTCTTCCGCTCAACAGCCGTACCGGCCGATGCTGCGGCGGCCTTCAGCAGTTCCTCCATGTCGTTGTCGACCCGGTCGAAATCACCGGAGCTGAGCGGCTTGAACGTCACGGCGGCCTTGCCCGTCGACGTCAAACCGAGCTCGGTTTCGAGCGTCACGGTCGCGGTGGCAAGCGCGAACAGGCGATCAGTCTTAGGTTCGGCGAGCTTCTTCTTGCCGAAGAGGGAGTCGCGCAGTCCCATCGAGCGGTTGGCCTACCCGGCTGCCTGGCTAGGCAACCGGGCGGCCCATCTCCCGCGCGATCTCGGCGAGCGCGGCGAGGCGCTTCTCGATCGGCGGGTGATCCATGAAGAGCTCAGACGCGACCGACTTCACGCCGGCCGGAATGATGAAGAACGCGTTCATCCCTTCGACCTGACGGAGATCGCGGTTCGGGATCAACGTCATCTGTGACGAGATCTTCTGGAGCGCGCTCATCAAGTATTCGGGGGCGCCTGTGATCAGCGCTGACCCGCGGTCTGCTGCGTATTCGCGGTACCGCGAGATCGTGCGGATCAGGATGAAGCTGACCGCATAGGTGATCGCAGAGACGAGCATCACGATCAGCCACACGGGAACGCCGTTGTTGTTGTTATCGCGGTTGTTGCCGCCGCCGTAGCCGCCCATCATTCCCGTCCACATGCCCATGCGGACGATGAACGCGGCGATCATCGCGAAGAAGCTCGCCACGGTCATGATCAGGACGTCGCGATTTGCGATGTGCGAGAGCTCATGCGCGAGCACGCCTTCGATCTCGCGAGGCTCAAGGCGCTCCCACAGGCCTGTCGTGACGCACACGGCAGCGTGCTTGGGTGAGCGACCTGTCGCAAACGCGTTCGGCACGGGGGTGTCCATGACCGCGATCTTGGGCTTCGGGAGGTCGGACATCGCGCAGAGCCGTTCGACCATGTCGTGCAGGTCGGGGGCCTCTTCGCGCGTAACGACCTTCGCTCCAGAGGCGGCAAGGGCGAGCTTGTCGGAGGTGTAGTACTGGACGAACGCGATGACGCCGATGATCACGATCATCGGGGCAAAGCCAACGTTGAAAGCATTGAGGAGAACGACGCCAAAGATCACGTAGAGCAGGCCAAGCAGGCCTGTCGTGAACAGCATCCGGAGAGTGAGGCCAAAGTCGCGGCCATAGCTTCTGCGCTTCATGGGGCCGATGGTAGCGCCCGCGGTGGGCGTGACAGGGCCTCCGCAGCGACTCTTAGAGAGGTTTTATGGGCCGCGGGCTGATTTGCGGCCGATCGGGCCTGTACCTCGCGGTTGTATGCGGTGATCTCGATACCTCACCAACGGTTCTCGATGCATATGTCACAAACATCGGTATACAATCGGCGCCTTGCAACGCCGCCGGGTCCTCCTCTCGATGCTTCCACTCGCTGCACTTGTGCTGCTCCTTGCGGGCTGCGAGCGGCCGGGCGGAAAGGTTGTCTCGCCCGTCGCCAGCCAGGTCGTGGGGCCGCTGCCCGCATCGATGGCACCGTCGGTGCCGTCGCAGTACGCAAACGGCAGCGCAACTGCGGGAAAGACAGTGTTTCTCGCGGCGGGTTGCGTGGCCTGCCACACGCTTGCTGATGCGGGGGCGAAGGGGACGATCGGCCCGAACCTCGACCAGACCAAGCCGATCCTGGCAACGGTCGTCGACAGGGTGGTGAACGGCAAGGGCACGATGCCGCCGTTCAAGGGTAGGCTCAAAGACGTGCAGATCGCTGACGTCGCCGCCTACGTGGTCAAGGCCACAGCAGGCTGAACCCGGACATCCTGGAAGCGCTTCCCGCGACCTTTCCGCGGGATGTCGAGGTGATTGCCACGGACCTCGACCGCACTCTCATCTGGGAGGACGGTACTGTGCGCGACCGCACCTGGGCCGCGATCGATCGCGCGCGAGCCGCCGGCCTGCGTGTGATCCCCGTGACGGGACGCATGGTGCAGTCGATGCGTCGCGTGATTCCACTTGAGCGGCTCCCTGAGCCGGCCGTCTGTTACCAGGGCGCCGTCGTGCTCGACGCCGACGGCACGTGGCTGCGACACAGCCCGATCGACACCGAGCTCGCGCGCGAGACGATCGCTGCGCTGGCCGAGGAGGGCTGGCCGAATCCGAACGTGTACCTCGAGGATGAGCTCCACGTCGCCGAGGCAAACGACAACACCCGCTCGTATGCCGGCTTCCAGGGGCTTGAGATCCACGAAGTCGGGCCGCTGCTCGACTGGCTCGATCGGCCGCCGACGAAGGTCGTATGTGTCGGCGATCCTGCCGCGCTCGACGTTCTTGAGGCGGCGATGAAGGCGCGCTTTGGCAATCGCCTGTGGATCTCGAAGTCGCTGCCGTACTTTCTCGAATTTGCGGCCGCCGGTGTGACCAAGGGCGCCGGGTTGGGAGTGCTCGCCGAGAAGTACGGATTCAGCGTTGACAAGGTCGTCGCCTTCGGTGATGGTGAGAACGACGTGGAGCTCCTTGAGTGGGCGGGCTATGGGGTTGCCGTCGCGAACGCGCATGGTCGTGTGAAGGCCGTGGCCGATTGGGTCTGCCCCTCGGGCGAGGTGCAGGGCGTCGCGCAGGTCATTGAACGCCTGCTCGACGGCTAAGCGGGGCGCACGCCCTCTACACTTGCCCGCGTGATCGATCTCAGGGCAGCCCGTTCGAATCCCGACGCAATCCGCGCGGCTCTTGCGCGCCGCGGCGATGAGGCGCTGTTCGACGCGGCGCTCGCCGCCGACGACGTGTGGCGCGAGCTCGTGCCGCAGGTCGACGCGCTCCGTGCGAAGCAGCGCAAGCCGCAGGGCAAGCCGACCCCCGAGGAGCTCGCCGAGCTCAAGCAGATCAAGGAGGAGCTGCAGGCGCTTGAGGAGAAGCTCGCAGCAGCCGAGGCCGAGCGCAACGAGATCCTCGCAAAGGTTCCGAACCCGCCCGATCCGTCGGCACCTGACGGTGGCGAGGACGACGCGGTTGAGATTCGCCGCGTCGGTGACGCCGGCCCTGGCTCCGGCAAGGAGCACACCGAGGTCGGCCGGTTCGAGATGGATCGCGCCGCGAAGGTTTCGGGTGCCCGCTTCGGCTACATCGTCGGCGACACCGCGCTGCTCTCGATGGCGCTCTACCGCTTTGCCCTCGACCGCGTTGCGAAGCACGGCCATACGCCGATGCTGCCTCCGGTGCTTGTCCGCGACGAAGCGATGTACGGCACAGGCTTCTTCCCGAGCGACAAGGGCGACTACTACGAGATCCCAGCCGACGGCCTCTACCTCGTTGGCACGTCGGAAGTGCCCCTCGCGGCATTTCACATGGGCGACATCCTTGAGGAGGTGCCGCTGCGTTACGCCGCGTTCTCCTCGTGCTTCCGTCGCGAGTCTGGCTCGGCTGGTCGCGACACACGCGGCATGTTCCGCGTCCACCAGTTTCAGAAGGTCGAGATGTTCGTCTTCTGCGACCCGGCGACATCGGCTGAAGAGCACGAGCGGATTCTCGGCATCGAGGAAGAGCTTGTGCAGGCCGTCGGCCTGCCCTATCGCGTGATCAACGTTGCCGCTGGCGACCTTGGCGCCTCGGCGGCCAAGAAGTACGACATCGAGGCGTGGTTCCCGAGCCAGCAGCGCTATCGGGAGATCACCTCGTGCTCAAACACCACCGACTACCAGGCGCGTCGCCTCGGAGTCCGGTGGCGGGAGGGCGAGAAGCAGCTCACCGTGCCGCATACGCTCAACGGCACAGCAGTAACTGACCGCTGGGTACTCGCGATCCTCGAGAACTTCGGGGGCGACGTGCCCGAGGTGCTGCAGTCATACGGCGCACCCGCGCGCATCGAGTCGTAGCGGGCACGCCGGCGACGGGCCGGTCAAACAATTGAGGAGTTACACGGCGGGGTGCCAGAGCGGTCGAATGGGGCGGTCTTGAAAACCGTTGAGGGCAACCCCCTCCGTGGGTTCGAATCCCACCCCCGCCGCTGCACTCTTTGCTCAAACGCAACGCGTTCGGGGACTAGAGCTTTGATGCGCCAGTCGTGACGATCGCCGACTTCGAGCCAATCACGAGGCCCGTGGCGGGATCAGTGACGGTGATCGAAACCGTGTAATCGGTCGAGAATGCGGCCCAATCCTCGTCGATCGTGCCCGACGGCATCACAGCGGTCGACTGCGTTGCGCTGTAGTCGACCTCGCCGGTCGTGCCATTCGTGAACTTCATGTCCAACGTGACGGCGTGCTTGCAGTTGTTCGTGATGCTGAACTGCGTCCAGATAGCCGCCCAGACCGAGTAGTAGCCCACCAAGCTGCTGAACGTGGCAATCGTCGCGCAGGGGCCCGCAACGGTCTTGCCGCCACCGCCGCTCGTGCCGCCACCGCCTGTACCGCCGCCGGAGTTAACGCCACCAGAGTTGACGCCGCCCGATGCGAGTGCGGCGGGGACGATCGTGAGCGCGAGAGCCGCGAGGACAGCGATTGCTGATCGGCGCAGTGAGTGAGACATATGCAGAAGCTCCTTTGAGAGTGAAGGCGCGAGAGAGCACACGCCAGGGGAATCGGTGTCGCTCGATCGTGCGCGACCCTCGGTCCCGACGGCAATCGGTCGTTAGTCGTACGACCTTCGGCGGAGAACGTCCCGCCTACCTGCAATGCTTGAACTCATTGGGGGTCGGCGACCCCTCCCGTCGGAGGTAGAGTCGTTCACGACGTGATGCAAATGGACGCGCCCGTTCAACGCCCGGCTGTCAACGCCGGATTGGTACTCACCGCGCTTGCGCTAGGCGGTTCGGCGTACGCGTTGCTGCAGTCACTTGTCGTGCCGGCGCTCCCAGTGCTCCAGCACGACCTGCACACGACCACCTCGGGCGTTGCATGGGTCTTCACGACCTACCTTCTCTCGGCGTCGGTCGTCACGCCGATTGCCGGGCGCCTCGGTGACATGTTCGGCAAGAAGCGCGTGCTCGTGATCACGCTGTTCGCACTTGCGCTCGGCACGCTGATCGGCGCGATCGCGACGTCGCTGCCGCTGATGATCGTCGCCCGACTGATCCAGGGCATGGGCGGTGCGATCTTCCCGCTCTCGTTCGGGATCATCCGAGACGCACTGCCACGCGAGAAGGTTGCGAGCGCGATCGCGCTGATCTCGGGGCTTCTCGGAATCGGTGGCGGGCTGGGCATCGTGCTCGCGGGGCCAATCCTCAAGTCCGTGTCGTACCACTGGCTGTTCTGGATTCCGTTCTTCGTGACGCTTGGTGCAGGTGCGCTCGCGATCGTCGCCATCCCTGAATCCGATGTGCGTGCGAAGGGCGACATTCACTGGCTCGGCGCAGTGCTGCTCTCGACGTGGCTTGCCTCGTTGCTCCTTGGCGTGAGCGAGTCGTCGAAGTGGGGGTGGGGTTCGTCGAAGACGATCGGCCTGATCGCCTTCGCGCTCGTGATTGCGGTGTGGTGGGTGATCGCGGAACTGCGTTCGTCCCATCCGCTCGTTGACATGCGGATGATGCAGCTCCCTGGGGTCTGGACGACCAATCTCGCCGCGCTGCTTCTCGGCTTTGGGATGTACAGCTCGTTCGTGCTGATCCCGCAGTACGTGCAGACACCGACCTCTACCGGCTACGGCTTCGGTGCAACGGTCACGCAGTCGGGGATCTTCCTCGTTCCGACGACAGTGACGATGCTGATCTGCAGCACAATCGGTGGGCGCCTGTCGAACGTTGTTGGGTCGAAGGTGCCGCTTGTGATGGGCGCATCGGTGACAACGCTGGCGTTTGTCGTTCTCACCTTCACGACGGCGAAGTGGGAGGTCTACCTCGCATCAGCGTTCATCGGCATTGGCGTCGGCTTCGCCTTCGCTGCCCTCGCGAACCTGATCGTCGAGGCGGTGCCGCCGCACCAGACGGGGGTCGCGTCGGGCATGAACACCGTCGTCCGCACTATCGGCGGGGCAATCGGAGCGGAGGTCGCGGCGACGATCCTTGCTGCCAATGTCCACGGGATCTTCCCTGACAAGCACGGCTACACGATCACGTTCATTGTCTGCACCCTCGTCCTCGCCGTAGGTATCGGCGCAGCGCTGATCGTCCCGCGCCGCGCTCCACGCGAGGTGCACGCAACCCACATGCCCGCGGCGGCGTCAGAATGAGCGAGATGCGTCCTTCCCGAGGAGTCGTTGTTGGGGTCGATGGCTCGCCTGCCGCCGACCGCGCCTTGGCGTTCGCGCTGGAGGAGGCGAAACTGCGAAGGCTGCCGTTGACCGTGATCAGCGCGTCAGAGGTGCCAGCGCTCGAGTACGCAGGCAGTGCGCTGATCGCGTCCGCCGATCTCGATTCAGAGGCCGAACATCACGCCGATTCGGTGCTCGGCCGGGCCGCGGCGCAGCTTGGCAGCGAGCCTGGTGTCGAGGTCGATCTGATCTCGGTGCACGGTCATCCCGCGACCGTGCTGCTCGAGTACTCCGAGGACGCGGAGATCGTCGTCGTCGGCACTCGCGGGCACGGCAGCCTGGCCGGAGCGCTACTCGGATCGGTCAGCCAGGCAGTCGCGCACAAGTGCGCGAAGCCGGTTGTCGTCGTTTCAGCGCCGCGGTAAGCGCGCTAGGGCGCGAGCGCCGTCAGGCCCTCAGACGCGACGAGCAGTACCCTCGCGTGCGCAGGTACGAGGCCGAGGCGAAGGGCAGCAAACGGCGCCGCCCCTGATTCGCCAATCGTGAGTCCGGCCGCCGCGAGATCGGCCATCGCGCTGCGCACCTGGTCGTCGCTCACCGTGATCGTTCCCGTGATGCCGTAGAGCAGCGAGCGCCACGCTGCCGCCGACACCTCGGCGCAGTCGAGGCCCGCCATGATCGTTCCGGGCGTTGGGATCGTGACACGCTCGCCCGCGCCGAGCGATTCGGTGAGACAGGCCGCGGTGGTCGGCTCGACACCGATGACCGTGAGTCCAGCCTCGGCGCCGAAGCGAGCTGCTGCCGCAGCGAGTGAGCCGACTCCGACCGGGACGAGGATCGTGTCGAAGCTCGCCTGCTCGGCAGCCTCGTCGAAAAGCGTCGCGTACCCGTCGATGACCCACTCGGCGGGGCCAGAGTCACCGACATCCGCGATCGTGACGGCACCCGGTTCGCGCCCAGCCGCCTCGGCGAGCACGACCGCGTCTTCGTACGTCCCGTCGACGACGACAACCTCGGCTCCCTCTGACGCAATCGCCTCGCGCCGCACAGGGAGCGAGCGCGCGGGCAGGTAGACGCGACAGGCGAGGCCGCGCAGCTTCGCCGCGCGCGCGACTGCGCGACCGTGATTGCCCGCGCTCGCTGCGATCAACGCATGGACGCCGGGCTGCTCGCGCAGCATCCGCTCGACCGCCCACGAGGCGCCGAGGATCTTGAACGCCGGGAGCCCGAGTCGGCGCGACTCATCCTTGAGGAGCACCGCGTCAAGGCGGAGCTCCGCTGCAACCGAAGTGAGCTCCCGAACGGGCGTCGGCTCGTAGCCAGGAAGAGCAGCATGAAACGCACGCGCATCGCGATTGACGGGTGGCACCAGGGCGCGGTCGGCGTAAGGGTTCGCGACGATCGGCATGCAAAGGATCTTCGCAGGCGTACACCTGGCAGAGCGCGATTCCGCTTCGGGGTAGGCTCGCCCCATGCGAACCGTGTCGGCAACGAGGTACGTCACGCCCCTACGGGAGGGCGGCTCGCTGCCCGCTTTGATCGAGGCGGGCGACGACGGCCTGTACGTCCTCAAGTTTCAGGGGGCAGGGCAGGGGCCGAAGGCGCTTGTGGCAGAGGTGGTCGTCGGCGAGCTTGCGCGGGCACTCGGCTACCTGATGCCAGAGCTCGTACTCGTCGATCTTGACGCCCAGCTTTCGATCGCGGAGCCCGACCAGGAGATCCAGGATCTCCTGGCGGCGAGCGCCGGCCTCAACCTCGGTGTCGACTTCCTGCCGGGATCGCTGCCGTTCAACCCGGCTGACGGGCAACGGCCCGATCCCGAGCTCGCGGCCGACATCGTGTGGCTCGACGGTCTCGTGACGAACATCGACCGCACCGCGCGCAACCCGAACCTGCTGTGGTGGCATCGTCGCCTCTGGGTGATCGACCACGGCGCCGCCCTGTACTTCCACCACGGCGATCAGTCACCCGTAGCGCACGCTGAGACACGGTTCACGGCGATTCGCGAGCACGTGTTGCTGCCGTTCGCGTCGTCGATCGCAGAAGCCGATGCCCGGCTCGCGCCCCGCGTGACGCCCGACCTGATCGGGGCGGTGCTCGCCGAGATCCCTGACGTCTGGCTGAACGGCGAGGATCGTGCCGTGTACGCCGACTACCTCACCGCACGACTTGCGAACCGCGGCTTCGTCGAGGAGGCTGAGGCAGCCCGTGGCTGACACCTTCTCCTACGCGGTGGTGCGACTCGTCCCAGCGCTTGAGCGAGGCGAGCGGATCAACGTGGGCGTTGTCGTGTTCTGCCGCCCGAAAGGCTTTCTCCAGGCGCGGACGGCGCTCGACGAGGCGCGGGCACGGGCGCTGTGGCCCGACGTCGACGTTGAAGCGGTCACCCAGCACCTGAAGGGGCTTGAGCGCATCGCCGCTGGCGACCCCGAGGCAGGCCCGATCGCGAAGCTCGACCTGACGGGGCGCTTCCACTGGCTCGCCGCACCGTCGAGCACGATCGTCCAGCCATCTGAGGTGCACACCGGGATCTGCGACGACCTCGACGCCCAGGTCGAGCGGCTCTTTCGCGAGCTCGTTGCGGGGTAGCGCCGCGCCGCTCTGCGCTTGAGCTTGGCGGTAGCACGACGCCCCGCCGGTACCGTCACCGGCATGGATGCGCAGACGTGGAACCAGCGGTACGCCGAAAAGGAGCTCGTCTGGACGTCGCAGCCGAACCGCTTTCTCGTCTCAGAGACCGACGGCCTCACGCCCGGCAGCGTTCTTGACCTCGCCTGTGGCGAGGGTCGCAACGCGATCTGGCTTGCCGAGCAGGGCTGGCGCGCGACGGGCGTTGACTTCGCTGATGTTGGTATCGCGAAAGCGCGCGAATTTGCCGCGTCGCGTGGGGTGGAGTGCAAATGGCTCGTCGCCGACCTGACGACGTACGAGCCGTCCGCCGGCGAGTTCGACCTCGTGATCCTCTTCTACCTCCATCTCCCCCAGCACGAGCTTGGCCCGGTTGTCGCACGGGCCGCGCGGGCGGTCGCTGCTGGCGGGACGTTCCTGCTCGTCGCCCACGACTCGCGCAACCTCAAGGAGGGCCACGGCGGCCCGAAGGATGCGAGTGTCCTCTATAGCGCCGAGGACGTCGTACCGCACCTCGGTGATCTCAGTGTCGAGCGCGCTGAAGCGGTGATTCGGCCTGTCGAGACCGACGAGGGAGTGCGCAACGCGATTGACGTGCTCGTACGCGCCAAGCGCCTCTGGTAGCTCCTAGGATCGGATCAACGCGAGCACCTCATCGCGCTTTTGCTCCATCAGTTCCTGGGAGAGCGCTTCGAGGTTGAGGCGAAGGAGCGGCTCGGTGTTCGACGGGCGGATGTTCATGTGCCAATCCTCAGCGTCGATCGAGAGGCCGTCGAGGTGCGAGACGGCACCCTCGCTGCGGTAGCGCTCCTTGATCTCCTGGAGCTTCAGCGGCACGTCGGCAACTGGCGTGTTGATCTCGCCCGTGAGGAAGTACGTGGAACGGAGCGGCGCGAGGATCTCCGAGACCTTCTGGCCACGCTTCGAGACGATCTCGAGCATCAGCAGGAAGGGCACGACACCCGTGTCCGCCTTCGTGAAGTCGCGGAAGTAGTAGTGCGCCGAGACCTCGCCGGCGAACACGGCGTCGACGTCGCGCATCCGTTGCTTGATGAACGCGTGGCCGACGCGGTTCGCGAGCGCCACTCCGCCGGCGGCCTCGATCGCCTTCGGCACGGCCCAGGAGGCGCGCACGTCGTAGATCACCTTGCCGCCGGGCTCGCGTGCAAGCATGGTCTCGGCGAAGAGGGCCGTCGTGAAGTCGCCCGGGATGAACTCGCCAGTCTCGTCGACGAAAAAGCAGCGGTCGGCGTCACCGTCGTAGGCCACACCGAAGTCGGCGCCTTCCGCGCGGGTCTTATCGATGATGAAGTCGCGGTTCTCGGGCAGCAGCGGATTCGGCTCATGGTTCGGGAACGAGCCGTCGGGATCGAAGTAGCAACGCACAACCTCGACCTGCGGGAGCCGGTCGAGCACGCGCGGCAACATGACGCCGGCCATGCCGTTCGCTGCATCGACGACGATCTTGAGGGGCTTGATTGCCGCGGGGTCGATGAACCCGAGCACGCAGTCGACGTAGGCATCCCAGACGTTCTCCTCGGTAACCGTTCCGCGGGTCGCATCGCGCCACTCGCCTTTGACCGCGCGGTCTCGCACGTCGAGCAGCCCCGATTCGCCGCCGACAGGTAGTGCGCCGCGGCGCACGATCTTCATCCCGATGTACTCCTTCGGGTTGTGTGAGGCGGTGACCATGATCCCGCCTTCGAGACCGAGGTTGCCGACGGCGAAATAGACCATCTCGGTGCCGACGAGACCGAGGTCGATCACATCGGCGCCTGCGTCGGCGGCGCCTTCGATCACGGCAGCTGCGACGGACGGACTCGCGAGACGCATATCGCGTCCGACAGCGATCTTGCGTGGTTCGAATTGCTCGACGTAGGCGCGGCCGATCGCGTAGCCGCCCTCCTCATCGATGTCGCTGCCGTAGATGCCGCGGACGTCGTAGGCCTTGAAGATCGCTGGATTGAGCATGCCCTGGACTCTACGGAAAGCGCGCGACCGCTGGGCTACGGACTGGTGTCAGCCCTCGAGGATCGCCTTGATGCGCTGCGAGCTCTCCTCATCGGGCGACTCGGAGATGAGCGTTGCGGGTCGGGGAAACTGTGCGAGCGCTGCTTTCAGCGGCTCGGCGCGCAACGTTCCGCCGCCGTAGGGAAGGTGCTTGGTCTCGTTGCGGTTTGCGAACTGGATGTCTGAGAAGTGGATGTGGAATGGCGCGCCAGGTTCGAGCACGGCGTCAGCCTTGGTCAACGCCTCGACGAACGGTTCGACCGTGAGGTACTGGCCGTCGGAGGTGGCATGCATGTGGGCAAAGTCGATCACCGGGCGAACCCAGCCGAGGCGCCCGGCGATCTCGACCACGTCGTCGAGTGAGCCAAGCTCGCGCACACGGCCCATCACTTCGATGCCAAACGGCACCCCGCGATCCTTGCCCTCAAGACGCTCCCGTAGCTCTCCGAGCTGCTCACACACGGAGTCGATCGCCTCCGCACGCGTCCGACCAAGCAGGAAGCCGGGATGGAAGACGACGACCTTGGCCCCAGCGACTTTCGCGATCCCTGCCGAGTGGTCGAGCATGCCGACCGCCATGTTCAGTTTCTTGCCGCGCTCCGCGTGCCCCATGAACCCGGCGATCGGCGCGTGTACCGAGAGCGCGATCCCGGCATCACGCGCAAGCTCCCCAAACCGTTCGGCGAACTCGTAGCTCATCCAGAACGTGCCTTCAAAATCGAGCTCGCAGGCGCTGTAGCCACGCTCGAGGAGCAGTGCGATCGCTGCCTCGGGGCTCTCCCGCGAGGGAACCCGCGCAGGCCCGATATGCAGGGACTTTGTCATCACGGCAAGGGTAATGGTCGCAACGTCGGTCCGTCCGGAGGCGTATCTAGGCTCTTTGACATGAGCAGCTCGCCCAGCCGCATCGACCTCCTCGAACTCGACATCGACCTGCGTCTCGCCGACCTCTGGCGTGAGGCCGCTGGTATCGGCGAGTGGTCGCTCGAGGTCGTCGCCGCCTTCATGCGCGCCGCGTACGGCAAGGGCTACTGCGACGCTCTCACCGAAGACAATCCCGGTTCGCTCTGCGCCGACCACGGGTATCGCGTGCCTGGCCGCAGCCTCGACGCTGCCCAGGTTGACGCGTAACCGCACGGCGTACGGGACTCACACCCTCCTAACACTCCGTCGACCAGGGCGGGGGTACACTTTTGGCAGTGGCCCGCTCGAAGCGCAATCCCGCTCGCCTGGTCGTAGCACTGGCCATCGCGATGCTCCTCGCGGTGTTCCTGCTCTACACCGCTGTCGTCGGCAACTCGACCCCTGTCCTGCAGCCAAGCAACCTTGCAGGCCATAACGGCACGGTGTCGCTCACGGGTGAGGTCGTCGGCCCGGTATCGGGCGACTCACACACGACCGGCCTCGACTTTGGCCTCAAAGACATCACCGGCACAAGCCCGGTCATCCCGATCGACTTCCATGGCTCCGTCCCCGACCTCTTCAAGGTTGGGCGACACGTGAACCTCACAGGCCAGATGAAGAACGGCACGTTCGTCGCGACGGACATGACGACGAAGTGCCCGAGCAAGTACACGACGACCAACGGGTCGTAAGTGGCCGATCTCGGTCGCGCGGCACTGATCGTTAGCTTCGGGCTTGCCCTGTGGGCGCTCGTCGCAGGCATCGCTGGCGCCCGGGCGAACCGGAAGGTGCTGGTCGATTCGGCGCGCAACGCGCTGATCGCCTGCTTCGTCTCGACGTTCATCGCCAGCGCGATCCTCGCCTCGGCGCTCG
>OMIZ01000134.1 GCA_900299235.1 Actinomycetota bacterium
ACATTCTGGCCGGGCGTGGCGCCGACCTCTTCATGGTCGAGACGTTCTACGACCTCGCCGAGCTCGAAGATGCAGTCACAGCGATCAAAGAGGTGTCGAACCTCCCGATCGTCGCGCTCCTCACCTTCGATGAGGGTGGGATCACGCTCGCAGGCGTCACGGCAAAGGAAGCGGCCGAGCGACTCAGCGCCCTTGAGGTCGCTGCGATTGGCGCCAACCACGGGGCCGGCCTGCTCGCTGCCCTGACCGCCCTCGAGCAGATGCAAGCGGAGGATCGCGCGCTCGCAGCACTCCCGAACATCGGCCTCGCGAGCCTGTCGGGAGGGCGCGTCGTCTACCCGCACGCAACGCCGGACTACTTCGTCGAGTTCGCAGCGCACGCACGCGACCTTGGCGCGCGGATCATCGGCGGCTGCTGCGGTACGACCCCCACCGAGATCGCTGCGATCCGCTCCGCGATCGACGAGAAGCGCCCCGCGCGCTCGGAGCTAACGCTCGCTGAACGCGACATCGTCGTCGCCCTCGGCGAAGAGGCCCGCGAAACCCGGCTCGCAACAGCCCTGCGCGAGAAAGAGTTCGTCGTGTCGATCCAGCTCGACCCTCCCCTTGGTGGGTCGAGCCGCGGTCTGCTCGAGACCTCTGCATCGATTGCAGACTCGAGGCTCGTGCCATTCGTCGACGTGAACGACAACGCGACGGCACGGGCCGGCATGAGTTCGCTGATGGTCTCGGGAGCGATCGAACGGGCGACCTCGCTCGAGACGATCCCTCATCTCACGACGCGCGACATGACGATCCTCGGCCTCGAGTCGATGCTGCTCGGCGCTCACGCCGAGGGTGTCCGAAACGTGCTCGCAATTACCGGCGATCCGCCCGAGATCGGCGACTACCCCGGCTCTCAGGGTGTGTACGAGATCGACTCGATCGGACTGACGCGCCTGATCTCCGGGTTGAACCGCGGCGAAGACTTCAACGGGCGGCCGATCGACGCGCCCACGTCGTTCTTTGTTGGCGTCGCCGTCAACCCGACTGCCGACGACCTCGAGGCCGAGGCAGAGCGCTTCCGCCAGAAGGTGGAAGCTGGCGCAAAGTTCGCGATGACCCAGATCGTCTTCGACCTCGATCACATCGATCGCTTCGGCGAGCTGATCGGCGGCTGGCCGATCCCCGTCCTCGCGGGCATCTTCCCGGTCACGACGTTCCGGCTCGCGTTGCGGCTGCACAACGAAGTCCCCGGCATCCTCGTGCCGCAGGAGCTCCAGGACGCGCTGGACGCTGCTGGCCCAGGGGCCTCTGAGGTCGGCTTCGCTCACGCACGCGAATTGCTTGCACAGGCGCGAGGTCGCGTCGACGGCGTCTACATCGTGGCGCCGTATCGACGGCCGACGGCCGTCCTCGATCTGCTCTCCGCGATCTAGCGGGCGGTCATCTGCTCGACGAGCGCGGGGAGCGTCGTCGGGAGCTTCAGGATGTCGACGGGCGGCGCGATCTTGTTCAGTCGCGTGATCACCTTCGACGTCTGCACGTCATGACGCCACGTGGGATGGTGCGGAATCTGGACGGCGGCCGCAGCCACGATCCATACGAGCGCCGCGCCAAATACCGCGCCGAAGGCGGCGCCACCCACGGAATCGAGCATCCGAAGCGGCGGCAGCAGACGGAGGCCGCCTCGCACAAAGCGCGCGACGATTCCGATTGCGACTACGCCGATCGTGGCGCCCGCGACGCCGAGGAGCGAGCTGTACTTCGTCGTCATCGCGTGCGACAGGAAGTGCGGCGCCAGCCGAGCACCGATAATCGCGCCTGCAATCGTGCCGATCAGCGAGAGAATCGTCCCGATTAGGCCCCGCCGAAAGCCCGTCAGAGCGAAGAACGCGATCACGCCAACCGCAATCCAATCGACCGTAGTCACGCGCTTTACTTCGCCGCGTGGTTACACTGCCCTGCGCGCTACGGGGGCGTAGTTCAGTTGGTTAGAACGCCGGCCTGTCACGCCGGAGGTCGCGGGTTCGAGTCCCGTCGCTCCCGTTCTTTCAACCCTGTAGCTCCGCCAAAAGGCCCCGCGAGGGGCCTTTCGCATTTCCGGTCTCCGGGAGACGCTCCCTAGGGAGTGACGGTCTCGAGGAGGGCGACCGTCTCGTCGAAGCCCTCAATATGGAGTTGCGGCAATCGTCTGGCTGCGCACGCGAGCGCCTCGCTCAACATGAATGCGCCAACGGTGTACGGATCGACGTAGAGCCGTTCGACTGGACGATCCTGCAAGATCGTCCAGCCCGTGTCGGCGTCGGCATCGACCGCGAACTGCTCGAGCGCGACGAGAGTCGGGTGGAAGCCACTCGAACGGTCGAACCGACGGGCGAGCGAGTACGTGTAACCCAGTCCAACCTCGCGCGCCTGATCCCGCATCGTCGGGTACCGCGGGACATCGGGAAGGCCAAGCTCGAGCGCGAGCACATCGAGCCGCTCGCGGAACATCTCGAGCTTCTCCTCAACGGAGGCGCGAACCTCCGGCGCCATCACCTCAAGCTCATCGGCGATGCCGTCCGGATGCTGTCCACCGACCTCAAGATCACTGCACAGGCGCATCTCAAGATCCTCGACCATCCAGAGCAGGTAGTTGAGCTGCGGGTTCTCGGCCAACCACTTCTGCTGGATCAAGTACTCGAGCATCGTGCGCACCATGATCGATGCCTCAAGACGTTGGCCTGTGTCGGCAAGGAGGAATGCGGCGCGCAGAAACCGCCGCTGTCGCGTCACGAGCGTTGCAACGATCAACGCATCCTCCGGCGCGTCGTACGGAACGACCGCGCTCTCATACACCGCGCTCAGCTGCAGCAGACGAAGGCCGCAGTCGCGGGCGATCTGTTCCGGGCGCGTCAGGCCGGCGTCGGGCATCTCGCCCTAACAATTACCTGATTTCTTGACTACCGCAAGGCTTGTTTCTATAGATTAACGGTAGAGCTTTATGAATACCCAATTCCGGGGATCCTGCTTTTGGGACGTCAGCCCGAGGCTGTCAGATCAGCGGCGGTGTAGATCGTCTCGACGTACACGCGCCCGCCGAACCGTGAGGGATCGAGCTTCCAGATCTCGGCAGGCAACACGTTCACGGGACGTGTGGGGTCGGTGTCGAACGCCATCCGCCGCGCAACGATGTGCTGAGCGCCCCATTGCGAGTCAGCAGCTTCGACATCGCCATTTGCAAGGCGCACCTCGAATCGAACCTCTACTCCCACCCTGGCGACGTTAGCTCGCGACGGCGTTCTCGGCGAGGATCTGCCGTCGGTCGCGCGTGACGCCAAGCGCCGCACCGAGGCCGCCAAGCACGCCAAGAATGAGCACAAACAGACCGACCCGCGCGACTGTCTCCTGCCCCGCGATTGCGACCGCAGGCGCCGTGAGCCCGCCCACGCCGTACTGGAAGAGCCCGAAGACCGCGATCGCCGACCCGGCGCGACGTTGATAGTCGCGGACCGCGAGCGCCGTCACATTCGCTGCAATGAAGCCCCATGTCCCGATGAGCGAGACGAAGCACACGGCGAACATCCACACGCTGACATGCCCCACCGTGATCAGCGCGACACCACAGGTGACATTGCCGGCGAAGCCGTAGATCATCAGACGCCGTTCACTGAACCGGCCGAGCAGCTTCGAATTGAGGAGTGTCGAGCACATCACGGCCAGCGCCCCAGCCGAAAAGATGAAGCCGAACGAATGCAGTGGCACCCTGTACTCGTTCGGAATCAGGAACGGAGCAGCCGACACCAAAACAAGAAGGGTGGAGCCACCGCAGGCCATCGTCAGCGCGTACACGATGAACCGCTTGTCGCGCAGCAGATGCAGCACCGTGAAACCCTGGAGCCGCGCGCTTGGTGCGCGCCGCTTGGCCGGCGAAAGCGTCTCGGGAAGACGCAGCACCGTCACGATCAAGATCGCGACGCCGAGACCGACCTGAATGAAGAAGATGCCGCGCCACGTGGTGAAGCTCAGCACCTGCGTTCCCACAACCGGCGAGGCGATTGCGACCATCGCGATCATGAAGAAGAGGCGCGAGTAGTACCGGGCGACGTCGGGCCCGGTGTAGAGATCGCGGATGATCGCCCGGGTAATCACGACCCCCGTCGCAGCGGAGAAGCCCTGCAGCAGACGTGCGAGCACGAGCACCGGCAGTGACGGCGCGAGGGCGCAGCCGAGGCACGCGATGATGTACACGACGACCCCTGTGAGCAACGGCGTCCGTCGGCCACGCACGTCGCTGATCGGGCCGACGATTTGACCGAAGGCGAGTCCGATCAGGAACGCGGTCACCGTCAGCTGGATTGCTGATGTCCCCACACCGAGGTCGTGCGCCGTCCGCGGTAGCGCGGGAAAGTACATGTCTGTCGACACCGATCCCATCGTCGAGACTCCGCCGAGTACCGCAAGCGTCTCGACCCTTCGGCGTCGAGACGGGGTCACCTGAGGACTGTCCGTCGTCGGTTGATCGGAATCACGTACCTGCGGCCTTGCGCATAGGCCGTTACTGAAAGTACCCGGAGCACGCGACAGCACGCCGAAAATGTGAGAGGCTAGCGTCATGAGGTTGCGGCACCTCGCATCGGTGTTCACGCTTGCGGCGACTGTGACAGCGCTTGCGCTTGGCCAGACCACCGCGTCGGCCAGCACGGGCTGTGCCGCAGGCGCCACCGCCCAGCTGAATGTCTCCGCTGCCGCGGCCGTCTCAACGGGTGGTCACGCGAAGCTCGGCGCCGCGCAGGCGCAGCAGATCGCCTCGTCGCTCCGTGCCGCCGGAGGAAACATCTGCACCACGCCGGTCCCGGCAGCCGTCCAGGCGAAGCTCGCGTCAATCGCTTCGCTCTACAAAACCAACGCGAGCACCGCCCACACGCAGCTTCTGACGTTCCTCGCGGGAGTCGAGAGCGGCACGATCCACGGCACCCTCCGCACGGTCTCGTCGGCACGCCGTGCAAACGGTCTCTGCCCAAGCGTCAGTCCGACGATCCACCTGAGCGGTGCCACCAAGACGACGGCCGACCTCGCAGCAGCAGCAACGGCGCAGGGCGCGGGCGACAACGCGGGAGCGACAGCCGCAAGCGCTGCCGCCACAAGCGCTCTTGAGAGCTGGGCAAACAGCTCCAACCCGACAACCGTCGGCGACTGGATCACGATCATGCAGGCGGCACAGGCACTCGGCGACGACAGCCTCGAACAGTCAGCGCTCAATGGCGCGAAGTCCGCCGCCGAGAAGGCCGTGAAGGCAGCCGAGCCGAAGGGTGATCTGTGCAAGGCCAGCACGACCGCGAAGAGCTGCCTCGTTCAGGCAAACGCGATCGCGCAGATGCTCGGGGCCGACGGCACCCCGAAACTCGACAAGCTCCTCGACTGCGGCGAGACCTGGACGTTCCAGATGACGCTTGCGGGCTCAGGCGACACAGGCACGTTCGGAACGCTCGTGTGGGAGAGCGGTTCGTTCCTTGTCGATCGAAACGCCAAGACGATCACCGATGGTGGCGGCCCGTGGCCGGGACATATCACCGGCACCTACAGCTGCTCTGAGAACGGCCACACGCTCGAATCGGGCTCGATGCCGAGAAGCTCGTTCACCTACACCCTGAGCGGCAAGGTGGTCGCAACAGGATTTGTGATCACGGCAAGCAGCACCGACGCGAAGATCCCGAACCCGTTCCACACGAAGCTCTGCCGAGGCATGGGAGAGCTCGGGATGTTCCTCGTGACCGGATTCGTCAAGCAAGGCTTCCCGATGCCCTTTAAGGTCGCGGGCGATGCGGGTGAAGGGGCCTACAACTACAGCGCCTCCGGTTACACCTTCCACGCGACGATCAAACGCAGCACGTAGCTCCCTGGAAACCGCGCCAATTTGACACTTACCCGCAAGCCTTACTAGGGTGCGAGTGCGGCTTCCGGGAGAACGGGACCCGCGAGGCAACGGCGCCTCCTGAACCGCAACGAGGTTCCGGAGCGCCTTTTTTGTTGGTCCGGCACGAGGGAGAACGTGGGCGAGCACGACGACAAGACCGAGGCGTACCGCGAGCGCATCTGGCAGGAGCTCCGCAAGGTTGCGCGCCCCGACTCTCGGTTCCACTGGGACTTCTCGAGCTTCATCACTGACTTCGAGGGAAGCGACGTGTGCGCCGAGCGCCTGTTCGACCTCGTCGCACAGTTCGCGGGTGACGGCCGTCGAATCTTCGTGACGCCCGACAACTGCCTCGAAGATTTCCGCGCGCGGCTGATCATGGAGAGCCGCCCGTTCGTGATGACGACCTACGGAATTGTTCGCGGCTTCTACGAACTCGACCCCGCGAAGGTGCCACCCGGCGCGGCGCGTCATGCCGCGACGCTCGACGGCTTCGACCGCTACGCCACCCCCGTCACGCTGCGAGAGCTGCAGGCAGGTGATCCGTTTGGTCTGCTCGTAACCGGCGGGTCGGCGGTGAGCCGTAACGGTGTGCGCTTTGGCAAGGGACACGGCTACTTCGACTTCGAGTACGCCGTCCTGTCGGAACTTGGCCTTGTCGACAACGCAACAACGATCGCCGACGTCGTGCACGACTGCCAGTACGTCGACGACCACCTGGATGCCGAAGCGCACGACGTCCCGGTCGATTGGATCGTGACGCCAAGCAGTGTCCGAGCCGTCGATGGCCCTCCGCGTACACCCGGACATGTCTTCTGGGAGCTCGTTCCCGGCACCGAGTTCGAACACCTGCACGTCACCGCGGAACTCCGCGACATCACGAAACCCACACCCCACGCGTAAGGAGGCTCACCCTATGACTGCGTTCTCCCGGCGAGATTTCGTCCGCCGTTCAGCCGCTGCTGGCCTCGCCGTTTACGGCGGCTCCGCCCTCACCGGCTCGGCGTTTGGCGCACTCCGTGCAACCCCGACGAAGCTCGCCATGCAGTCGGCATGGGTGAACGACTTCGAGTTCCTCGGCTACTTCATCGCGATGTCGAAGGGCTACTACACCGCGCAGGGCATCGATCTGAACTACCTCCCGGGCGGCCCGTCGGTGATCCCAGAGAGCTCGCTGCTCTCGAACAAGGCGCCGATCGCACTCACGACACCAGACACGACGATCAAGGCGATCGTCAGCGACAACGCCCCGTTCGTGATCATCGGTGCGCAGTTCCAGAAGAACCCGCTCGGTGTTGTCAGCCTCGCGAAGAATCCGGTGCACACGCCGCATGACCTGATCGGCAAGACGCTCGCCGTCCCGCCGGTGAACACGCTCGCGATCAAGGCGCTGCTGAAAATCAACAACATCGACGCGTCGAAGGTGAAGATCGTGCCGTACGAGTACGACCCAACCCCGCTCCTCAAGGGCGAGATCGATGCCTCGGTCGACTTCACCGACGACCTCCCGTTCACGATCAAGGCGAAGGGCGAGACTCCGGTCTCGTGGCTCCTCTACGACCACGGCTACCCGCTGTTCAACGACACGGTTGTCGTCACGAAGGACGCGCTCAAGAACCAGCGCGACCTGCTCGTCAAGTGGCTCCGCGCGAGCCGGCAGGGCTGGGTCGAGAACTTCAAGGACACGTCGAAGTACCCGAACGCGTTCAAGGACAGCTACTTCAAGGGCAACGGCCGCACGATTGCCAACGAGATCTTCTCGAATGGCGTGCAGAAGAAGCTGATGGAGACGCCGAAGGGCATCTACTCGATGAGCGAGGCTTCGATTGAGGCCAACCTCAGGGCGCTTGCTGCCATTGGCATCAAGGGCAATCGGAAGATGTTCGACACGACCCTCCTCGCAGAGATCTAGGCGTTTCGGTGCTAAGTCCCGCCCTTCAGCGTGAGCCTCAATGAACACGGCCTCGGCACGTGTTCAGATCAGCGAGGTCTCACGGTCGTTTGACCTGAAGGGCGGGACGGTCACCGCACTCGATCGCGTGTCGATCGACGCAGCGACCGGGTCACTGCTCGCACTGATCGGCCCCTCGGGCTGCGGCAAGTCGACGCTGCTGCGTCTCCTCGGCGGCCTCGACCAGCCGAACGCCGGCACGCTCACGGTTGATGGGTTCACCCCCGAGGCGCTCCGCAAGGAGGGGCGCATCGGTGTCGCGTTTCAGGATCCCGCTCTGCTGCCGTGGCGGAGTGTCCGCACCAACATCGCACTGCCGTTGCAGGTTTTGAACCGCGGAGCAGACCCCGACCGCATCTCGCGTCTGATCGACCTCGTTGGGCTGCGCGGGTTCGAAGATGCGCTGCCCGCCCAGCTCTCGGGTGGCATGCGCCAGCGGGTTGCAATCGCCCGCGCACTCGTTACCGACCCGGAGCTCATGCTGCTCGATGAGCCGTTCGGCGCGCTCGACGAGATTCTGCGCCGGCAGCTCAACCTCGAGCTCCAACGGATCTGGCTGGAGCGCCGACCGACAACTGTCCTTGTGACGCACTCGATTGATGAGGCGATCTTCCTCGCCGACCGCATCGTCGTCCTCAGCCCACGACCGGGACGGGTGCGCGAGATCGTCGACGTGCCGTTCGAGCGACCGCGAACACCCGAGGTGATGAAGACGCCCGAGTTTCACGCGCTCGCCGATCACCTTTCCGACCTGCTCTTCTCGCTGCCCGCCGAATGACGCGCAGCCGTCGGCCGCCCGCAACGCTCCTCTCGCTCATCGTCGTCGCGATCCTCTGGGAGATCGTCGGCCAGCTGAAGTTGATCGCAGACGGCGCATTCCCACCGCTCAGCGACATCGCGAGCCAGTTCTGGCACGACCGCGGCGACTACCCCCAGCACACGCTCGCGACGATCGAAGCAGCGGCGATTGGCTTCGTTATCGGGAACGCGATCGCGATCGGTCTCGCTGTGGTCTTCTCACGCGTACCTGCCCTTGAGCGACTGCTTCGCGGAATCGGGCTCACACTCTTCAGCGTTCCATTCATCGCACTCGTACCCGTGCTGCTGATCGCATTCAGCGCCGGTACCGCACGGATCATCCTCGCTGCGCTTGCCGTCTACTTCCCAACGATGGTCTCCACCCTCGTCGGACTGCGACAGATCGACCCACGGCTCGTCGACGTGATCCGGGCAGCCGGTGGTGGCGACCGTGAGGTGATGCGCCTGGTGCGCTTCCGCTCGGCGCTGCCGTCGGTCTTTGCTGGGCTACGGATCGCAGCCCCGGCAGCGATGCTCGGTGCGATGCTCGCTGAGTTCGGTGGCGGCTTTCGCTGGGGCCTCGGGAGCTACCTGCTCGGCTCGCTCGGCCAG
This sequence comes from Actinomycetota bacterium, assembly GCA_900299235.1. Taxonomy (GTDB): domain Bacteria; phylum Actinomycetota; class Thermoleophilia; order Gaiellales; family Gaiellaceae; genus PALSA-600. The sequence continues at coordinate 9,237 of OMIZ01000134.1, forward strand.
GCCGACCCAGCCCGCATCTGGGGCATCGGGCTCGTTGCAACCGCAGTGGCGGCCGGAGGCTACGGACTCTTCGCGGTGCTCGGCAACCGCGTCGCAGGCAGCACCCTTGGAGCGACAACCGCGATCGCGGCGGGCCCCGAGGCGCTCGAAGGCGGCCGACGTGACCCACTGTGGCTGCGCGTGCTCTTCACACTCGGCTCGGCGGCGCTCGTACTCGCTGTCTGGTCGCTCGGCCTTCGCATTCTCGGAATCTCGCCCGTCGTTGCAAAGACGCCACTCGCAGTCGTTCACTACTTGACGTCCGGCTACGGCGCGGGTGATGCCCGCCACGAGCTGTGGGCGGCCCTCGGCCAGACGATCCCGCTGATGTTCCTCGGCCTCGGCTGCGGCCTCGCAGCGGCGTTCGTGCTCGCCCTGACCCTCAGCCTGCGCCCCGCCCTCGCAAGCGCGTTCCTGCCGTTCGCGCTCGTCTCACAGACGATGCCGCTTCCTGCCCTAACGCCGCTGCTCGTGCTCGTCTTCGGACGTGGCGTGCTCGCGATCGTGATGGTCACGATCTCCGTCACGTTCTTCCCAAGCTTCGTCACGATCGCGCAAGGCCTCGCACAAAGCCCCCAGGGCCCAACCGACATCGTCCAGGTCTACGGCGGCAGCAACCTCACTGTGCTTCGGTACGTGCGGCTCCCGAACTCGATCCCGTACCTGCTGACCGCTGCACGCCTTGCAGCCCCTCGCGCCTTGCTCGGGGTGATGATCGCCGAGTTTCTCGCGACCGGCACCGGGATCGGCAACCTCGTCAACTCGGCTCGCGGGATGCTCGACTACGGGATGATCTGGGCGATCGCTGCCGTCGCCGTCGTGATCGCTCTCGCGCTCACGCAGCTCGTCGGGGTGCTTGAGCACCGCGTGTGGAAGCGCTTCGGCGTCTAACCCGAGATGGGGTTACCCGTCGTCCGGGCTACATCGATGCCGAAGCCGTGGCCGGCAACCTGAAAGCCGTAGTAGAGAAGCACGGTCTTCCCGGAAAGAGCGAGGAGCTGCGGGTCGCCCGCCATCTGCAGAATCGCCCGCTCGTTCGCGAAGTGGATGCCGTCGGTGCTCGACGAGCGGAGCGTGCCGTAGTAGCTCCCGCGATCGCCGTTGTAGTACAGCGCGATCGCCTTTCCGTCGCTGTAGGCAAACGGATGCGACGCACCACCGGTGATCGTTCCTGATGTCCCGGTGATCGTCGGGCCGACCGTCCACGTCAGCATGTCTGGCGACGTGGCCGTCTTCGTGATCCGGTCAGCGGTCACGCCCGGCTTTTCGAGGTTCGAGAAGTACCCGCGATAGCCGCCAGCGACCTTGACGACGCTGAGCGCCCCCGGCTCGAACCCCGCGTCCGCCGAGCTGATCCGCACACCCTCATCGGTGAACGCCAACCCGTCCTTCGAGATCGCCGACTTGATCGCGCCGGTATCGAGATAAAAGAGACGTACACGGCCGTCGGCAAGAACGTAGGCGCGCGGCTGCCCGCCCGGCGCCCAACCGATACGAACTCCCGGGTCGGCAACAAACGACGTTCCACTCGCGTCAGTCGAGGTGGCACTGCGAATCCCGTCTGGACTCACGAAGGCGTAGAGCCGGACTCGACCGTTGGCCAGCCGGACAGCCGTCACATCGGCGACCTGCTTGCTCGACACGCCGAACGTCGAATCGGTGAGAGCGACACCAACCCGCTTGAAGATCGTCGAGGCTTTCACCGTGCTCGCAGGCGTGGTGGCGCCAGAAGCCGCAGGAGTGACGGGGGTCGTCGTTCCCGGTGTCGGCCCGTTCGACGAGTACGGCTGCCAGACACCGTTCACGCATTGGATCTTTCCGCCGTTCAAGTCGGCGAGCGCACCGTTCGGCGAGCACGGATCGCCTGGCTGGTTCGCTGCGAACACGACGCTCGCCGCCACCAGGGAAGCAGCGCCGGCCGCGCCAAGCGCGCGCAGCGACGGAGTGAGGTGCCTGCCCACACACAGAGCATTGCCGATCTCGCTCGACAAGGCAAGCCACCCCGTTTGCCGATAGCTAGGCGTTCACCTACCCTGAAGACGCCTGTTGTCGACGAAAGGAGGGCCGTATTCATGCATTGGGTAACCGGTCGTTCTTCGGCCGTACAGGCCTGGCGTCGCTTGGCTGGAACGATCAGCTCGCCGCCGAACTCTCTGCTGGGCTGACGCCCGCGCGCGTCGTCGCCGGCCACCGCGGCGAAGTCGACGTTGTAACCGAAGAGGGACGCATCCGCGTCGCCGTGCCCCGCCGATTCTCGAAGTCGGGCCAGGACGTCGCCGTCGGCGATTGGGTCGGCGTCGCCACCGGCGCTGTGCAGGAGGTGCTTCCGCGTACAAGCGCGCTCGTCCGCCATGCGGCCGGAAAGGCGACCCGCGCACAGGTCGTCGCTGCGAACGTCGACATCGTCTTCGTCGTCACTTCCGTTGGCCCCGATCTCGACCTACGCCGGCTTGAGCGGTACCTCGTCACGATCTGGGAGAGCGGCGCACGACCGGAGATCGTGCTCTCGAAGATCGACCGCATCGACGACCCAACAGGGTTTGCGCGCGACGTTGCGATGGTCGCCCCCGATGTCCCGGTACACACGGTGAGCGCAGTCACCGGCGAAGGATGCGAGGCAGTGCTCGCGCGCATCACCCCTGGAACAACGGCCGTGCTCGTCGGGTCGAGCGGCGTCGGTAAGTCGACCCTCCTCAACCGCTTCGCCGGCGCCGAGGTGATGTCGACAGGCGAGGTGCGACTCGACGACGACGAGGGACGCCACACAACGACCCACCGCGAACTGATCCTGCTCCCAAACGGCGGGATCTTGATCGACACGCCAGGAATTCGCGAGCTGCAGCTCTGGAGCGCCGAGGAGGGACTCGACGCCGCGTTCTCCGACATCGACGAGCTCACGACTGCGTGCCGCTTCTCCGACTGCTCCCACGAGAGCGAGCCAGGGTGTGCAATTCGAGAAGCGATCACGAACGGCTCGCTCACCGAGGAGCGATACGCGAGCTGGCGCAAGCTCCAGGCCGAGCTCCGAACGATCGCGATCCGCCAGGACGCACTGCTCGCCCGCGATGAGAAGCGGAAGTGGAAGCTGCTTGCGGCCGACGCAAAAACGCGCTCTCGGCCCCGCTAGACGCGGCTCAACTCCGGCGCCCGCCGGACGTTTACTCAAGCAGTGCACTGCTGTTCCTTCCACCGAAGGTGCGGCTTGCGCTACAGTTTCCCTCGGCGCGGGTTTGAAGCAGCTCCCGCTCCACATCAAGAGAGGCAGAGGGAACCGGCCCTATGAAGCCTCGGCAACCTGCGTAGCAAGGTGCCAATCCCGGCCGAGCGACACGCTCGGAGGATGTAGAGCCAACCGCGAAAGGAGCTTGCTTTGCCCGCTGTATCACTCAAATGCCGCATCTGCGGAACCACGCACGACCTCGAAGGTATTGGCACCTGCCGTTCCTGCTTCGGGCCGCTTGATCCCGTCTATGACCGGGCGGACCAGGCGCGCGTCACCCGTGAGTCGATCACGGCCGGGCCGAACTCGCTCTGGCGCTACGCCGACTTCCTGCCGGTTGAGCCCCTGCCGAACCAGGCTCTCGCCCCCGGCCTCACGCCGCTCGTCTCCGCTCCTCGCCTCGCCGAGGAGCTCGGCATCGGTGAGCTGTGGCTGAAGCTCGATACAGCCAATCCGACGCACTCCTTCAAGGATCGTGGCGTTGCGGTCGCCGCCGCGAAGGCTCGCGAGCTCGGCCTGACGACACTCGCGTGCTCGTCGACCGGCAACCTCGCGAACGCCGTCGCCGCACGCGCTGCAGCCGACGGCTTCGAAGCTGCGGTATTTACGCCGGCCGGCCTCGAGCGCGAGAAGTTGATCGCAACATCGGTGTACGGCGCAACGCTCTATGCGGTTCAGGGTTCGTACGACGATGTCAGCCGACTCACCGTCGAGCTCTCGTTCGAACTTCCGTGGGGCTTCGTCAATGCCGCGCTGCGCTCGTACTACGCAGAGGGCTCAAAGACGGTCGGCTTTGAGATCGCCGAGCAGCTTGGGTTCCAGCTCCCCGACGCAGTGTTCGCCCCGATCGGCTCGGGCGCGCTCTACGCGAAGATCTTCGAAGGCTTCCGTGAGTGGAAGGAGCTCGGCCTCGTCGACGGAGCACTCCCCCGCATGTACGGCGGGCAGGCAGAAGGGTGTCGCCCCGTCGTCACGGCATGGGAGAACGGCGAGAAGGTCACGCCCGTCCGCCCGGCGACACAGGCGCTCTCGATCGCGATCGGCAATCCGGCCGACGGTGACTATGCGATCGAGTCAGCTCGTGCCTCAGGCGGCGGTTTCTTCTCGGTGCCCGAAGCCGACATCGCCGACAACATCGTCGAGCTCGCACATGCAACGGGTGTCTGGGGCGAGACCGCTCCTGCCGTCACGTTTGGTGCACTCAAGGAAGCCGTGGCGCGTGGCGCCGTCGGCCCGAACGACCGGGTCGTCTTGGTCGTGAGCGGCGACGGTCTCAAGACACCGGGCCTTGTTTCGCACCTCGTCGAAGCGATCACGATTCCGCCCGATGCGGATGTCGTGCTCGACCTTGTCGGCGCCGCCGTCTAGGCCAGCGACAAACTCGACTCCCCAAGGCGTGATGGCGCTGCCATCATGCGCAGACGGCCGCGCCCTGGCCGACTCGCGATGATCAGCGTCTTCGACCTCTTCACCATCGGAATCGGCCCGTCGAGTTCGCACACGGTCGGGCCGATGCGCGCCGCGCGGATGTTCGCCGTAGGGCTGGCAGACGAGGGGCTGCTGAAAGAGGTCGCCGCGGTGCGTATCGACCTCTATGGATCACTCGCTGCCACCGGGCGCGGCCACGGCACCGACCGCGCCGTGCTTGTCGGGCTGGAAGGCGAGACACCGGAGGGGTGCGACCCGGCCCGCATCCCGGAGCGCGTCGAAGAGATTCGCACCCACGGAACGCTCTGCCTGCTTGGCGATCACGAGGTCGCCTACACCGAAGAGGAGCACCTCGGCTTCCGTAAGCGAGAGAAGCTGCCAGGTCATCCCAACGGCGTCGTCTTCACCGCGCTCCGTGCCGACGGCACCGAGTTGCGCCAGCGCACGTACTACTCGGTCGGTGGTGGGTTCGTCGTCGACGAAGATGCCGTTGGAGCCGACCGGATCGTTGCCGATGACACACCCGTCCCGCATCCCTTCGGCTCAGGTGACGAACTACTCGCATTGACGCAGGCGACCGGTCTGCCAATCAGCGGCGTCGTGCTCGAGAACGAACTCGTGCGCCGCTCCGAGTCTGAGATCCGCGAAGGGCTGCTGAGGATCTGGGCCGCAATGCAGGGATGCGTCGAGCGAGGCTGCGCAGCCGAAGGCATCCTCCCTGGCGGTCTGAAGGTGAATCGCCGAGCAAAGGCCGTGCACGCGCAGCTCTCTGCCGCAGGCGACAGCGATCCGCTGCACGTGATGGACTGGGTTGGCCTCTTTGCGCTGGCCGTGAACGAAGAGAACGCCGCAGGCGGACGCGTTGTGACCGCCCCCACAAATGGTGCTGCCGGGATCATCCCGGCCGTCCTCCACTACTACTGGCGCTTCGTTCCTGGCGCGAACGACGATGGCGTGGTGCGCTTCCTGCTGACTGCGGGGGCGATCGGCTTGATCTTCAAGAACCTCGCGTCGATCTCGGGAGCTGAGGTCGGTTGCCAGGGCGAGGTCGGCTCAGCGTGCTCCATGGCCGCCGGCGCGCTGTGCGAGGTCCTCGGCGGCACGCCCGAGCAGGTCGAGAACGCCGCCGAAATCGGCATGGAGCACAACCTTGGCCTGACCTGCGACCCGATCGGCGGCCTCGTTCAGGTGCCGTGTATCGAACGCAATGCGATCGCCGCGGTCAAGGCGATCACCGCGGCGCGCATGGCACTCCACGGTGACGGCACGCACTTCGTGTCACTCGACAAGGTCGTGAAGACGATGCACGACACGGGCGCGGACATGAAGGACAAGTACAAGGAGACTGCGCGCGGCGGACTCGCCGTCAACGTCATCGAGTGTTGAAACGCGCGCGTACATCGTTCGGGTCAGCCGACCCTGGACGCCCCATCGGGAACCGTTCACGCGTTCGTACCCAGTCCTCGCCGCCCATCCGCCCCACAAGGTGGAGGCTCTTCGCGTCAACCCGGCCGTCCTCCCCGAGCAGCGCGTCGTCAATGTAGATCGCGAGCACCTCGGCAAGGATCAAGCTGTTCGACGGCGCCTCGGCCGTACCGAGCTCGACAATCTGATGCACGCGACATTCGAAGGCCGCAGGCGCCTCGCCAACCCGGGGTGGCGCAACGCGCTGCGACGCGACTGGCGTCACGCCAACAACCTCCCACTCGTCGATGTCAGCTGGCCAATCGCCGCTTGAGGCATTCGCTTCGTCAGCCACCTCCTCGGTAACGACGCAGATCGTTAGCTCGCCCGTCTCGCGAATGTTGCGCAGCGTGTCTTTCTCAGCGCCGGCGCGAAGTGAGTGCGAGACCACCAGGATCGGCTTCGGCGATATGGCGACCGCGTTGAAGTACGAGAACGGGGCGAGGTTGCGCGTCCCGTCTGCTGCAAGCGTCGAGACCCAGGCAATCGGCCGCGGCCCGACGAGCGTGTTCACCACCGGCCCGACCGATGTCGGCGCCATCTCGTGTGGGTCAAAGATCATGAGGATGGATCGAACAACGCGCGCTCGCGGTCAGGAATGGGGGCCGAGACACCGTCAGGGGCGAGGTACACGACCGTGTGACTGCCCCCGAAGGCAACCTCGCCGTTATGCCGCCCTTCCCACTTGTAGGTCAGCGACTTCGTCCCGATCTTGTCGACCCACATCTCCATCTCGACCTCATCGTCGAAGCCAAGTGGCAGCCGGTAGTCGGCCTCCACGTGGACACGCGGGAAGTGCCCGGTCTTGTTCAGTTCGCTCCCAATGCTGCGGAAGAGACCCGTTTCGAGAAACTCGACCCAACGGAAGATCGCGGCGAAGTAGATGCGGCCACTCGCGTCGGTATCGGCCCACATGACCCGGAGCGTTTCGCGATGGCGCGGCATGGGAACGATGCTAGACGGTGCAAGGTGTGCCGCGGCTGCTGGTTGGCGCCTGCGAGAGACACGGCCGTGGCTAGGCTGCGCGTATGAGCGCAACCGCACCCCTCAAGCAGCCCGCCGACAACGTCGATCCTCGCCTCGATCAGCGCGACTACGACTCGATCATCGTCGTTTCGTTTGGCGGCCCCGAAGGAATGGATGACATCCTCCCGTTCCTTGAGAACGTGACACGCGGGCGAGGAATCCCGCGCGAGCGCCTCGTCGAGGTCGGCCACCACTACGAGCTCTTTGGCGGCGTCAGCCCGATCAACCAGCAGAACCGCGACCTGATCGCAGCGCTCGAAGTCGAGCTTGCCGCGCACGGGATCAACCTGCCGGTCTATTTCGGCAATCGCAACTGGGATCCGTACCTGGCCGACACGCTGCGCGAGATGCGCGATGCCGGCCACAAGCGTGCGCTCGCCTTCTTCACGTCGGCATTTAGCTCGTACTCCGGCTGCCGGCAGTACCGCGAAAACGTCTTTGTTGCACAGACCGAGGTCGGGGAAGACGCGCCGGAGGTGCTCAAGCTACGGACGTTCTACAACCACCCCGGCTTCATCGAGGCGAATGCCGATCGTGTGCGTACCGCGCTCGACACCTTCTCCGACGATCGCCGCGCGGGCGTCCACGTCGTCTTCACCGCGCACAGCATTCCGAACGCGATGGCCGACGCCTGCCGCTACGCCGATCAGCTGAGCGAGGCCTCACGGCTCGTCGCCGAGTCAGTCGGCGCCGCATCACACACGGTCGTCTACCAGAGCCGCAGCGGCTCGCCTCAGATCCCGTGGCTTGAGCCCGACGTCTGCGACCACCTGCAAGAGCTGCATGACGCGGGCACGAACGACGTCGTCATCTCACCCGTCGGCTTCGTTTCGGATCACATCGAGGTTCTCTACGACCTCGATGTTGAGGCGAAGAACCTGGGCGACGAGCTCGGGATGACGGTCGTGCGCGCCGGGACGGCGGGCACGCATCCCGCGTTCGTGGCGATGATTCGCGAGCTCATTCAGGAGCGTCTCGACGGCACAGTCGAGAAGCGTGTCGTCGGCCGGTTCGGCCCGAACCCCGACGTCTGCCCGAATAACTGCTGCCAGCCCGGAAACGGCAAGCCGTCTCCATGGGATCCGGCTGCCGCCGACGCCTAGCTCTCGAGCGGGTACCGGTGACGCTTCGCGGCGAACAGTCGCGGCAACACGAACGGGAGCTCACGCCGGGCGCGTGACACCGCGGCCGTAAGCGCTGCGGTCGCCCCGTCGTGGAGCCCGAAGCCGTGTCCAAGCAGCAGGTGCTCCGGCGCGAACTGGAGGAGCACTCTTGGTGGCCTCACGATCCGGAGCACCGGATGAACGCCGAGGGAGCACCCGGGAGCGCAGTAGTAGCGAGGCGTACCGACAGCTTCTGCAACGACAAGCGTCTTCGTCGCCTCCCACCACAGCGCGACCTCCTTCCAACCAGCCATCGCCGGTACGGCAACGACCTCGAACGGCGAGCCTGGAATCTCGCGCGGCGTGACGAGGTGCGGCACGTTGAGCCGCTTCGCGATCGCAGCTGAGTCACGGTTGTGACGGTCAAGCAGCTGAATCACGCCCCTGGGTGTGCCGAGCGCGGCGATCGTGACATCAAGATCCGCGAAGTCGACGGGATCGACAAGCCACACATCGCCCTCCGCGACGAGCGCACACGAGGCGCGCCCCATGAAGTCGGGCTCGGCTGAAACCCATTCGATCCCCACACCTGGGACATCGCGGCAGACGACGCTCACGCTCCCACCCTACCCGTGGATCACTTCGTGGCGAGCACGACAATCGCAACGCCTGCGAGCACGTAGGCGTCGCCGTCTCTCGGTGTCAGACGCTCAAGCTCGGCCCGTACTTCCGCCTGCCCTTCAGTGTCGAGCTCCGCGATCGCAAGGGCGACGGGCCCACGAAGCTCGGCGGCAAACGCCCACAGCTCGTCGTCAGTGGCGAAGCGGTATGCAACTTCAAGCTCTGCGATCGCAGCAACGGTAAGGCCCGCCGAGCCCACAGCCGCGGTGACACCGTCCGCCGACCGACCGGTGAGGAGGTCGCGCCCCGACGGCTCCTGGTCTCCCGCGACGCTCGTGAGTGCCGCGCGAGGAACTGTCATCCACGCATTCCGCGCCCGCTCCGCCCAGACAGCGAACGCGAGACGACCACCCGGCCGCAGCACACGTCGCACCTCGGCGAGGGGCTGCTCGCCCTTCAGCAGGTAGCCAAACCGTGAGATCACTGCGTCCGCGCTCTCGTCGGGCAGTGCGAGCTGCTCGCCGTCGAGCTCACGGAACTCGACGTTCCCGAGACCGAGCGCCGCCGCCCGTGCCCGAGCACCTTCGAGCATCGCGTGCGACCGATCGCTCGTCAGGAGGCGGCCGTTTGGCCCGAGCGTTGGCGCGACGAGGAAGCCTGTGTCGCCCGTCCCTGCTGCGAGTTCCACGACAGTCTCTCCCTCGCGCACTGCAAGGTGCTCGACGAGCCACTCCGACACTGGACGTGTTCCCTCCCAGAGCAGATCTCGACGCGCGGCCCAACGGGCCCCCATCGTCTCCCACAGTTCACGGCTCTGACCGACCTCGCCCATGGGAGAATTGTCCTCGATTTGCGGCTCGGCCGCAGCCCGGCAAGCACGGTGGCGACTACGGCGCTTCTTCGCGACCCATCGACGCCGCGGCCCGAGTGTGGTTCAGTCGTGGGACACCACTAAGGGAGGCTTCGTGCGTACCACCCTCGCCGTGGCGCTCACGGCCGTTGTCTGCTTCATGGTCGGGGCCGCCTCAGGCCTCGGCGGCACGATCGGGAGGACGTACATCCTAAAGGTCAAGGACATCGCTTCTCTGCCGTCAGACAACTTCAACTGACAGGCTGTCGATCTGCATGAAGTCGCTTGCGGCGGCCCCGTGAAGAAGGGGTCTATTCAGGTCTACTACGCGCCTCATCAGCTCGCGGTCGTCCAGTTCCTTGGTGGCAACTAGGGCCAGATTCTCTACCAGGCCGACCGTTAGACGACACGGGCTCGCGCTGATCACTTCTTCCTTGAGGCATCGGGTGTCGAGCGACGCCAGCACCCTCGTAGAGCGTTGACGATGAGCGCGGCTGCGGCAGAGCACTCAGTCGGCTAACGAATTCGGGAGGGGATCTAGCGTCCACTCGCCCCTCACACTCGCCGCTGGGAACTGTCC
>OMIZ01000135.1 GCA_900299235.1 Actinomycetota bacterium
CGGCCTCGGCGCCTTCCGGGGTGATGAGCCACACGCCGGCACGCTTCTTCGAGCCTCCTTCGGTGAGATAGAGCTCGCCACCATCCTCGAATCGAAGGCGGAACTGGGGCGTCTTTGGTGTTTTTCCGCCAGGGGCGGCGTACTTGAGCCGGCCTGCGCTCATCAGGTGGACAAGGAGCACGAGTTCGCCGTCGGTGGTGGGCAACAGGAAGCGCTTCGCCCGTCGGCGGACGCCAACGAACTGGCGACCAACGAGTGCGGCGAGCGGTGGGTCGAACGTCTTCAGGGTGGCGATGTGAGCGGGTCCTGCCTGTGCGATAGGACTCCGCGCGACGTCGGCGTCGAGTAGACGCGCCCACGCCTCAACCTCAGGAAACTCAGGCATCGCAGAGAGGATCCTAGGCCGTACTGGTGTCCCGACGTGCGGGTCGCGCGAGTGGTGCTACTTCGCGGTGAATGTGCCGGCCGACGTCGCCGTACCACCAGGCGTCGTCACCGAGATCGTGCCGGTCTTCGCACTCGACGGAGTCGTGACCGTCACCGAGGTTGACGTCGATGCGCTTGGCGTGGCGGACGTACCACCGAAGCTCACCGAGGTTGCACCCGAGAGGTTCGTACCGGTGATCGTCACGACCGTTCCTGCGGTGCCAGAGGTGGGTGTGAAGCCCGTGATCGTCGGGGCTGCAATGAAGGTGAACGTTGCCGTGCTCGTCGCCGTGCCGCTCGGAGTGGTGAGCGAGATCGTTCCGGTCTTCGCGCCGCTCGGAACCTTGACAGCGACACTTGTCGATGAGACGGAGGCGGGTGTTGCGGCCACGCCACCGAAGCTCACCGATGTGGTTCCGGTGAGGTACGTCCCGGTGATCGTGACGGTTGCTCCCGCACCTGCGGAGGTCGGTGTGAAGCCCGTGATCGTCGGCGGGGTGATGACCGAAAAGGTGGCGGTGCCGATGGTGACGCCGTCAGCCTCGTCTATGTCTGGTCGATCAACGGCGTGACGAAGCAGACGTCGCCTGCAACCTCGTCGCTCACGAATACCTACGTCCTGCCGGCGCTCCACAAGGGCGACACGATCACTGTCACGGTCACGCCGAACGACGGCGCGGTCAATGGCGCGCCTGCCTCGACCTCCAAGGTCGTCTCTGGTGCAGCGCCGATCGTGAGCTCGGTTGTGATCACCCCGAGCGCGCCGAAGACGAACGACCTCCTTACCGCGACAGTCTCTGCGACCGACGCGGATGGCGACCCGATCTCCTACACCTACCAGTGGTACAAGAACGGTGTTGCGATCTCGGGCGCGACTGCCGCGACGCTGAACCTCGCCACGCCTGGTTACGGCGACAAGGGTGACGTCATCACGGTCACGGTCACCCCAAGCGACGGCACCCTCACGGGTCTGCCGTTCACCTCGCCGAGCGTGACGGTGCAGAACACGCCGCCAGTGCTCGACTCGGTCTCCGTGTCGCCGAATCCTGCGACGCAGTCGAGCACGCTCTCGGCGCTCGCTGCGGCCCATGATGTTGATGCGAATACGCTGACCTACAGCTACCAGTGGCTCGGCGCCGGCAACAAGCCGATCGCGGGTGCCAATAGCGCGACGTACACGCCGGTCGGCGCGTGCGGTGGCGACAAGTTCAGTGTCCAGGCGACCGCCAACGACGGCCTGGCATCGAGCAACACGCTCACGTCAGCGGTGATCACGCTCGACTACACCCCATCGACTGCGACCGCGGCGCTCTCTCCGTCGGGTGCGCACGTGGGCGACACGCTTACTGCCACCACCGAAGTGACTGACAGCGACTGCGATGGCGACTCGATCCCGACGTTTGTCTGGAAGGTCAACGGCGTCGTCACGAAGACCACCGTTGGCACGAAGGGTCAGACGACCGACACCTTCTCGACCAGCGCTCTCAAGACGAGCGACGTCGTGACGGTCACGGTGACGCCGAGCGAAGACGACAACGGCCGCCCGGCAGTCGTCTCGGGTACCGCCTCCTCGACGCTCATCGCGAAGGTAAACCACCCGCCGACGGCTACGGCCACGATCTCCGGTACGCCGACGACGGGCGCGACGCTTACCGCCACCGCCACGAAGGCTGACGTTGACGGCAACACGGTGAGCCTCACCTACGTCTGGTCGATCAACGGCACCGTCAAGCAGACCTCAACCGCGCGAGTGCCACCGCACTGACGAACACCTACGTGCTCCCGAGCGTGAAGCACGGCGACGTGATCACGGTCGCGGTGACCCCGAACGACGGCACGGTGAACGGCACCGAGGCGACGGCGAGCGTGACGGTTGCGAATACCGCACCGGTGATCACGTCGCTCTCGTTGACCCCCTCCGCTCCATCTGCGGGTCAGACGGTGAGTGCGATCGTCACGTCAAGTGACGCCGACGGGGACACCGTGACGTATACCTACCAGTGGTTCCGCAACGGGCAGGCGATCGTCGGTCAGTACGGCTCGAGCCTCGCGCTCACCTTCTGCGGCATTCGCTCTGGTGACCAGATCACCGTCCAGGCGACGCCGAACGACGGCACGGTCAGCGGCGCAGCGGTCACGTCCGCGCCTGTCAAGATCAAGTAGTCGACTCCCTTCTGCGCTCACCGCACTAGCCTTTGGGCTGTGACGAGGTACGGCGGTTGATCGTCGAGGTGCGTCGTGGCGACGTTGTTGAGGCCCGGCATCGCATTCACGCGGTGTGGTCAGACGGCGAGGTCGTCTGTGGGGAGGACGTGACGTGCTTGCTGCGATCGGTGGCGAAGCCGCTCCAGGCAGTGCCGTTACTTGAGGCCTACGACGATCTGACCGCCGCCGAGATCGCGATCGCCTGTGCCTCACATTGCGCCGAGCCAGATCAGCTCGCGGCCGTGAGAGCTCTGCTCGCGCGCGCTGGCGCGACAGAGGACGATCTTGAGTGTGGTGCAGAGGGAGCCGCGGGCCGAATCGCACACAACTGCTCGGGCAAGCACGCCGGCATGCTCGCGGCCTGCCGTGCGAATGGATGGGAGTTCGCGGGCTATAGCCACGCGGAGCATCCACTGCAGCGCCGTATCAGCGAGGTTGTCGGTCGGCCCCCTGCGGCGATCGATGGCTGTGGCGTGCCGACGTTCGAGACAACCGTTCGGAGTGCGGCCGAGCTCTTCGCCCGTATCCCGGAGCGCGCACGCGATGCAATGGCAGAGCGACCGGAGCTCGTGGGCGGTACGGACGTGGACGACACCGTTCTCATGCAGCTACGACCCGGGTTTGTCGCAAAGCGAGGC
>OMIZ01000136.1 GCA_900299235.1 Actinomycetota bacterium
AACTGCGGGCCAGGCGAGTTTCAGGGGGCGATCGGGACGTCGTTTGCCGCCCCGGAGGTCTCAGCGGCCGCGGCGTTGCTGCTCGGTGCGCATCCCGAACTCAGCGCCGATCAGGTTTCGTGGATCCTCGAGCGCTCGGCGACCGATCAGACCGGTGCGACCGGGTGCGACGCGTGTTCTGATGGCCACGATGCGCTCACAGGTTGGGGCCTCGTCAACGTGGAGGCAGCGCTCCGTGTTGCGACTGGGCCGATTCCTCCGCCCGACAGCTTTGAGCCAAACGACGGCCGGGGTCCTGCCGCGCGTCAGATCACCACACCTAAGCACTTCCACGCCTCGGTCGATTGGTGGGACGACGAGGACGACTACTACGCCGTCTTCATGCACGTTGGCGACGTTCTCTATGCCCGCGTGACACCTGACCGCACTCGCGCAACGCTCCATCTCGCGCTCGTGCTGCCGCCGGTCGCTGGCGCTCAACCATCCCGAAAGGAACCGACGACTGTGCGGTCGGTGGCCGTTGGGAATCAGTGGCGCGCTTCGCTCACCGCCACCGTGCGTGGCACCTACTACGTGCACATCTCCGCGGCCGTACGGTCGCGTCTCCCCGTTGGGTACACGCTCGCCGTATCCGCGAAGCGTCGGTAACTACGCGTCGAGGAGCTCGTCGGCCGGAACGTCGCGCAGGACGCGCGCGGGATTTCCGACGACGACCTTGCGTGGCGGCACGTTCTTCGTGACCACCGCCCCAGCTCCGACGAACGCCTCTTCACCGATCTCGATTGCCGGACAGAGGATGGCGCCACCTCCAACCCGGGCGCCGCGCCGGATCGTCGGCCCCTTAATCAGCTCGTGGCGTCGCTCGGTGCGTCCCATGAAGTTGTCGTTCGTCGTCACAACACACGGTGCGATGAAGACGCTCTCTTCGAGGGTCGAGTACGCAGTGATGTAGGCCTCGGCCTGGATCTTCGTCATCGACCCGATCGTCGTGTCGTTCTCAACGAGCGAGCCGCGGCCGATCACGACGTCGTCACCAACGTTCACACGCTCGCGCACGCAGGATTGATCGCCGAGGATCACGCGAGCCCCGATTGTTGAGCCTGCGAAGACGATTGCGCCGGTTGAGACGATCGTGCCGTCGCCGATCACCGTTGGAGGCAGCGGCTCCCGCTTTGCGGTCGAGCGAGGCGAGAGCGACGGCTGCTTGCCGACAACGGCGCCTTCGAGGATCTTCACACCCTCGCCAAGAACGGTGCCGGGATAGACGATCGCGCTCGGATGGATCTCGGCCATGCCTCTAGCCTTTCGCGGAGTCGAGAGAGTGCTGCAGAGCTTCGAGGGCCTGCACGACGACGAGGCCGTCGCGCGCTTCCACACCCGTCCCACCATGACGGACGAGTTCCAGGAAGTGTGACACCTCGAGCTTCAGCGGCTCATCGTTCGCGATCTTCGGGCTGAAGATGTCGCCGGTACGCGTGCGCCACTCGCCGTAGGTCGACGACGGCTCCTCGGGTGCCTTCTCGTAGACGGTGATCTTCCGCTCAAGCTCCATGTCGTCGAACACGGCCATCTTGTCGCGACCGACGACGGTGATCTTCCGCATCTTGTGCGGGTCGAGCCAGGAGAGATGCAGGTGGGCGATCTTGCCGCTCGGGAAGCGCAGGTAACAGAAGACGACATCCTCCACACCGGGCGTGAGGAACGAGTTGCCGTGCGCAACGGCCTCGACCGGCTCTTCTCCGATCAAGTACAGGATCACCGAGAGATCGTGGACGCCGAGTGACCAGAGGGCATTCTCGTCCTTACGAATCTTCCCGAGGTTCTGCCGGTTGCCGTAGATGCAGAGCACATCGCCGAGTTCGCCGCTGTCGATCAGCTGCTTCAGCTTCAGCACGCCGGGGTGGTAGAGGAGCAGATGTCCAGGCATCAGGACGAGGCCCTTCGCTTCCGAGATCTCGACGAGCTCGGCCATCTCCGACTCACGCATCGCCGGTGGCTTTTCGACGAACACATGCTTGCCCGCTTCGAGTGCCTGCTTGGCGAGGGCGTAGTGCGTCGGCACTGGGGTCGCAATGACGACCGCCTCCAACTCGGGGTCGGCGATCATCGCCTCGAACGAGTCGGTGAGCTGCGCCTGCGGGAAGCGGCGTGCAAACTGCGAGCCGCGGTCGGTCGATGCGTCGCAGATCCACGTGAGATCGGCCAGGTCATCGACGTTGCGGACGAGGTTCTGGCCCCAGGCACCAAGGCCGGCCTGGCCGACCTTTACGCGGTCGCTCAAAGCTTCCAGACCTTCCCGAGCGACTCATGACCGCGCGTGGCATTGCGGAAGTCGACAGTGACCTTCGATCGCTTGACGACGTCGGCGTAGTCGATCGTCGAGTGGGCCGTGACGATGGCGACACAGTCGTAGTCCTCGGGCTGTAGCGGCGCACACGTAAGCCCTTCGAACTCCGGTACAAACGGGTCGTGGAACGCGACGTTCGCGCCAGCGTTGTGGAGTAGATGGATCAACTTCTCGGCCGGGGTCTCGCGGCAGTCACCGATGTCAGCCTTGTAGGCGACACCGAGAACGAGCACCTTTGAGCCCGACAGCGACTTCTGCAGCGTGTGGTTGAGCGCCTGCGAGATGACCGAGCGGCAGAAGTACGGCATGTTGTTGTTGACCTCACCCGCAAGCTCGATGAACCGCGTGCTGAAGTCGTACTCGCGCGCCTTCCACGAGAGGTAGTACGGGTCGAGCGGGATGCAGTGACCACCGAGGCCGGGCCCTGGCTGGAACGGCATGAAGCCAAACGGCTTGGTCGCCGCAGCTCCGATCACTTCCCACACATCGATGTTCATGCGGTCACAGAGCTGTGCGAGCTCGTTGACGAGGGCGATGTTCACCGACCGGAAGATGTTTTCGAGCAGCTTTGTCAGCTCGGCTGCCTCGGGTGTCGAGACGATGTGCACCGTGTCGATCGCGGCGCGGTAGACGTCGGCCGCCGCTTCACAGCAGGCGGGCGTGAGGCCGCCGAGCACCTTCGGGGTGGTCTTCGTTGTCCAGTCTGTACGGCCTGGGTCGACGCGCTCGGGCGACATTGCAAGGTGGAAGTCGACGCCGGCGGTCATGCCGCTCCCCGCCTCAAGGATCGGCTTCAAGATCTCGCGTGTGGTGCCCGGGTACGTCGTCGACTCGAGGACGATGATCTGCCCCTTGCGGATGACGGGTGCGAGGCTGCGGGCAGCGCTCTCGACGTAGGAGAGGTCTGGTTCGCGCTGCTTGGTGAGCGGCGTCGGAAGTGCGATCAGCACGGCGGTTGCTTCGGCGGCGCGACCGTAGTCGGTCGTGGCGACGATCCGGCCTGCTGCGGCGTGCGGAGCGAGCAGTTCCGACGCGACGTCTTCGATGTGGCTCTCGCCACGGTTGAGCGATTCGACGACGCGCGGGTTGATCTCGATCAGCAAGACGCGACGACCCGCATCGGCGAAGGTCTGGGCGAGTGGCACACCGACGTAGCCGGCGCCAACGATTGCGACGTCGAACGTATCCGCGCCGCTCATGGGTGAATTCTCCAAATGGTCACGGCGACGAAGCGTACAGAGCGGCCGCGATGCGCTCAGAGGCATGCCCATCGCCGTAGAGCGTCGGACGGTCTTTCGGCATGGTCGCGCGGGTGGCAGCGGCAAGGATCGCGTCAGGGTCGGAGCCGACAAGAACGTTCGCTCCAGCAGTGATCGTGTCGACCCACTCGGTGTTCTCGCGCAAGGTCACACAGGGCACCCCGTACCAATAGGCCTCCTTCTGAAGACCGCCTGAGTCGGTCAGGATCAGGCGGGCCTGCGAGGCGAGTGCCGAAAAGTCAAGGTAGCCAAGTGGGCCGATCGTTTCGAACGCGTGCGGGATCGTGGCGAGTACCCCCGCTGTGCGCGGATGAGCCGGGAACACCAGGGGCCCTTCAAGCCGGTCGAGCGCCGAGGCGATCCGGGCGAGCCGCACAGGATCGACGTTCGCCTCGCGGTGGATTGTCACGACGGTGTAGCCGCCGGGTTCGAGGCCGAGACGCTTGAGGATGTCGGAACGCTCACGTGCGAGGGGCGCGAACAGGCGTGTCGCGTCGGCCATCACGTCGCCGACGACGACGGTTTGGCCCGTGACGCCTTCGCTGCGGAGCTGGTCGACCGCCCGCTCGTCAGGGCAGAAGAGGAGCGTCGAGATTCGATCGACCGCGATCCGGTTTCGCTCCTCCGGCATCGTCAAGTCGAACGACCGCAGCCCTGCCTCGATGTGGGCGACCGGAACCGAGCCCGCTGCCTGGGCGCCGGCGACGGTCGTGTTCGTATCGCCGTAGACCAGCACCCAGTCGGGCTGCTCGCGCGCGACGACGTCTGCGAGAGGCCCGACCATCGCCGCCGGGTCAGATGTCCGCAAGCCGAGCGACACCTGTGGTGGCGCGATCCCAAGCTCGTCGAAGAACACGTCTGAGAGCTCGCGATCGTAGTGCTGGCCCGTGTGCACGAGCACCTCGTCGATCCCCGCGGCATGCAGCGCAGACCCAAGCGGAGCGGCCTTGATGAACTGCGGCCGGTTACCTACTACGGTGAGTACGCGCATCACGGGTACACTACGCGCGCTTCACGGGCCGTTAGCTCAGTTGGTAGAGCAGGGGACTCTTAATCCCAAGGTCGAAGGTTCGAGCCCTTCACGGCCCATTCCACCGCCTCTCGGTGCCTCGCGCCGATCGAGGAACTCCCGAGCTAGCGCCGGCGAGATGCCTTAGGCATCGGCCCGGCGGCAATCACGAGGGCGGCGACGATCAGCACAGCGCCGAACCCTAGGAGTGTCATCCCGAGCGACACGGCGTCCGCGCCCCATGCAATGATTATACCGAGGGTGACTAATCCGATCCCTACCGTTCGGCTGAATAGGCGCACCACCAGGAGTGCTCTGACGGTTGGTGACTGCACGTTCTGCCTCCCTGTTCGAACGGTTCCCCCTGCACGCGTCGCGCGTTTCGTTTAGGGTACGCGCCCGTGACTCGGGGATCGATTTTCAAACTGCTCGCGTACGCCGTCGTCGCAGCTGCTGTGACGACCGCCGTCGCCGTTTTCATTCCATGGCTGCCCACCGCCGCAACGCGTCAGGCAGACCGCATGTGGTTCTCCATCTGGTTTGCGGAGATCATCGCCATCGTCGTTTTCGCTGTTGTTGCAGCGGTTCTCGTCTACTGCGTCGTGGAATTCCGTGCGAAGCCGGGCGATACGAGCGACGGCCCGCCAACACACGGCCACACCCTCCTTGAGATCGTTTGGACGACGATTCCGACCATCCTGGTCATCGCCATCACCGTCGCCGCCGCGATCGTGATCCATGACAACGGCAAGGCGGGCACCAACCCGCTCGTCGTCAAGGTTGTCACGCAGCAGTTCACCTACCAGTTCGAGTATCCGAACGGCAAGACGTACGACATCCTCCGCCTGCCGAAGGATCGCAACGTCAAGCTCGATCTCTCGTCGAAAGACGTCATCCACTCGTTCTGGGTGCCGGCGTTTGGCGAGAAGTCGGACGCTGTGCCGGGGATCAAGACGTCGATCGTGGTCACCCCGACCCGCACCGGGTACTACCCCGTGATCTGTACGCAGCTCTGCGGTCTCGGCCACGCGCTCATGCGCAGCGAGGCGATCGTCATGGAGCAGGCCGATTACGACGCCTGGTACTCATCGGCTGACAACGCAGCGCCTGCCGCTGCCGCCGGTGGGGATGACGGCAAGTCGATCTACACGACGGCTGGCTGTGGCGCCTGCCACACGTTCACCGCTGCAGGGTCGGCCGGCAAGATCGGCCCATCGCTCGACAATCTGAGCGCCGATGCCGCGAAGGCTGGCCAGTCACTCAACGACTTCATCAGCTCGTCCATCACTAATCCTGACTCGTACCTGGCGCCCGGCTACGCCAAGGGTGTTATGCCCTCGACGTACAAGACCAGCATCTCGGGCACACAACTCGATTCACTCGTCAAGTACCTCGCGGAGAACACGAAATGACCTCAGTCGCGCACGACCACCATCACGCCCCATCGTCGCCTTCCGGCATCCGGAAGTTCACGGCTCCGGGCTGGTATCGCGTTCTCTGGACGACCCCGCTCGTCGGTCTGATCGGCCTCGGCATCGTTGGCCTGATCCGCTCGGCCGCTGGCTGGGATCCCGTGTGGAAGTCTGGCCCGCTCGCGACGGTCGGGACGGTCTCGTTCCCGATGGGTCTGCTGATCGGCCTTGGCGGCTTCGACTTCTGGACGTACTACGCGTCAGGCAAGAAGACGCGGCCTGATTCGCACGACGGCCACGGTGCGACGAGCTGGAAGGACTACTTCCGGATCAACACCGACCACAAGGTGATCGGCATTCAGTACACCGTCACGACGATGTTCTTCTTCGTCGTTTCGGGCCTGATGGCGCTGCTCTTCCGCGCCGAGCTCGCGAAGCCGGGTGACCAGTACTTCAACCCGCAGACGTTCAACATCCTCGTCACCGAGCACGCGATCTTGATGATCCTTCTCGTGATCATCCCGGCCTTCGCTGGCCTCGGCAACATCGTCATTCCGCTCATGATCGGCGCCGCCGACATGGCGTTCCCGAAGCTCAATGCGCTCTCGTACTGGCTCCTGCCGATCGCTGGCATCACGTTCCTGGCTGGCATGGTCGCTCCGGGTGGTGGCCCGTCAGCCGGTTGGACGTGTTACGCGCCGCTCTGCGCCCACCAGCCGATGGGGAACATCTTCTTCAACATGGCTGTCCAGTGGGGTGGTGCGAGCTCGATCATGACCGCGCTCAACTTCCTGGTCACGATCATCACCATGCGCGCACCGGGCATGACGTTCTGGCGCATGCCGCTCCTCGTGTGGGCCAACTTCTCGACGTCGCTGCTCGTTGTGCTCGCCACGCCGTTCATCGCCGGCTCGCAGTTCTTTGAGCTGTTCGATCGTGTGATGCACACGAACTTCTTCGAGGCATCGGGTGGCGGCTACGTCCTCGGCTACCAGCACATCTTCTGGTTCTACTCCCACCCGGCCGTGTACATCATGCTGCTACCCGGGTTCGGGATCATCTCCGAGGTGATCGCAGTCATGAGCCGTAAGCCGATCTTCGGCTACCGCCTCATGGCCCTGTCGCTCCTCGCGATCCTCGTCCTCGGCTTCTCGGTGTGGGCGCACCACATGTACGTCGCCGGCATGGCTGGTTGGCTGCGTGTCCCAATGATGGCGAGCACCCTGCTGATCGCCGTGCCAACGGGCATCAAGATCTTCTCGTGGCTTGCCACGATGTGGAACGGCAAGATCCACTTCAACACGCCAATGCTGTGGGCGACGGGCTTCATCGCAACGTTCGTCATCGGCGGGCTCTCGGGCGTGTGGCTCGGCGCCGTGTCGATCGACATCCCGGTCAGCTCGACCTACTACATCGTCGCGCACATCCACTACGTGCTCTTCGGCGGCTCGGTGTTCACGATCTTCACGGGCATCTACTACTGGTACCCGAAGGTCACCGGCCGGATGTACAACGAGAAGCTCGGCAAGCTGCACTTCTGGCTCACGTTCATCGGCTTCAACGCCACGTTCTTCCCGATGCACTACCTCGGTACGCAGGGCATGCCGCGCCGCGTCGCTGATTACGCGCCGCGCTTCCACGATCTGAACGCGTTCGCGTCGATCGCGTCGTACCTGCTTGGTGCATCTACCGCGCTCTTCCTCTTCAACATGATCTGGTCATGGACGAAGGGTGAGGTCGTCGGCTCGAATCCGTGGCGCGCAATGACGCTTGAGTGGCAGGTCAGCTCGCCGCCTCCGATCTTCAACTTCGACGAGGTTCCGCAGATCGTCGGAGGTCCGTACGAGTTCGGCGTCCCCGGCGCCCGGCACGCCATCCTCGGCTCGGCGCAGGCAGAGCCGGTAGCTACCGGCGGCCACTAGTGCCGTGCCTCACATCCTCGTGATCGCGAACGAGACAGCAGCTTCCCCGGCGCTCCTCGATGCACTGCGCACCCGCAGTGGCGAAGAGGGACTCTCGGTAACGGTGATCGCCCCGGTGAACGAGCCTCGCCATGGGTATGTCGTCTATGAAGACACCCGTCGCGCATCGGCTGGCCGTCGTGTCGAGCGCCTGCGCAACCGTCTGACCGACATCGGCATCCCCGCGCAGTCATACGCCGTGGAGACGGGTCCGGTTCAGGCTGTGAAGGACGCGCTCGTGCAGTTGACGCCGCGCCCGACCGAAGTCGTGCTCTCGACGAACGCTCCCGAGCGCTCGAGCTGGCTGCGCCGTAACGCCCTGGCCGAGATCGAGAAGGCAGCCAAGGACATCCCGGTGCGGCACATCATCGGCGAAGACGCGAAGGCACCGACCACCGAGAAGAACGTTCTCGTTGTGGCCAACGAGACCGTCGTTTCGCGCGATCTCCTGCAGGCGATCCGCGCACGCCACGCCGCGGGTGAGGCGAGCTTCCTGATCATCGCTCCTCAGAGCGACAATGAGCACCATCCCGAGGCTGAGCGTCGCCTTCGTCGCGCCGTCTCAGTCCTCCGCACCGACGGCATCGATGCGCACGGCCAGGTCGTGCACCCCGACCCGTTCACCGCGATCCTTGAAGCGACCGATGACGAGGTCATCGACGAGATCATGATTTCCACGTTCCCTGGCCAGCGCTCCGGCTGGCTCCGCCGCGATCTGGTGGAGCGAGTTCGCAAGGAGACAGGCCTTCCCGTCGACCATGTGGTGTCCGAATGAGCGCAGCAGCTGAAGCACACGAACATCACGGCCCGCCACCGATCCACTACAGCTCGCGGATCAACCCGGCCGTTCTTGGAATCTTTCTGTTCATCGGGTCGGAGATCATGCTCTTCGGCTCCTTCTTCACGGCCTATTTCTTCGACCGCATCGTGGCGCATCCGGCCCAGTGGCCACCGCTCGATTCGGCTGGCGTTCCGTTTGAGCGGCCGTGGTTCCTCGCGCTCATCAACACGATCATTCTCGTGACCTCGAGCTTCACGATCCACTGGGCGACCGTGGCGTGCAAGCGAGGTAACCGCGCCGGCCTCCAGGCTGGCATGGTGCTCACCTTCCTGCTCGGTCTGACGTTCCTGCTCACGCAGGTGATCGAGTACCACCGCATTGGCTTCAACACGCACGACACTGCGTTTGCTGCCACGTTCTTCGGCCTCACCGGCCTTCACGGATGCCACGTGTTCGTCGGCCTCCTGATCCTGCTTGTCATGACGATCCGCGCGTTCCGTGGACACTTCTCTCCCAAGGCGCACCACGGCCTCGAGGTGGGCGGTATCTACTGGCACTTCGTCGATGTCATGTGGATCGTCGTCTACGTCACCGTCTACGTGCTCTAGGGGCTGCGAAAAGTGCGCAAAGCTTTCATCATCATCATCCTCGCCGCCACTGGCCTCCTGACCGCAGGATGCGGTGCTGTCGGCCTCGTCAAGTCGGGCGATGTCGCCAAGGGCAAGACGCTCTACATGTCGAAGTGTGCGAGCTGTCACGTCCTGAAGGACGCAGGCTCAACGGGTGTGGTTGGTCCGAACCTCGACGACTCGTTTGGGCCCGATTACTGCCAGGGCTTCAGCGAGCAGACTGTGCGCGACGTTGTCCGTGGTCAGATCGCCTACCCGGAGATGCCAATGCCGGCCGATCTCGCGCGGGGTAACGACGCGAACGACATCTCGATGTATGTCGCTTCGGTCGCAGGGAAGGGCTACGACTGCACGACCTACGCGGGCGCAAGCTGAGCTAAGCCCGAACCATGTTCTCGACGAGCGGCGCCTACGGGCGCCGTTCGTGTTTCGGTGACCGCGGCGCGCGCCCCCGCGAGTGCTACTCGGGGTCGGCGGTGTCCGTCGACGTCGACGACTCGTCGCGTAGTGGCGCGCTATCGGACTCCGGCCGCAGGAAGACGTTGGCATCGTCTTCGGCCGCTGGCGCCGGGTGAGAGAACCACCAGCCAGCGCCGGCGGTGAGCGCGAGGAAGACGGCGAGGCCGAGCCAGCGATCGATCTTCGCCCCGATCACGATCAGCACGAAGTAGCCGATCAAGCCAAGCAGGAACCGGAATGCCGTAGCCTCATTCTTGATCGGGTTGCGCATCGTTACTTCTTGAGGAGCGTCTTCAGCGCTGCCTTGGCCTGCGGCGCGAGCGGATCGTGTGGCGAAAGCTTGAGGAACGCGCGGATCGCCTTGATCGCGACCTGCTTGTTCGTCGAGGCGCTCGTCAGCTGCGCTGCCTGGCTCGCGATCTGACCGAGACGGAACTGCGTCGTTGCGTCGTTTGGCTGGAGGACAGCGAGCTTCTGGTAGGTCGAGACAGCGTTCTCCTCTGCGGTCGCGAGGTTCTGGAACGCGGTGCTCGACTGGCTCGAGAGCACGGTGCTCGCGGCGCTGGAGATCGGGTCGAGCAGCGCATCCTTCGCCGAGTACGCCTTTCCGAGCGAGGAGGTTGCAGGTGGTAGGAACACCGGGTTTGTCGCCTGGAAGGTGTAGACGCCCTGCGCAATCGCATAGTCGTTCTCGTAGTTCGTCGCCTGTCGCAGGTAGAGGCCCGCGAGCTCTTCAACCGCCGACGCGTCCTTTGGCTTCAGGGCGATGTACTGCGAGAGCGCGCTGGTCGCGTCGCTGAGCTTGTTCTTCTGCTCAAGCCCGGTGGCGTAGGCGCGCCAAGCCTTCGGATCCTTCGGGTTCGTGATCGTCGCCTTCTCGAGCTTCGAGATGTTGGCGCCCGTGCTACCCGACCCCTGGAACATGTTCTGCAGCACCGAGTTCAGGCCCGTCGAGCCAGAGCCGACGCCGAAGAGCACGAAGCCTGCCGCGAAGAACACGGCGAGGAGCACGAACACCCACTTCGCGTGACGGCGCAGCCGGTTGAAGAAGAGCTGGTCTTCCCACGAGGGCGGCGCCTTCTGCTTCCGCGTTGGCTGCGCGACCGATGCGGTCGCTACGCGAGCATTCGGGCCCGTGCGGCGCTTGCGGTGCTGTGTACCTCGTGCCACGATGTCTCTCCTTGGCGGTAGCGGGTGGTGCCGTCAACGATTGTTTCAAGAATGCGGTCCGGCGAGCCGCCAAAGATGGCGGCGACGACGGGATCTTCTACGGGATCGTACGGACTTCCGGCGAGCGACAGGACGGTGATGTCGGCATTGGCACCTGGGGCGAGTACGCCGATCTCGCCCGTACGGCCAAGAGCGGCCGCGGCGCCCGTGGTGACGAGCGCGAGTGCCTGGTGAGCCGAGAGCGCATCGGGACGGCGCTCGCGTCCGCGTGCGACGTAGATCGCAGTACGAAGCTCTTCCCAGATGTCGAACGACGGTGTCGACGCTGGCGAGTCGGTGCCAAGCCCGACGCGCAGTCCAGCCTCAAGGAAGTCGTGCAGAGGTGCGATACCGCAGCCGAGCAGAGCGTTTGAGCGCGGGCAATGGGCAACTGGCACATCGCGCGCGACAAGCAGTGCGACGTCGTCGGCGCTCACCTCGACACAGTGCGCGCACAGGAGTTCGGGCCCGAGGACGGCCTCAAGCGTCTGTACGGCGCGTTTGCCGGTGGGCGGGATCATGATCGCAGCGTTAGCTGCAAGTGGCCCGCTGCCGTGAACGAGCCAATCGTTCTCGTTTGCGCTCTCGGCGAGGTGTGTTCCGACGGGAATGCCAAGGCCGAGGCACCACTGGTACACCTCGAGGCTGCACGTGAAGGGTGCATGCGGGGAGACACCAAGCGTCACAAGTGGCGAGGCGCCCGCCGCCTGGCGCTTCTGCTCAAGCTGCGCTGCCGTCACTGCCGGGTCGCTGCCAAACACCTCGAGGTAGACGATGGCGCGAAGCCCGACCGCCGCAGCGGCGATTGCGGCGGCACCCGAGAAGCTGTAGTCGGCGGTCATCGTGATGCCCGCGGTGAGGGAGTCCGCCGCACCGCGTGTGGCGATCGCGACCATGTCGGCGAATTCGAGCGCGCGCTTGCGCACTACGTGCGTGCCGAGCCATGTACCGAACGGCTCGCCATCACCAAACCCGGCGTACGTGGCGTACTCGAGATGCGAGTGCGCGTTGATCAGGCCCGGCAGCACGACAGCGTTGTCGTAGTGGCGTTCGCCACGCCCTTCGGAGACGTCGACGATGCGGCCGTCAGCCCATGTCACACGTCCGTTGCGGATCGGCGGTCCGTCGGCGGGAATCACCCAGCCGGCGGAGACCGAGGTCACGTTGTGGTGCCGGCCGACGCTTCGGGTGACCGGCGATCCAGCCAAGCCGAAACCCAGATGGACGCTTCGAAGAGAATCGCGAGCGGCACCGTCTCGACGATCGTCGTGACCGGATCAACGCCCGGGAGTGCGACACCGACGCAGGCGACGATGAAGTAGCCAAGCCGACGGTTCTTTCGCAGCTTGTCGGTCGTCAACACGTTCATGCGTGTCAGCCCAACAACGAAGAGCGGCAGCTCAAACACGATCGCCATCGCGAACAGGACGTGAATGCAGAAGGTCAGGAACGGCTTCGCCTGAATCTGGACGTCGTAGATGTCGTTGTCGTAGTTCGTCAGGAAGTGCTCGGCGGCGGGCAGGGCGACGAAGTACCCGAAGGTCACACCTGCTGCCATCAGCAGGCCCGCGACGACCCCAAACACCCGCAGCAAGACGGCGTGTCGGGGGTCGAACGCAGGGATGAAGAACGCCCACGCCTGCCAGATGATGAACGGCAGTGCGAGCAGGAACCCAAAGTAGATCGAGATCCACAGCGACGTCATGAACGGCTCGCCGACGTTCAGGGTCGTGATCTTCTGGTGGTGCGCCGGCAGCGTGATCACAAGCCAATGGATCAGGTGCTTGTGGATCGTGAAGCCGACGATGATGCCGACCGCAAGGACGGCAATGACGACGAATAGACGTTGACGCAGCTCGTCGAGATGCTCGACAAGCGTTGCCTCCTCGCCGTGGTCGAGACGGCGCGGAAGCCGAGGCCTCGCGAGCATCGACGCCTAGACGGTTTCGGAGTGCCGCTCGGGCTCGTCAGCGACGGGCGGTGCGGGCGGGGCCGGCGGCGCAGGGGCGACCGGGGTCTGGGCCGGGATCTGGGCCTGCGTCGCCTCAGCCTTGCTGCCACCGCTGACGGAGTCCTTGAACTCGCGCATTCCCGTGCCGAGTGAACGGCCGATCTCAGGAAGACGCTTGGCGCCGAAGAGCAGCAGAGCAAGCAGGAGGAGCAGGATGATCTCGGTAGGGCCGATGTTTGGCATGGGCGCCATCGTAGCAGGGTGCAATAGGCGTTTGGTTCGCCGTCACGTTGCGAGAGTGTTAGGTCGACCTACCGTTCGCGCGAGCGCACCGGCTACCATGGCGTTCCCCGTACGGCATCGACCAGACGGTGCCGGGGCAGAGCAACGACGGCACCTCGCCGGCTCCGCGCTCGCCTTCCCGACGGGGAAATGGAGACGAGGAGAACAGAGTCGTGGCACTGCTCGAACTGAAGGACCTGCACGTTTCGCTCGAAGACGGCACGGAGATCGTCAAGGGCGTGAACTTGAAGGTGGACTCGAACGAAGTCCACGCGATCATGGGCCCAAATGGCTCTGGCAAGTCGACGCTCTCCTATGCGATCGCGGGCCATCCGGCCTACGAGATCACCCAGGGTCAGATCCTGCTCGACGGCGAAGACATCACGGCTGCCGAGGCCGATGAGCGCGCCCAGAAGGGTCTCTTTCTCGCGTTCCAGTACCCGCATGCGATCCCGGGTGTCACCGTCACGAGCTTCCTGCGCAGCGCGATCAACGCCGTGCGCAAGGCGAAGAATGGCGGCGTCGAGGATCCGATTCCGGTGCCCGAGTTCCGCACCGAGCTTTTTGCGCAGATGGAGCGGCTCTCGGTTTCGCGTGAGCTTGCGTCGCGCTACTTGAACGACGGCTTTTCGGGCGGCGAGAAGAAGCGCGTCGAGATCCTTCAGATGGCGATGCTGAAGCCGCGTATCGCCGTGCTCGACGAGACCGACTCAGGTCTCGATATCGACGCGCTCCGGATCGTCGCTGGTGGCGTACAGGAGCTTGTCGGCCCGAACATGGGCGCGCTCGTGATCACGCACTACCAGCGGATTCTCAACTACATCAAGCCTGACTTCGTCCACGTCTTCGTCGGCGGCAGGATTGTCGAGGAGGGCGGCCCTGAGCTCGCCAAGAAGCTTGAGGAGTCGGGTTACAAGGAATGGGAAGGGGTGCCGGCATGACCCAGACCGAGAACGAGATCGTCGAGGGGATCGGCTCCGACTACGCCATCAAGTACGGCTTCCACGTCGCCGAGGATTACTTCTTCAAGTCAGGCCGTGGTCTGTCGCACGAACTCGTCGACGCCATCTCGTCGCACAAGAACGAGCCCGACTGGATGCGGAAGTTCCGCCACAAGTCGCTCGACTACTTCAATGCGCGCTCGATGCCGAACTGGGGCGGTGCGCTGAGCGAGATCGACTTCGACAACATCTACTACTACATCCGCCCCACCGAGAAGCAGGCCGACTCGTGGGAGGAACTCCCGGCAGACATCAAGGACACCTGGGACAAGCTCGGCATTCCTGAGGCAGAGAAGAAGTACCTCGCCGGGGTTGGTGCCCAGTACGAGTCAGAGGTCGTCTACCACAAGCTTCAGCAGTCGCTGACCGATCAGGGCGTGCTGTTCCTCGATATGGACTCAGGCCTGCGTGAGCACGAGGACATCGTCAAGGAGTACATCGGCACGATCATCCCGCAGAACGACAACAAGTTCGCCGCGCTGAACAGCGCTGTGTGGTCGGGTGGGTCGTTCATCTACGTGCCGAAGGGCGTGCACATCGAAATGCCGCTCCAGGCGTACTTCCGCATCAACGCCGAGAACATGGGTCAGTTCGAGCGGACGCTGATCATCGTCGACGAGGGCGCCTACGTGCACTACGTCGAAGGTTGTACTGCGCCGATCTACTCAAGCGACTCGCTGCACTCAGCTGTCGTCGAGATCGTCGTCAAGAAGGGTGGCCGCTGCCGCTACACGACGATTCAGAACTGGTCGAACAACGTCTACAACCTCGTGACGAAGCGTGCGGTTGCGCACGAGGACGCAACGATGGAGTGGGTTGACGGCAACCTCGGTTCGAAGCTGACGATGAAGTATCCGGCGATCTGGCTTGTCGGCGATCGCGCCCACGGCGAAGTGCTCTCAATCGCCTTCGCGGGCAAGGGTCAGCATCAGGACGCGGGTGGCAAGTGCGTTCACCAGGCGCCGAACACGACGTCGGTGATCACGTCGAAGTCGATCTCGAAGGACGGGGGTCGTGCCGGCTATCGCGGTCTGCTCGAGGTCGCTCACGGCGCGAAGGGTGCGAAGTCGAAGGTCGTATGCGACGCGCTGATCCTCGACGAGGAGTCGCGCTCCGATACGTACCCGACGATCCGCATTGACGAGAACGACGTCGACATCGGTCACGAGGCAACCGTTTCGAAGATCGGCGAGGAGCAGCTCTTCTACCTCATGTCGCGCGGTCTGAGCGAGGCTGAGGCGAGCGCGATGGTTGTGTCGGGCTTCGTTGAGCCGATTACCAAGGAGCTGCCGCTTGAGTACGCCGTCGAAATGAACCGGCTGATCCAGCTGCAGATGGAGGGTTCGGTTGGCTAACGCCGAGGCCGCAGCACGGTTCGCCGAGCTGCCGGTCCCGACGACCCACGAGGAGCCCTGGCGCTTCACCGATCTGCGCGGGTTTGACCCGTCGTCGTACCCGGTGCCGACGGAAGCTGCTGGCTCCGCCGCGGCGTCGGTGCTGCCGGAGCTTGAAGTCACTGCCTCAGCAGAGGTCAGTGAGAGCGGCATCACGATTCACGCCGACGGGCTGCCGGCCGGGGTGCGTTTCGAGGTGCTCGACGAGAGCGATCCGCGCCTCTACGGCCTGGTTGGCTGGAGCGACAAGTTCACCGCCCACAACGCGGCGCTCTGGAAGCACGGGCTGCTCGTGCAGGTGGCAAAGGGTGTTGAGCTTGAGAAGCCGCTCTATGTGCGCATCGCGAACTCGGTTGCTGACGGCGCGCTCTTCTGGCGTCTGCTTGTCGTCGCCGAAGAGGCTGCGCGTTTCACACTGATCGAGGAGTACGCATCGGCGTCTCCCGACCTTTCGGCCTACACGAATGCGGCTGTTGAGCTGTATGTGGAGCAGTCGGCGAAGCTCGAATACGTCTCGGTGCAGAACCTCTCGCGTGAGACGTGGCACTTCGCGACGCACCACGCGCGCGTTGAGCGCGACGCCGAACTCGACTGGGTCGCGGGTGGCTTCGGTTCGAAGCGCGGAAAGATCCGGATTCAGAACGACCTGAACGGCCTGGGTGCGACGTCACGCGTTACCGGCGCGTACTTCGCCGACGGCGACCAGCACCTCGACTACGACACGTTCCAGGAGCACATCGCCCCGAACACCGAGAGCGATTTCGCGTTCAAGGGTGCTCTGCGGGAGTCGGCGAAGGCTGTGTGGCGCGGAATGATTCGTGTCGAGAAGGATGCGCAGAAGACGAACGCCTACCAGGAGAACCGCAACCTGTTGCTCTCCGATACGGCGCACGCCGACTCGATCCCAGGTCTCGAGATCATGGCGAACGATGTTCGCTGCACCCATGGTGCGACGCTCGGGCGGGTGAATCGCGACGAGGTCTTCTACCTGATGGCACGCGGTCTTTCGCGCGGTGAGGCCGAGCGGCTGATCGTGCGTGGCTTCTTCCAGGACGTGCTCGACCGAATCGAGTTGCTGCCTGTGCGCGAGGCGCTTGGCGAGGCGCTCGAGTCGCGTATTCCGCAGTCGCTCTAGGCGACTTCTTCACGAGTCGTCAGCCACAAGCCGTCTGGTACAACGGGACCAATCGTCTCCCCGAGCAGGAAAGGTCAGGCCCCCAGTGACCGACAAGAAGCATCCCTCCGACGATTCCCCGCGGCTCTCGCGCAAGCGGCTCCTTGCCGCAGCTGCAGCGACGGGCCTTGTCGCCTCGACTGAAGGGGTTGCGCGCGCCGCAGAGTTCGCGCAGCCGGCGACCGTCGCGCTTGGGACGCAGCCGAAGGGGCTGCCGGCGGGCCAGCACGTGTGGCCCGCACTGAAGAACGATGCGGGTGGCAACCCGGTTGGCCCCTCGTACAACCGACTGCTCTTCTTCGACGTGCTGAAGTCGCCGACCGTCGGGTCCGTACGAACCCTTGAGGCAGCGCTCCGCACCGTTGAGCGCACCTACCCCTGGAATGCCAACGGCGTGATGTTCACCGTCTCGTGGGGCCCGCACTACTTCGAGAAGGTGCTGAAGGTGACGAGCCCCATTCCGCACCCGCAGCAGCTCTCCGACTTCGAGTACCCGATCTTCGACGGTTACGACGTCTGCATCCATCTCGCGAGCGACAACGAGAAGATCCTGGTCGCGATCCAGAACGCGTTCACTGCCGGTGCTCCGCTGCCAGGTGGCGCCAAGGCCGATCTCAGCGGGATCTTCCGCTGGCGCGAGACGCGCACCGGCTTTGCCGGTGACGGCATCCCCGCCGCGCATCAGGCGAACGTCACAGGTATTCCTGCCGGCGGTGTCGTTCCGGCAAGCTCGCCGCTCTTCATGGGGTTCAAGTCGGGCTACGTGAAGAATCAGGCCTCGGAAGAGAGCGTCACGATCACCTCTGGTGACTTTGCGGGCGGTACGACGCAGCACGTGAGCTACATCCGCTTGAAGCTCGATCGCTGGTACGGCGGGATGACGCAGAACCAGCGCGTGCAGCTGATGTTCGGGCCGCAGATCACCCCCGATCAGGTGAACGCCTTCACGAATGATCCGCAGAGCAAGCCCGAGGCGCTAAACAGCGACGCCGTCACCTACGGCATGGTTGGTCATGCGCAAGCAGCGGCACGTGCCCGGACGACGACCGGCCCGGTGATCATCCGTCGTGACTTCGACTCAGTCGACGGTGGCGTGGCGGGCCTGCACTTCGTCGCAGTGCAGAAGTCGATTGACGACTTCGTCACGATGCGTCAGGCGATGAACGCGACGAATGCGCCGCGTCTCAACCCGTCGATCACCGCGACGACGAATAACGGGATCAACGAGTTCATGTTTGTCCTGCGCCGCGCGAACTACATCGTGCCGCCGCGCGCGAAGCGGTCGTTCCCGCTCTTCCCGTATCAGTCGCAGGCGCTTAGCTCCTAAGCGCCTCGGCAGCGGGCGAGCTACTCGGGAAGCTCTTGCTGCAGCTTGGCGGCCATCCGCCACGCGTCTTCGTGGGAGATCGCGAAGCGTCCCCACTTGGCGCCGTTGAACTCGACGACAACAGCGAGCCCACGGCGATAGATCGCGTCGAAGTCTTTGCCGCCGCGTCGGCGCGTGGTGCCAAGCATGATCACGCCGGGAAGGCCGGTGCCAGGGCAACGTAGACCCCGCACCTCGCTCCAGCCGTTCTCGACGGCACGGATCTCGGTGACGTTCGCGAGCGGCGCGCGCGGATCGGAGAGGCGGAACGCACCGAGCTTCTCAAGCCGTGAAAGCCGGACCACAACGTCGCCGTTTTCAGTCTCAAGCGCAGCCATGCCGAAAGCCTAGACGGAGCTCGCTACTTGCGAACAAGTGGCTTGTACTTGATCCGGTGCGGTTCGAGCGCGTCGGCGCCGCGCGTTTCGGTGACCCATGCGGCGTAGTCGCTGAAGCCGCCTTCGAACCACGTGACAACGGAATCGCCCTCGAACGAGAGAATGTGCGTCGCGACCCGATCGAGGAACCAGCGATCATGGGTGATGACGACGGCGCAGCCTGCGAAGTCGAGCAGAGCGTCTTCAAGCGCGCGCAGTGTGTCGACGTCGAGATCGTTGGTCGGCTCGTCGAGGAGCAGGACGTTGCCGCCGCTGCGCAGCAGCTTCGCGAGGTGCACCCGGTTGCGCTCTCCACCTGACAGCTGGCCGACGGGCTTCTGCTGGTCACCGCCGCGGAAGTTGAACCACGAGGTGTACTGGCGCGAGTTGATCTCCTTCTTGCCGAGCTCGATGATGTCGAGCCCGCCGCTGATCTCCTGCCACACCGTCTTCTTCGGGTCGAGGTCGGCGCGGGACTGATCGACGTAGGCGAGCTGGACGGTGTCGCCCAGGCGGATCGCCCCTGAGTCCGGCTCCTCTTGCCCGGCGATCATCCGGAAGAGCGTTGTCTTGCCGGCACCATTCGGGCCGATCACGCCAACGATTCCTGCGGGCGGCAGGTTGAACGAGAGATCCTCGAAGAGGAGGCGTTCGCCGAAGCCCTTGGTCAGGCCCTTCGCCTCGATCACGACGTCGCCAAGGCGCGGGCCGGGCGGAATGTGGATCTCAACCTTGTCGAGCTTGATCTGTTGTTCGTCGGCGAGGAGCTTCTCGTAGGCCGACAGGCGCGCCTTGGACTTCGCGTGCCGTGCCTTCGGGCTCATCTGCACCCACTCGAGCTCGCGCGCAAGCGTACGGCGGCGTGCCGATTCCTGCTTCTCCTCAAGCATCAGGCGCTGCTGCTTCTGCACGAGCCACGAGGAGTAGTTGCCCTCAAACGGGATGCCTTTGCCGCGGTCGATCTCAAGGATCCAGCCGGCGACGTTGTCGAGGAAGTAGCGATCGTGGGTGACGGCGATCACGGCGCCCTTGTATTCGGCCAGGAAGCGCTCAAGCCAGTAGACCGACTCGGCGTCGAGGTGGTTGGTTGGCTCGTCGAGGAGCAGCAAATCCGGGGCCGAAAGCAGCAACCGGCAGAGGGCAACGCGGCGGCGCTCGCCGCCGGAGAGTGACTCGACGTCACGGTCACCGTCCGGCAACCGGAGCGCGTCCATCGCGCGGTCGAGGGTCTGATCGAGCGACCAGAGGTCGCGGCGATCGATCTCCTCCTGCACCTTCGCCTGCTCGGCAAGGAGCTCGTCAAAGTCGACGTCGGGCTCAGCAAATTTCGCGGAGATCTCGTTGAAGCGATCGAGGAGGTCGCGTTGCTCGCGCACGCCGTCCTCGACGTTCTCGCGCACGTTCTTCTTCGGGTCGAGCTCGGGCTCCTGAAGGAGCAGCCCAACGGTGCAGCCTGGCGTGAGCGTCGCCTCGCCGCTTGAGGTCTCTTCGAGGCCGGCCATGATCCGCAAGATCGTCGACTTCCCGGCGCCGTTTGGGCCAAGCACGCCGATCTTCGCACCCTTCAGAAACGACAGGGTGATGTCCTGAAGGATGTGCCGTTCAGGCCCGTAGAACTTGTTGACCTTGTACATCGAATACACGTACTCGCTCATGGCTTCCAATCTAGAGGCTGCGGGCCGGGCCTGCGCCGATGGCAGGCCTCATAAGGGCGGTACAGTAGACGTGTGGCTGTGAGCGAGGTTTCAACGCTCGACGCGCACGCGTTGCGCGCCGACTTCCCGATCTTCGAGCAGGAGTTCCATGGGCGCCCGTTGGCGTTCCTCGATTCGGCTGCAAGTGCGCAGAAGCCGCGGCAGGTGCTCGACGCGATGACGCACTTCTACGAGACCTCGTACGCGAACGTGCATCGCGGCGTCTACGAGCTTGGCGAGCGCGCGACGATCGCGCTTGAGCTCGCGCGTGAGAAGGTTCGCGGCTTCGTGAACGCCCCTACCGAGCGTGAGATCATCTTCGTCCGCAACGCGACCGAGGCGATCAACCTCGTCGCCTACGCGTGGGGACTCGAGAACCTTGGCCCAGGCGACACCGTGCTCGCGACGGAGCTTGAGCACCACTCGAACTTCGTACCGTGGCAGTCGATCGCGAAGCGCACGGGGGCGCGCTTTGCGTTCATCCCGCTTGGTGAGGGCGGAGAGCTCGACCTCGACGCGCTCGACGGCTTGGCCGATGCGAACGTGAAGGTCGTCGCGACCGGCTACGTCTCGAACTCGCTCGGCACGATCAACGACATCGGCCGGATCTCGGCGTGGGCGCATGCGCACGGCGCGATCTGCTTTGTCGATGCCGCCCAGGCTGCACCCCACCGTACGATCGACGTGCAGACCCTCGGTGCCGACTTCATCGCCGTCTCTGGCCACAAGATGGTTGGGCCGAGCGGCATCGGCTTCCTGTGGGGCCGCAGCGAGTTGCTGCACGCGATGCCGCCCTTCCTCTTCGGCGGCCACATGATCCGCCACGTGGGCGACCAGGAGACGACCTGGGCCGACCTTCCCGCCAAGTTCGAGGCTGGCACCGCTCCGATGGCCGAGGCCGTTGGTCTGGGCGCGGCGGTCGACTACCTCCAGTCGGTCGGCCTCGATGCGATCGAAGCCCATGAGCACCGCCTCGCTGCCTACGCGCTTGGGCTGCTCGGCGAGCTGCCGGGTGTTGAGCTGTACGGCCCGCCAGCCGACAAGCGTGCGGGCATCGTCAGCTTCAACGTCTTCACCGCCACGGGTGAGTTCGTGCATCCCCACGACGTGGCTCAGGTGCTCGACCTCGACGGTATTGCGATTCGCGCCGGCCACCATTGCTGCCAGCCGTTGATGCGCAAGCTCGGTGTGAGCGCCACCAACCGCGCCAGCTTTTACCTCTACAACACCGCCGACGAGGTCGACCGGCTCGCAGCTGGTATCCGTCGAGCCCAGGAGATGTTCGCGTGAGCGAATTCGAACAGATGTACCGCGAAGTGATCCTCGATCACTACAAGAACCCCCGCAACCACGGGATGCTCGATCCGAACGACGCTCACGCTGAAGGGCAGAACCCGCTGTGCGGTGACGAGGTCGCGATCTCGTTTCGGTTCGAGGAAGACGGCGAGACTGTCGCCGATGTCGGCTTCGAAGGCCGCGGTTGTGCGATCTCGCAGGCAGCGACCTCAATGCTCACCGAGCGCGTTCGTGGCAAGAAGATCAGCGAGCTCGCAGCGCTTCCGAAGGAGGAGCTGCTTGAAGAGATCGGTATCCCGCTCACCCCTGTGCGCATGAAGTGCGCGATCCTCGGTCTTGGCGTGATGAAGGTCGCGCTCCATCGCTCGAAGGGCACCGATCTGCCTGACGAGTGGGCGGGCCTGAACATCAGCTAACGATGGGCGAGATCGTTGTCGGGCCGCTCTCGGAGCTGCCACCGGGGCAGGTGAAGGTCGTCTTCTCAGGCGTGGAAGCGATCGGTGTCTACAACTGCGATGGCGAGCTCTTCGCAATCGAGGATCGCTGCACCCATGATGACGGCCCGCTTTGCGAGGGTGACTGGGATGCGGACGAGTGCGCGGTCTACTGCCCGCGTCACGGCGCGAAGTTTGATCTGCGCACGGGCAAAGCGCTCACGCTTCCTGCCTTTCAGCCGGCCAAGGTCTTCCCCGTCTCCGTCGAGGACGGCGTCGTGAAGATCTCCGTCGACTAGGTGAGCGTCGAGCCCGTTCGCTGCTGGCAGACGGCTGACCCGCTCTATCAGGCCTACCACGACTACGAGTGGGGGCGCCCCGTCCTCGACGAGCGTGGCGTGTACGAACGGCTCTGCCTTGAGGGCTTCCAGTCGGGACTCTCGTGGCTGACGATCCTCCGTAAGCGCGAGGGGTTCCGAGCGGCCTTTGCCGGTTTTGATCCTGAAGCGGTCGCGCGTTTCGGTGACCGCGAGGTCACGCGGCTTCTCGGCGACGCCAGCATCGTGCGCCACCGCGGCAAGATCGAGGCAACGATCGCCAACGCCCGCGGCGTGCTCGCGCTGCGCGAGTCCGGGACGCCGTTGCACGAACTCTTCTGGGCTCATGCGGCTGAGCGTGATCGCCCCGGGCCAGCGTCGTGGGATGGCTGGCCTTCCGTGACACCCGAATCGACGGCGCTCTCGAAGGCACTCAAGAAGGCGGGCTTCCGCTTCGTCGGGCCGACGACCGCCTATGCCGCGATGCAGGCCTGCGGCGTCGTCAACGACCATCTCCTCGACTGCCACGTTCGTGATGCGGTCGAACGCGACCGGCGCGCTCGGCTGAAATAACCGCTGACAAAAAGTCCGACATGTCCGCCGATCGGGTCGCTACATTCTTCGCTAACCGCGGAAAGGAGGTGGTCCGGTTCATGGAGTCTTCCAGTACGGGCAGTGGAGGTACGAGCTCGTAGGAGCGCGTCCCCGTGACCTGACGGGAACCGCTTAGCCAGCGTAGGGGAGTCGCGTTTACCGCGCCGCTGATGCAGCCAGCCAATACCAGCGAGTGCTGTGTTCGGCCGGAGAGCGCTCCTGCGAAATATCAGCTCGTTACCGGATTGAGGGCCGCCACAAGCGGCCCTCTCTCTTTTTGCCACCGGTGTCGTTTTACACAGCGCTTACGTTCACCTTGCGTGCCGCTGGCGGACCGGAGAGAGAGTGCGATCACGCAGAGGGAGCCAGCACCCCGCTTGCTCCCCTCTCCACGGAAAGGTTCCCCGCCATGAAGAAGCTCACTGCAGCACTCGCTCTCGTCGCAGCTCTCGCGTTCAGCGCAGCGTCGTTTGCCGCTGATTCACCGACAACGACGACCACCGCGACAACGACGACCTCCACAACGACGACGGCGACAGCTCCCGGGCAGGGTGGCGGCAAGGGCCAGGCTGGTCAGGCTGGCGCTAAGGGCGGTCTCGCAGATCACCTCGCGCAGCTCCAGGATCGCGCCAGCAAGTTCTCGGCCCGCTGCGCCGCCCATCCGAACCCGAAGTGCACCGAGCGCAAGGCCACGCTCATCGGGAAGCTCAATGACTTCGAAGCGAAGGTTACGGCGCGCATCGCGAGCACGACCGACGCAAAGAAGCTCGCGAAGCTGAACGAGGTCAAGAGCGCGATCGACTCGCTGATCAGCTCGCTCGGCTAACGCCCGACCATCAGTTTGGCCGGTACGAGGGCCCCGGAGACGGGGCTCTCGTCGATT
This sequence comes from Actinomycetota bacterium, assembly GCA_900299235.1. Taxonomy (GTDB): domain Bacteria; phylum Actinomycetota; class Thermoleophilia; order Gaiellales; family Gaiellaceae; genus PALSA-600. Next base: position 23,830 of record OMIZ01000136.1, read on the forward strand.
AAGGGCACGCCCGCGTCACCGGGAGCGTCGCCAATCCAGCTACTCGAAGTTCTTGAAGTACCGACTCGGTGTGGGGCCGCGCTGCCCCTGGTACTTGGAACCAAGCGCTCCGGAGCCGTAGGGCTTCGCGGCTGGCTCGACGAGCTGCATGAATGAGAGCTGCCCGATCTTCATCCCGTTGTAGATCGTGATCGGGAGGTTCGCGACGTTCGAAAGCTCAAGCGTCACGTGGCCGTCGAACCCGGGGTCGATGAAGCCCGCGGTCGAGTGGATCAGGAGGCCCAGTCGTCCGAGCGAGCTCTTCCCTTCGAGGCGTGCAACAAGGTCGTCGGGGAGCGCGACGCGCTCAAGCGTTGAGCCGAGCACGAACTCGCCGGGGTGCAGGATGAACGGCTCGTCGTTGATCTCGACGAGCTCGGTGAGGTCGGGCTGCTCCTCTTTCACGTCGATGTACGGGTAGAGGTTGTTTCGGAATACCCGGAAGAAGCGGTCGACGCGTACGTCGACACTCGACGGCTGAAGCAGCGCGGGATCGTACGGATCGATGACGATCCGGCCTTCGCCGATCAGGCGCTCGATGGTGCGGTCGGGCAGTACCACGCCCGCGATTCTCGCACGTCTGTCTGCCAGACGGCGCCAGAGGCTTCTGGCCCACGCGATGCGCGCGCTCGGTAGGCTGATCTACATGGCAACGACGCGCGCGATCGACATTCAGACAGCACTCCCGGGGCCACGCTCACAGGCGGTGCTCGATCGGATCGCAGCAGCGGTTGCTGCCCCGCTTGCGATCACGTTTCCGCTCGTGATCGAGGATGGGCGTGGCGCAACGCTGACCGACCTCGACGGCAACACGTTCATCGACTTCACCGGCGGCATCGGCTGCCTGAACGTCGGTCACTCGCACGGCAAGGTCGTCTCCGCGGCTCAGGAGCAGCTTGAGCATTTCGGGCACACCGACTTCACCGTCATCCCATATGAGGTCTACGCGGCGCTCGCTGAACGGCTGAACGCGCTCGCGCCGGTTCGTGGCACCGCGAAGGCAGCGTTCTTCAATGCAGGTACCGAAGCAGTTGAGAACGCGGTCAAGTTCGCACGCGCATACACGGGCCGCCAGGCGATCATCGCGTTCGAAGGTGCGTTCCACGGCCGCTCGATGATGTCGCTGTCGCTGACGTCAAAGACGCACCCGTACAAGGCAGGGTTCGGGCCGTTTGCACCTGAGGTCTACCGCGTGCCATTCCCGTACGAGTACCGCGGAGTGTCGGCTGACGCAGCCCTCGCGGCGATCGAGAAGGCGCTGCTCACCCAGATCGCTGTCGAGAGCGTCGCCGCAATCATCTTTGAGCCGCAGCAGGGTGAAGGGGGCTTCGTTCCGGCGCCTCAGGCGTTCGTCGAGGGGCTTCGCAAGCTGTGCGACGACAACGGCATCGTCCTGATCGCTGACGAGGTACAGAGCGGTTTCGGTCGTACCGGGAAGATGTTTGCGATGGAGCACTACGGGGTCGAGGCCGACCTCGTCACCGTCGCGAAGTCGATTGCTGCGGGCCTGCCGCTCTCTGGCGTGATCGGCACCGCCGAGATCATGGACGCACCCGGGCCAAGTGCTGTCGGTGGTACGTACGTCGGAAACCCTGTGACGCAGGCAGCGGCGCTCGCCGTGCTCGATGTGATCGAGGATGAGGGACTGCTTGAGCGGTCGACGGCGATCGGCGAGACGATGCGCTCGCGCATGCTCGCGTGGCAGGCGCGCTACCCACAGGTCGGCGATGTGCGCGGTCTGGGATCGATGCTCGCACTCGAGTTCGTGCGCGATCCGCACACGAAGGAGCCAGCGCCTGAACTCGCCGCGCGCGTGGTCGAGAACGCGACGGCAGCAGGCCTATTGCTCCTCACCTGCGGGCTCTACAGCAATGTCATCCGTGTGCTCGTACCGCTCGTGATCACCGATGCCGAGCTCACCGAGGCGCTGGACGTCTGGGAAGACGCCCTCGGCGCTGCGCTCGCCTAGCGCGGGCGAGCGACGGACGAGATGAGTGCCGGCGAGCTCCTCGCGGGCCGATACGAGCTCGAAGAGCTGCTTGGCCAAGGTGGCATGGCGCGCGTGTACCGCGCGCTCGACCACGATCTCGGCCGCCACGTCGCGGTCAAGATTCTCGAGCCGAAGCTGCGCGACGACCCCGAAGCTGTCGCGCGCTTCCGTGATGAGGCTCGTCGCGTCGCCGGGCTCGTCCACCCAAATCTCGTGACCGTCATCGACCGCGGCTCGACCGACGTTGACGAGTTCATCGTCCTCGAGCTCGTGCCGGGCGAGACGCTCAGGGAGCTGCTGCGCCGTCGCGGCAGCCTCCTGCCCGCCGAGGCCGTTGCGATAGCCCGGGACATCGCGGCCGGGCTTGGTGCCGCCCACGAGCGGGGTGTGATCCACCGTGACGTCAAGCCGCAGAACGTGCTCCTGCACACCTCTGGCGTCGCCAAGATCACCGACTTTGGCATCGCGGGCGATGGTCGTCCGGAGGCGCGTCTGTTCGGCACGTGCGACTACCTCGCACCCGAGCAGGTTCGCGGTGAGCACGTCGACCCACGCGCCGATGTCTACGCGCTCGGCGCTGTGCTGTACGAACTCGTCACAGGCTCAGTCGTCTTCCCTGGTGGGTCGTTCGACGAGGTTGCGCGTCGCCACGCGACAGAGTCTGCCCCGGACGTGCGCGAGCGCCGTCCAGCCGTATCGGCTGACCTCGCTGGCGTCATAGCGTGTGCGCTCGCGAAGGAGCCCGCGCGGCGGTTTCCGACGATGGCTGCCTTCGTGGCAGCGCTTGAGGCGTGTCCTGAGGGCGCCTCGCGCGGAGAGTCGCACACGCCCGATGCTTCGCCCCCAGTGAGCTTCGACTGGCCGATTCTGCTGCTGATCGGTGGGATTGTCGCGGCGCTCGCGACGATCGTTGCGGTCGTGTTCACAGGCGGCGGAAGCACAACGCTGGCAAGCGGAACGACGGTGGTGCTCACGGGAGCAAGCGACATCCATGCCATCGGCGCATATGACCCGTATGGCGACAAGACCGAGCACGACAGTGCTGCCCCGCTCGCCACCGATGGAAAGAGATCGACCTTCTGGCAGACCTCTCGCTATACGTTCCCGAACGGTGGCCTGGGCAAGCCCGGCGTCGGTCTCGTGCTTGACGCCGGCTCGCACCGCGCCTTGAAGCAGCTGATCGTCGTGTCGCCGACGCCCGGGTTCCAAGCTGTGATCCGCGCGAGCGACGATCCCTCCGCGTTCGCCACCGACGATTCGGAGCCGTTTGTCGCGTCCCGTACGACGCGGGTCGAGCTCGACGGCCATCACGCCCGCTACTACCTGCTGTGGATCACGCGACTGCCCGCCGGGGGCGTCGTGAAGATCGCCGAAGCCGGTTAGAAGCGAAGCGTGCTGCGGCGCGCGTGACGCTCGAGCGCGAGATCAACGAGGCGCTCAAGCAGATCGGCGTACGGCAGCCCGGATGCGGCAAAGAGCTTGGCGTACACGCTCGTCGCTGTGAAGCCGGGAATCGTGTTGAGCTCGTTCACGAGCACCGTGCCATCGTCTCGTACGAACATGTCCGCGCGAGCCATGCCTTCGCACTCTGAGGCGATGAACGCGCGCACCGCAAGCTCCTGCACGCGTGCGGTCTGGTCCGCGGAGATGCGGGCCGGCACGACGAGGTCCATCCCACCCGCGTCGTACTTCGCGCTGTAGTCGTACCACTCGGCTCCAGTGACAACGATCTCGCCAGGGAGCGACGCGATCGGGGAGCGATTGCCGAGCACCGACACCTCAACCTCGATACCGGGCACATACTCCTCAACGAGGATCTTGTCGTCGTGGGCGAACGCGAGCGCAACCGCTGCGGCGAACTCGCCGTCGTCGTGTGCCTTCGAGATTCCGACCGACGAGCCGAGTCGCGCGGGCTTCACGAACACCGGGAAGCCGAATGGGTTGGCGGCAGCTTCGCCCGCACGGAATGTCACGTTCTGGGCGACGGGAATGCCCGAGTCACGGAGCACGGCCTTGAAGAGATCCTTGTCCATGCACACAGCTGACGCTGCAACTCCCGCCCCGACGTAGGGCACACCTGCAAGCTCAAGCAGACCCTGAACGGTGCCGTCCTCACCGAAGGGCCCGTGCAGAACCGGAAAGACGACCTCGACCTCGGCGAGAGCCTCGGCGACAGACCGGCTCGGTAGCCGCACAAGGTCTGATCCGAAGAGCGCCGAGAGCGTCGCGCTATCGCGCGGGGCGAGCTCGCCCCGACCTGTTCCGATCGCCCAGCCACCGTCGCGGCCGATCTCGACCACGGTGACATCGGCGCCAGCCTCTTCAAGGGCCGACACGACAGAACGTGCAGATGCGATCGAAACGTCGTGTTCGCTCGACCGTCCGCCCGCAATGACGGCGACGCGCCGACCTTTCATGGCTTGGTCGTCGTGACGGGCGCGATGCCCGCAGTGGTGGTCGTC
>OMIZ01000137.1 GCA_900299235.1 Actinomycetota bacterium
AGCCGACGAACTCGTCGGCGATTGACAGCGCGTCGTCGAGGATCGCGATCCCCTCGTCGAGCTCTTCCCGCGTGATGTTCAGCGGCGGGCAGACCATGACCACGTTCCAGTGGGTCATGAGGTAGAGACCTTTCGAGAGCGCGTGCTTCGCCATCGTCACAACCGGCTTCGCAGCCTCACCACCGCCGTTGAACGGCACGAGTGGCTCACGCGTCTCGCGGTTCTTGACGAGCTCGAGGCCCCAGAAACAGCCGAGGCCACGCACCTCGCCGATCGACGGGTGCTTCGCCGCGAGCTTCTCGAGCTCGACCTTGAAGACCTCGCCCATGGCGGCCGCATTCTCGACGATCCCTTCCTCCTGAAACGCTTCGATCGACGCGACTGCCGAAGCGCACGCGAGCGGGTGCCCGGAGTACGTCAAGCCGCCCGCGAAGAACTGCGACCGAACCCACTGGGCGATCGGCTCGCGCACGATCATCGCGCCGAGCGGGACGTATCCCGAGTTGATCCCCTTCGCCACCGTGAGGATGTCGGGGACGACGTCGTAGTTGTCGACGGCGAACCACTTGCCTGTACGGCCGAAGCCAGCCATCACCTCATCGGCGATCAGGAGGATGCCGTACTTGTCACAGACTTCACGGATCGACTGCAGGTAGCCGGGTGGGGGCGGGATGATCCCGTTCGTTCCCGTGACCGTTTCGAGGATGACGGCGGCGACGGTGTGGGCGCCTTCGTACTGGAGGATCTCCTCAAGGTGCGGCCCGCCGGAGCAGACCGGGCACGGGTCGGGGTGACCGGCCGGGCAGCGGTAGGTGTACGGGTCGAACATCCGCACCACGCCGGGCAGGCCTGGCTCGGCCGGCCAGCGCCGTGGATCGCCCGTGAGCGTGATCGCTCCACCCGTGGCGCCGTGGTAGCTGCGGTATCGGGCGATCACCTTGTGACGGCCCGTGTACCACCGCGCCAGCTTGATCGCGTTTTCGTTGGCTTCGGCGCCACCGTTCGTGAAGAACGACATCGAGAGATCGCCTGGGGTGACCTCGGACAGGAGCTTGCCGAGGCGCGAGCGTGATTCGGTCGCCATCGGGGGGCCGATCGTGCAGAGCTGCTCTGCCTGGCGTTTGATCGCGTCGACGACCTTGGGGTGGCCGTAGCCGATCGAAACGTTGACGAGCTGCGATGCGAAGTCGAGGTAGCGCTTGCCGTCGTAATCCCAGAAGTAGCGGCCCTCGGCACCCGCTACGGCAATGGGGTTGATCGCGTCTTGTACCGACCAGGAATAGAGGACGTGACGCTTTGCGTCCTCGACGATCTGGCGGCCCAGCTCTGAGTTCGTCTCGGTAGTGGCCATCGGCCGATAGTAGCGCCCTGAGGGGAAAAGAAAAACCTATAGATGATCGACAATGAGTCGTAGCGTTCCGTTAGAAGTGAATCCGAGGCGTTCGAGGATCGGCCCTGACATCGGCCCGGCCGCCACAATCAGCCGCGGCGTCCCCCGTCGTACCGCCTCGTTCCATCGCGCCCAGACGAGTGCGGTGTACGCCCCGTGGCCGCGCGCTTCGGGGAGTGTCGCCCCACCAAGGAGCAGCCCGCCTTCCGGCGTGAACACCCCCCGGCCAAACGCGACGGGACGTCCTTCGAGGTAGGCGACGTAGTGCTCCACTGTTCCGTCGTCTTTCAGTCGCTCCCAGGCCGCGCCGCCACGACTCACCCGTTCGGCCGTCTCCTCCGGCGAGTTGCCGAACGCCTCGCTCTCGAGGGCGAGGGCAGCGATCAGTTCGTCGCGCGAGGTCACGCGGCGTACCTCAAGATCGGATCCCGCCTCTGGCGGGTGGTCAAGCGCGAGCAGGGTGAGGTTTGGCTCGTCATCCAGGGTGAGTCCCTCAGCGAGCAGTCGTTCTTCAAGGTCCGCCGGTGCGGCCGACGGCCCCACCCACCACGTCACCTTGGTCAGGCCACGTTCGCGCAGGAGCGCGCGAACCTCGGCGACCGCTCCCGCGACTGAATCGGGAGCGAGGTTGATCGACTCGACCGCGGCGCTCTTGCCGAAGGTGACGACGTCGAACCCCGGGCGCTCGACGATCGCGGTCTGGCCATCATCCGGGAGCCAACGGCCCGGGCTCTCGGCGATGCGCGTGGGATCGACCATCCGGTGCAGGCTAGGCGCTCGGTGGCCGCTTCGCTAGGAGCGGGCCGCAATTGCACGTGGCGGCCGAGGGCAATCGTCTACGCTCTCGCGGTACCCGCCAGGAGGAACGAGATTATGAGCGCGACGCTCGACACGAATACCGCTGTGAAGCCGATCCACCATTGGATCGGTGGCGAGATCTACCAGGGCCAGTCGGGCCGTTCCGGCGCGGTCTACAACCCGGCGACGGGTCAGCAGACGGGCGAGGTCGCGTTCGCGACGATCGAGGAGATCGATCGCGCAGTGCAGACCGCAAAGGCTGCGTCCGCGGCCTGGCGCGCGACGTCGCTTGGCCGCCGCGCCGAGCTGTTCTTCAAGATCCGTGAGCTCTTCCACGCGCACCGTGAGGACATCGCGAAGATCCTCACGGCCGAGCACGGCAAGGTTCTGTCCGACGCAATGGGTGAGGTGACGCGCGGCCTAGAGGTGATCGAGTTCTGCTGCGGCCTTCCGAGCCTGCTCAAGGGCGGGATGTCGGAGCAGGTCTCAAACGGTGTCGATGTGTACTCGTTGCGCCAGCCGCTCGGTGTTGTCGCGGGCATCACGCCGTTCAACTTCCCGGCGATGGTGCCCATGTGGATGTGGGCGCCTGCGCTCGCAACCGGCAACACGTTCGTGCTGAAGCCGTCCGAGAAGGATCCGTCGGCCTCGCTCTTCACGGCGGAGCTGCTCAAGGAGGCCGGGGTGCCGGACGGCGTGTTCAACGTCATTCACGGTGACAAGGTGGCAGTCGACGCGCTGCTTGAGCATCCGGACATTGCAGCGGTGTCGTTTGTGGGATCGACGCCGATCGCCAAGTACGTCTACGAGACGGCGACGAGCCGCGGCAAGCGCTGTCAGGCGCTCGGCGGTGCCAAGAACCACATGATCGTTCTGCCCGACGCCGATATCGACATGGCCGCTGACGCTGCAATTTCCGCTGCCTACGGCTCGGCAGGGGAGCGCTGCATGGCGGTCTCGATGGTCGTTGCTGTTGGCGGCGTCGCTGACGAGCTCGTCGAGGCGATCAAGGCACGCATTCCCGGCGTGAAGGTCGGTAACGGCATGGATCCCACGTCGGAGATGGGTCCGCTCGTGACGCGTGAGCATCGCGACAAGGTCGCCTCCTACGTCGAGCGTGCGAGCGGCGAGGGCGCGACGGTTGTCGTCGATGGCCGCGAAAACGCCCCGGCCGGCGATGGCTTCTTCCTCGCCCCGTCGCTGATCGATCACGTCAAGCCGGGTATGGCCAACTACGACGACGAGATCTTCGGGCCGGTGCTCGGTGTGACGCGGGTCGACACCTACGAGCAGGCAGTCGGCCTCGTGAACAGCAACCCGTTCGGCAATGGCGTCGCGATCTTTACGCGCGACGGCGGTGCGGCCCGCCAGTTCCAGTTCGACATCCTCGCGGGCATGGTCGGTATCAACGTCCCGATCCCGGTGCCCGTCGCCTACTACTCGTTCGGTGGCTGGAAGGCGAGCCTGTTCGGCGACCGTCATATCTACGGCCCCGAGGGAATCGACTTCTACACCCGCAGCAAGGTCGTCACGTCACGCTGGCCTGATCCGGCGACCTCGAAGATCGACCTCGGGTTCCCGCAGACGCGGTAGAGCTACGACGCGCGTGGGAGCGGCGGTGGGTCGTCTGGCTCGTCGCCGCTCTCGCCGTCGTCATCGAGTAGCCGTGCCAGGCTCCAGATGCGTGGTGTGCCGATCGGCAGTCGGCAGACGGTTGCAGGAACGCCCGAGCGGCGCTCAGTGAACCGGTCGCCTTCCTCGAGGCCGAGATAGCGTCGGGCGATCGCCTGCCTTGTCGGGCCGACGTCACCGATCCGCAGCTCGGCCTCGCCCCGAAACTCGACGCCACGAAAGGGTGGCACCGTTTCGAACACGACGAGCGAGCAGTGCGGATCGCGCCCGAGGTGCTTGAGCTTCACGTCACCCTTGGCGATCACGACTTCGACGGCGTCGCCTGTGAAGTGGAACCACACGGGAGTGCAGAGCGGTGTGCCGTCAGCGCGCAGCGTCGTCAGCACAGCTGGCGCCGGTGCGAGTAGGAGGTCGTGGAGGTCGGCGAGAGTCAGCAAGCCCATGAGTCGTTTCTCGTGTGATCGCGGCCGAGTGTTCGGCAGCGCTCACGCACACTCCGCACGGTACCGTGACGGCCGGATCGGCCTGCCGGGGGATTCTCGGGCCGGGCCGTCGCCACGGTTGGTACGGGCAGACGCTACGGGAGAACATCGCTGATGAAGATCGTCATTGCAGGAGGAGCCGGGTACATCGGGCGCGCACTCGTAGGGTCGCTCGTTGGCGATGGACATGAGGTCGTCGTGCTGAGCCGTCGACCCGAGACAGTGCGCGAGATTCCTGCTCGCGTCGCCCCGTGGGATGCCGCGTTCGCAGAGGTTGACGGTGCTGGTGCCGTCCTGAACGTCGCGGGGGTGCCGATCGGTGGGCCGTTGTGGACGCGGCGTCGCAAGGAGGCGATCCTCGCGAGTCGCGTCGACACGACCCACAAGCTCGTCGAGGCGATCAAGGTCGCGCGTCGCCCACCCGAGGTGTTCGTCTCGGCATCCGGAATCGACTTTGCGGGGGATAGCGGTGACAGCCTCGTCGACGAGACAACCCCGTTTGGCTCGACGTTTCTTGCCCGGGTCTGTAGCGCCTGGGAGGCCGCTTCAGTCGAAGCTCCGGTGCGCAACGTCCAGGTGCGTACAGCGCTCGTTGTTGGGCCTGACGCGCAGGCGATCAAGCTGATGGCGCTCCCGTTCCGGCTCTTTGCGGGCGGTCCGCTTGGGAGCGGCAAGCAGTGGTTTCCGTGGATCGACCTGGACGATCTCGTGCGTGTCTACCGCGCGGCGATCGACGACACGTCCCTGAGTGGGCCACTGAATGCTGTGTCGCCAGGTCTCGTACGCCAGCGCGAGGCGGCGAAGGTGATCGGCTCGGTGCTCCACCGCCCGGCGGTGCTTCCGACCCCGGCGATCGCGCTGCGGCTGCTGCTCGGTGAGCAGGCCGATCTGCTGCTTCACGGGCAGCGTGCCGTAACCGTGAAGCTCGACAACGGTCTCTTCCGCGTGCCTGACCTGCGGGTCTCGCTCGCTCGAGCGCTCTAGCGTCTTTCCGAAATCCTTACGCCTGCGTTACGGGGGCGTTGCACTCGTCGCGAAGACTGTGGCCATGACCGGACGCCACTCCACCGTCTCCTCGGTTACGCGCAGCGCAACACGGTTCTCCCTCCCGGCGCTTGTGCCGGCGACCGGTCACCTCAGCACGACGTAATACCTCCCCGCGGGCTGGCCGAGCACTCCCTCGCTCGGCCGCTCCGCGTGCCCAAAAACGGCTAGCGGTGGAGCTGCTCGCCGAACTTCGCGCGTGAGATGAACGTCCCGACGCCGGGTGTTGCAACGTACGCGTCGTTTTCGACGAGCACGTTGCCGCGCAGGAGCACCGTGTCGGGCGAGCCGGTGACGGTCGTTCCCTCGTAGAGGTTGTAGTCCGTTCGCGAGTGCTGTTCGGCTGCGGTGATCGTCACCTGCTTCTCCGGGTCGAAGATGACGATGTCGGCGTCAGATCCGACGGCCAGCGTTCCCTTGCGGGGATAGAGCCCGAAGAGCTTCGCCGGGTTCGTCGCCAGGAGCTCAACCATGCGGTTGAGCGTGATCTTGCCGGTGCGGACGCCGAACTCGTGGATCATCTGCAGACGGTTCTCGATACCGGGGCCGCCGTTCGGAATCTTCGAGAAGTCGTCAGCACCGAGGCTCTTCTGCGTGTCCCAGCGGAATGCGCAGTGATCGGTTGAGATCGCCGAGAGCACGTCCGTACGTACGGCATCCCAGAGCACGTCCTGGTTTGCCTTCGCACGCGGCGGTGGCGTGTAGACGTACTTCGCGCCTTCAAAGTTCGGCCGCTCGAGGAACGTCTCGTCGATGAAGAAGTACTGGGTGCAGGTTTCGCCCCACACGTTCCAGCCCTTGTCTCGTGCGAGGGCGATCGGCTCCACGGACTCCTTGCAGGAGACGTGCACGACGTAGAGGGGGGCGCCTGCAACGTGCGCGAGCTGGATTGCGCGGTTGGTCGCCTCACCTTCCGTCTCCGGCGGACGCGTTCGGGCGTGGTAAACGGGCGAGGTGTTGCCCTCGGCAAGGGCCTTCTTCACGAGCACGTCGATTGCATCGCCGTTCTCGGCGTGCACCATCACGAGCGCCCCAGTGGCAGCAGCAACCTCCATCGTCTTGAAGAGCGTCTCGTCGTCGACCATCAACGCGCCCTTGTAGGCCATGAAGAGCTTGTAGGAGGTCACGCCCTGCTCCGGCAATGTCGCGAGTTCATCGAGCGCGCCAGGGGCGGAAAGGTCGGTGACGGCAATGTGGTAGCCCATATCGATTGCCTGCTTGCCTGCGGCCTTCTCGCGCCACATCGCGAGCGCTTCGGCGAATGTTGCGCCCTGCGGCTGGATGCAGAAGTCGACGTGGCAGGTCGTGCCGCCGAACGCTGCGGCGATCTGCCCCGACTCGACATCGTCGATCGTGGTCGTGCCACCAAACGGCATGTCGAGATGGGTGTGAGGGTCGATGCAGCCCGGCAGGACGTACTTGCCGCGCGCATCAATCACCTTGTCGGCGGGGACGTCGAGAGAGGCGCCAATCAGCGTGATCGTCTCGCCTTCCACCAGGATGTCGGCGATGTAATCGTCGGCCGCGGTCACGATCCGGCCGCCCTTGATCAGAACGGACATGGGGCTCCTCCTCGGTACTCGTAGGTTCGACCGCGAATCGTAGTTCGGGTGACCGGGCGACGAAAGACGCGGCGGGTAAAGGGTGGGTGGTGGAGCCCGGAGGCCCCACCACCCTGATGCGTGCTACTTGCCGCCTGCGGTGACTGTCACCGTCGCGGGCGTCCAGCTTGCGCCAACGACATCGGTGCCAGCCGCCTTGAGGTTGGCGACGGCCTTCGCGGCCAGATCGGTGCGGTACGCGCCCGACGGGGCCTTCGAGATCACGCCGAACTGCTGCGCGATGCCAGCGGTGCGGGTGAACGCCGCCTTGTCCATCACGCCAACGCCAGCCGACCCAGCGGGCCAGACGAGCTTGTTGATCTCGTTCATCATCCAGGTCTGGTGACCCTTCGGCAGGGTCGGGCCTTCCTGGAGCGTCATCGCGACGCAGTCAGCCGCATGATCGCGGCAGTAGATCCAGCCCTTGAGCGACGCCTCGATGAACTTCACGGCGATCGCCTGGTTCGCGGCGCTCTTCAGCCACGAGCCGGTCGAGAACAGGCCGTCTTCGAGCATGCCCGTACCGACGTCCTGCATCTTCAGGACGTTCAGGTCGGCGAGCGTGTAGAGCTTGCCGGTCTTCGGGTTCTTCGTCTCAAGCACCTGGGCGAGCTCGTTGTAGGTCATCGCCGAGGCCGAGTCGACCTTGCCCTGCAGGAACAGGTTCATGTCGAACGGCTGCTGAACGATCGTGACACCCGAGTTTTTCGCGGGATCCATGCCAGCCTTCGTCAGCGCGGCGAAGAGTTCGTACTGGTTGCCGCCAAGCCAGTTGGCGACCTTCTTGCCCTTCATGCCTGCGATCGAGGTGATGCCCGAGCTCTTCCACGTGAGCTGGGTCATGCCCGAGCGCGCGAACACCTGAGCGATGTTCACGAGGTCGGTGCCCTTATCGCGTGCGGCGAGCAGGCTCGGGAGCCAGTCAACGCCGAACTGAGCCTGGCCCGACGCAACGACCTGCTCCGGGATGATGTCCGGGCCGCCGTTCTTCAACGTGACGTTGAGTCCGGCGTCCTTGTAGAAGCCCTTGAGCGACGCGGCGTAGTAGCCCGCGAACTGTGCCTGTGGCACCCACTTCAGCTGGAGCGTCACATCGGTGAGCTTCTGCTGCTTCGGCGATGCGCTGGCGCCCCCTCCGAGCACCACCGCGAACGACGCAGCCACAACGACTGTGGCGAGCGCCGCAATGAACCGCTTCTTCATGCGACTTCCCCTTTCGTACTTTGGGTCAAGCGAGGAGTGATTCTGACGTGCTGAGCGTTGGATTACGAGTCCCCCTTCTCACACATCGCGGCCTCCGGGGGCCCAGCGGACGAACACCCGCTCGGCGACAGCGACCGCGAGGTACAAGGCGATTCCGAGCACTGAGGCGACGACGATGCCCGCCCAGGCCGTGACGAAGTCGAGGATCTGCGCGTCGGAGCGGATCAGCACGCCGAGAGCGTCGAACGAGCCACCGAAGTACTCGCCGACGACGGCGCCGATCATCGCGAGGACGCTCGCGACTTTCAGGGAGGTGAAGATGTAAGGGAGGGCTGTCGGGATACGCACCCTGCGGTAGATCTCGAGCTCGCCGGCGGCATAGGCGCGCATCAGTTCGATCTGCTGCGGACGTACGCTCTGCAGGCCCCGCAGGGTGTTCACGAGGACGGGGAAGAAACAGAGGACGCCAGCGATCGCCATCTTTGACGTCGGCTGCAGCGGGTCAAACCACGCGTTGAAGATCGGGGCGAACGCGATGATCGGCACGGCGTTCGCGGCGATCGCAATCGGCATTAGCGCGGCACCGACGCGCTGAAACCGTGCGACGACGAGCGCGAAGAGGATGCCGAGCACCGAGCCGAGTGCGAACCCACCGAGCGCCTCCTTGAACGTGTACCACCCGGCCGGCCAGAGCGTGCTGCGGTCGTTCCAGAGTGCAGCGGCGATGTTGGACGGCTTCGGCAGCAGGAACTGTTGGATGTGGAACGCCGCGATTGCGCCTTGCCATCCGCCGAGCACGGCGATGGCGACGATCAGCGCAGGCGCCCATTCGCGGGCGGCTTTGCTCGAGCGAACCGTGAGGGTCGCTGCGCTCACGCGTCCTCTCCGGCTGCCGCAGCCTCTTCTTCGGGGAGCAGGTGTTCGCCGCGCAGGCGCAGCAGCTCGCGCACCTCGGTGACGAGCTCGAAAAAGCGCGGATCTTCACGCGTCTCCACGCTCCGCGGGCCTGGGAGGTCGATGTCGACGATGCCTGCAATGCGGCCGGGGCGCGGACTCATCACGACGACTCGCGTCGAGAGGAACACGGCCTCAGAGATCGAGTGCGTGACGAACACGACGGTCGAGCGAAGCTGCTGCCAGATTGAGAGCAGCTCAAGGTTGAGTCGCTCGCGTGTCATCTCGTCAAGCGCGCCGAACGGCTCGTCCATCAGGAGGAGCGCCGGTTCGAAGGCAAGCGCGCGGGCAATCGAGACGCGCTGCTGCATTCCGCCTGAGAGCTGCCAGGGATGGTGGTCGCCGAAGCCCGTGAGCTCGACGAGCGCAAGCATCTCCTCGACGCGGGCGCGGCGCTTTGCCTTGTCCCAGCCGAGCATCTCAAGGGGCAGCTCGATGTTCTTCGAGACGGTGCGCCAGTCGAAGAGCACGGCGTCCTGGAAGACGATGCCGTAGTCGCGGTCGGTGCGGGCCTCCCGTGCCGACTTGCCGTTGATCGTCACCGCACCGGTCGTAGGCTCGACGAGGTCGCCGATCACGCGCAGCAACGTCGACTTGCCACAGCCCGACGGCCCGATCAGCGAGATGAACTCGCCGGCACCGAGGTCGAGGTTGATGTCTTGCAGGGCGGTTACGTTCCCGCGCGGGAACGTCTTTGTCACCCCGGCGACCGAGACGACGGGAGTGGTGGTTTCGATCATGCGCGACGCTCCGGGGCTCGACGGACGACGGCCTTCTCAGCTCCGAGAACGGCCAGGAAGAAGATGATTCCGAGCGCGGCGGCGACGATGTTCGTCGCCCAGAGCTCCTGCGGCTCGATCGAGTAGTACTGGTTGAAATTGAGGATGGCGCCGCCGAGGCCTGACTGGAGACCGGAGGGCAACTCGCCGATGATCGCGCCGACCACGCTGGCGGTAGCCGCGACCTTAAGGGCCGAGAAGACGTAGGGCAGCGAGGCGGGGAAGCGCACCTTCCAGAGCACGGTCCACGTGCTCGCGGCATAGGAGCGCATCAGTTCGAGCATCCGCGGGTCGGCGGAGTTCAGGCCACGGAGGCTGTTCACCGCGACAGGGAAGAACGTCAGGTAAGCAGAGATGACTGCGACTGCGCCCCACCCCTGCATCCCGGCTGGAAGCTTCGGGTTGACCCAGATCACAACCATCGGTGCGATCGCGAGAATCGGGATTGTCTGGCTTCCGACGATGTACGGTAGGAAGCCGCGCTGCAAGAGCTTCGAATGGGCGAGCGCGGCGCCAAGCGCGAAGCCGAACACGGCGCCGAGGACGAAACCCGCAAACGCCTCCTTTGCGGTGAAGAGGGCCTTATGGAGCAGCACCGAGAAGAGCAATGGCTGGTTGACCTGCGCGGGGTCGGCGAACGCCCTGAAGATCGTCCAGAGGTGCGGCAGGGTTGTGTCGTCGGCGTGGAAGGGCCACGTCCAGTCGGTCGCGCGCCACAGCCCGTCGTAGCCCTCGTACAGCGCGGCGAGCGCGACGATCGCCAGAGAGATCATCCCGGCGCGGTGCGCCGCCCCGCCTAGACGGGAGCGCCAGGTCACGCGGGCTGCGGTGCTCCGTTGCACCGAAGCCGCGTTCGCGGCACCAGACGACATGGGGACGGGGTTTATCACACCGTGGCCCTCGTGTGGTGCTGCGCGAGCCAGTGTTAGATTCTCGGCGTGCCTCTGAACCCGCAGCGCACCGTCGATGAACTCCGCGAGCTTCAGCGGCTCACCGGTGACGAGAACGGTGCGCAGCGCGTGGCCTGGACGGAGACCTGGGAGCGTGCCCGCGTGTGGCTGCGGGAGCGTTTCGAAGGTGTCCCCGTCGTCGAGGAGATCGACGCGGCGGGCAATCAGTGGTTCACGCTCGGGGAGGGACGCGAGAACGCGTTGCTCATCGGCGGGCACATCGACTCGGTGCCGAATGGGGGCTGGCTCGATGGCTGTCTGAACGTGCTCGCTGGCGTTGAGGTCGTCCGCCGCCTAGCCGAACACGGC